>JAOPVI010000050.1 GCA_025966225.1 Mycobacterium sp. | reverse complement strand
GGTTCATCAAGAAAGTGTCGGTGTCGGTATACGGATTCATCGTCGCCGTCGTCGTCTTCGGTGGCGCAGGCGATGTTGTCACCGTTCATCGCGAAGATGGCCAAGCGTTACGCGTCGGCGTTCCTCGGCGGCATCGGGTTGGTATCCACACTGGTGGCGCTGCTACTGGCGTCGCTATTCAGCAACGGGATGAGGATCAGCGGCCTAGGCGCATGGATCGGGGCGACGGTCGGTCGACCGCGACCGCGGTGATCGTCACCTGATGCTTGGCGAGCCCCGAAAGGTCGGTCACTTCTTGGCCGCGGCCCTCTTTGTGGGCGCTTTCTTTGCGGGTGTCTTCTTCGCGACGGCCTTCTTCGCGGGAGCTTTCTTTGCGACAGCCTTGTTTTCGGGGGCCTTCTTGGCGGGCTTGTCATCCGAACCGCCCTTGCGGGCTGCAACACTGGCCTCGAGCTTGGCCAGCAGGTCCGACACGTCCTCGGTCTCGTCCAACTCGGCGGGCTGCTCCTCGGCGGTGAACGCCTCTCCGCCTTCGATCTTCGCCTGGACCAGTTCGAGCATTTCTTCCCGATAGGTGTCGGTGAACTTCTCGGGGTGGAAGTCGTCGGTCATCGACTCGACGACCTGGCCGGCCATCTTCAGCTCGGCGGGCTTGATCTCGACCTTCTGATCGAGCACGGGGAAGTCGGGGTCGCGGATCTCGTCGGGCCACAACAGCGTGTGGATGATCATCACTTCGCGCTTGCCAAAGTCCTTGACCCGCAGGGCCGCCAAGCGCGTCTTGTTGCGCAGGGAGAAGTGCACGATGGCCACCCGATCGGTCTCCGCGAGCGTCTGCGCCAGCAGCACATAGGACTTGGATGACTTCGAATCGGGCTCGAGGAAGTAGCTCTTGTCGTACATGAGCGGATCGAGCTGATCGGCGGGGATGAACTCCAGTACCTCGATCTCGCGGCTGCGCTCCTCGGGCAGGGTGGCGATGTCCTCGTCGGTGATCACGACCGTCTGGCCGTCCTCGGATTCGTAGGACCGTGCGATGTCGCGATACTCGACCACCTCGCCGCATACCTCGCAAACGCGCTTGTAGCGGATGCGTCCGTTGTCCTTGGCATGCACCTGATGAAACTTGATGTCATGGTCTTCGGTCGCGCTGTAGACCTTGACTGGCACGTTCACCAGGCCAAAGGCGACGGATCCCTTCCAGATGGAACGCATGACCCAGTATGGCCCACGGCCTCGGTGCTACTGAAGAGCGGCGCGATCGGGTAGGTCTGCGCCCGCCCGCGTCACGGTCAACGCGGCCACCCGCGCGGCCGCTTGCACCACGGTCTGCAAGTCGTCGAGGGAGATGTGCGCCAGGTCCGCACGCTTGGCCGCGCCCAGCAGGTCCAGGCTCCACAACGCGTCGATCAGTCCCGTCATGAAAGCGTCGCCTGCCCCCACGGTGTCGACGACCTCGACCGGTAGCGCGGGCACGCGCACGCTGCCCGCCGCGCACATGGCGAACGCGCCTTGTCCGCCCATGGTCACCGCGACGATCGACGGGCCAAGTCCCAGCCACGTCTCCGCAACGCGTTCGGGCGCGTGGTTCGGATCGATCCAGTTGAGGTCCTCGTCACTGGCCTTGACGACGTCCGCACGCTCGACGATCCGTTCGATGCGCGTGCGGGCCTGCTCGTGGTCGGAGATCAGCGCGGGTCGCACGTTGGGGTCGTAACTGATCGTCGCCGACGGCCGGTAGGCGTCGAGCAGGGCGGCGGTGGCCAGGCAGCCGGGGTCGAGGAAGGCGGCGATGGAGCCGGTGTGTGCGACGAGCGGCGGCGCGACCTCGGCCGTACCTGACAGCGCCCACTCGATGTCGAACACGTAGTTCGCCGCACCGCCCGCGTCGAGCCGGGCCAACGCCGTCGGGGTGCGCTGGGCGTCGGTGCTGCCCGAAACGAGTTGCACTCCAGATGCTTTGACGTAGTCGACGATCAGCTTGCCGCGGTCATCGCGGCCGATGTGGGTGAGGAAGTCGACGTCGCGGCCCAGCCTGCCCAACCCGATCGCTACGTTGAGTGGACTGCCACCGACGTGTTCGCCGAGCGCCACTCCGTCGCGTTCGACGATGTCGATCAAAGCCTCCCCGATGACGAGGGCACGTGCAGTCATTTGCCTTCCCCGTCGCTTCGCTCGCCCCTGCCGCCTTCCCCGTCGCTTCGCTCGCCCTTTCCAACCAGCTGTTCGAGCGTCGAGCGGGCACCGTTGCGATGGAGCGAGTCGAGCGCCCATGTGTAGGCCTCGACGAAGCGCTGCTGCTTGACCAGGTCTCCGAACACTGGGTGCTCTAGGAACGCGGTCGGGTTTTCGAGTTGCGATTTCGCCAGCGGCACAAGGGTTTCGGAGAGTTGGTCCTGAACGTCGATGGGCTCGCTCTTTTCGTCGACGCCCTCCGCGTAGCGGGCCCAGCTGGCGACCGTCGCCGCGGACAGTCGGATGGGCGCGCCGGATGCGAGATTCTCCCGTATCACCGGCAGCAACCATTTCGGAATGCGGTCGGAGGACCCATAGCAGAGCCGGACGATCGTGTCGCGCACGCCGGGGTTGGCGAACCGCTCGATCAGCGTGCGCTTGTAGTCGGGCAGGTCGATGCCTGGTACGGGCAACAACGTGGGCGTGGCCTCGGAATCCATGTACTCGCGCAGGAATTCGGCGAACAGTGGGTCTCCTGCAGCGTCGTGCACCAGCCGGTACCCGGCCAGGTAAGCGAAGTAGCACAGGCTCTGATGGCTCGCATTGAGCAGGCGCAGCTTCATCAGTTCGTAGGGCGTCACGTCGTCGACGAGCAGCACGTCGACGTCCTCGAAGGCCGGCCTGCCGTCGGAGAAGTCGTCTTCGAGCACCCAGGACGTGAAGGGCTCGGCGGCGACCGGCCACTGATCCTCGACGCCGAATTCCTTTGCCAGCGAATCTATGACGTCGGGGGTGGTGACGGGGGTGATCCGGTCGACCATCGAGTTGGGGAACCGGGTGTGCTCGGTCATCCAGTCCGCCAACCCGGGATGCGTTCGTTCCGCGTGCGCAGTAAAGGCCTGTTGCGCGACGTCTCCGTTGCCTTCGATGTTGTCGCAGGACACGATCGTGAAGGATGGCAGCCCGTGGTCACGACGGCGGGCCAGCGCATCGGCCACCAAGCCGAACACGCTGTCCGGCCCCACACCCTCGATGTCGTACCCACCCTCGGTGATGGTCAGCGAGACGATGTGGGTGGTCGGCGCGGCCATCAGTTCGACGACGCCTTCGCGATCGTCGGGGGCGAAGCGGTAGTCGACGATCGATCCGATCACCCGCGCGTCAGGGTGACCGTCGGGATGTTCGGCCATCAGTGTGTAGAGCCCGTCCTGGCTGTCCATCACGTCGGCCATCCTGCGGTCCGCGGGCAGAACACCGACGCCGCAGATACCCCAGCCGTTGGCGGTCCCGGTCTCGAGTAGCCGGTCGACGTACATCGCCTGATGCGCACGGTGGAATCCGCCAACGCCGAAATGCACGATGCCGATACCGATCTCGCCGCGGTCGTAGCCCGGCTTGGCGATCGGGATTCGTGACAAGTTCTCTTCGTTGAGTTTCATGACACGGTCACCACTGTCTTGACGGTACCCGGCACGCGGTCGGAGTCCAGTGCTTCGGCGACCTTTTCCAACGGGTACCTGGCGGTCACCATCGCGTCGAGATCGACGCGTCCGGACTCGACGAGGGCAAGCGCGGTCGGCCACGTGTCGGCGTAGCGGAACACCCCGGTGAGGATCAGCTCGCGGTTCTGGATCAGCTGCGTCGGCAGCGTCATCGACTCGGCTCCCGACCCCACCAGCACGGCCGTTCCGCCCGGCCGAATGGCGCGGAGGCCGGACACC
Organism: Mycobacterium sp.; assembly: GCA_025966225.1. Classification (GTDB taxonomy): domain Bacteria; phylum Actinomycetota; class Actinomycetes; order Mycobacteriales; family Mycobacteriaceae; genus Mycobacterium. The sequence goes on along the minus strand of JAOPVI010000050.1, from coordinate 29,432 downwards.
ACCGCCGGCGGCGCGCCCGAGGCGTCGATGAAGGCATCCACCCCCAAGTCGTCCATCGCGTCGGAGGTCGGGTCGAGCACGGACGTCGCACCGAAGGCCTCGGCGCGCGTGCGTCGCGTCGCGTCCGGATCGCTGACGATGACCTCGGCCGCGCCGTACGCGCGGGCGACCTGGGCGATGACGATCCCGATGGGACCGGCGCCCGCGATCAGCACGCGCGCGCCGGCCTCGAGCCGCGCCTTGCGGACCGCTGCGATGCCCACCGACAGCGGTTCGCACAGCGCCGCGGCCTCGTCGGTGACGCCGTCTGGCACCGGGTGGGCGAACGCCGCGCCGATGGTGACGTAGTCGCAGAAGGCCCCGTCGATCGGCGGAGTCGCGAAGAACTCCATGTGGGGGCACAGGTGGTAGTCGCCCCGTCGGGTCTCGGCGCTGTCGGGGTCTGGCCGTTGCGGTTCGATCGAGACGCGCTGGCCGATGCGGCCGGAGTCGACCGAATCGCCGACGCCGACGATGGTGCCCGCCGCCTCGTGCCCGAGCACGAGGGGACCGTCGACGACGAAGCTGCCCACCCGGCCTTCGCGGTAGTAGTGCGTGTCCGAGCCGCAGACGCCGACCGACGAGACGCGTATCAGCACGTCACCGGGTGCTGGGTTGGGGACGGGGCGTTCTTCGACCTCGATGCGGCCGGATCCGACGAGAACGGCAGCCCGCATGTGTTTGGGGATTGAAAGTGTTGTGTACGTCACACTTGTGATGTTAGCGTGGTGAACATCTACTCGCACCCTTGAGCGTTTGCTCAGCCGGCGAGGAAGGGCGGGAGCGGGAATCGTGACGACACCGACGTCGAACGGCCGGGTGGCAGCGTCCACCGAAGTCGCCATCGACGCGCCCGCCGTCCACAACCCCGAAGACCTGCGGCTCGCCCTGCGTGCGGCAACGCTGTACTACCTCGACGGACTCACCCAGGCTGAGATCGCGACCCGGCTCGGGGTGTCCAGGCCGACGGCGGGCCGACTCATCGCGCGGGCAAGGGCGAAGGGTCTGGTCCGCATCGAGGTAGTGGTGCCGCCCACGTTGCAGGACAGCCTTCACGCGGAAGAGGAGCGCGAGCTCGAACTGCGCTTCGAGCTCACAGAAGCCGTCGTCGCGGGGCACGGCATCGACGTGGGAGCGCCCGGTCGACCCAACGTGTTCGCGAGCGTGGGTCGGGCCGCCGCCGCGCTGCTGATGCGCAGACTCTCCGCCGACGACGTGCTCGGATTCACCTGGGGCCCGGAGCAGGTCGCCGTCGTCACGGCATTGGTCCCCGGCGTGGCGAGCTGCCGCACGATCGTCCAGCTGGACGGTGCGATGTCGACGGCGTACTACCAGACCGGGATGGAGCTCATCTTGGCCCGCAGTGCGGACGTGTTGCGGGCCAATGCGATCCGGCTGCCTGCGCCGCTGTACGCGGATGTGTCGACGGTGGCTTCGATGAACAACGACTCGGTGATGTCTCGAACGTTGGAGGCCGGCCGCACGGCCGACACCATGCTGTTCGGCGTCGGCGCGGCGTCCACTTCGACCACGCTGTTCGAGGGCAGCTTCCTCGACCACCGGATGCTGGACGAACTCGTTGCGCTCGGAGCGGTTGGCGAGATCGGCGGGCGGTTCTTCGACGCCGAAGGCAAACCGGTCGTCACCGAGCTCGCGCGCCGCTCTGTATCGGTTCCGCTGGAAGACATCCGCAAATGCGCCAAGACCATTCTGGTCGCCAGCGGGGCCGCCAAGCACCCGGCGACGCTGGCTGCACTGCGCGGAAAGTTGGCCAAGTTGTTGGTATGTGACATCGATTGTGCACGTTGGTTATTGACTCAATGAGGAGCGAGGCAAGAGTGAAAACGACACGAAGAGTCCTTTACAAGTTGTCGGCGTGCGCGGCCGCCACCGGGCTGCTATTGACCGCGGGATGTTCGGGCGCAGGCAGTCTGGGCGCGTCGGCGAACGAGGTGACGATCGCCCTGGTGTCCAACTCGCAGATGACGGACGCCCAGAAGCTTTCGTCGGAGTTCGAGAAGGAGAATCCAGGCACCAAGCTGAAGTTCATCTCGCTCTCGGAGAACCAAGCCCGCGCCAAGATCACGATGTCGACCGCAATGGGCGGCAGTCAATTCGACGTCGTGATGATCAGCAACTTCGAGACCCCGCAGTGGGCTAAGGACGGGTGGCTCATGAACCTGTCCGACTACGCGAAGAACACGCCCGGCTACGACGAGAACGACTTCATCCCGTCGCTGCGGAACTCGCTGTCCTACCAGGGCAACATGTACGCGGTTCCGTTCTACGGCGAGTCCTCCTTTCTGATGTACCGCAAGGACATGTTCGAAAAGGCGGGCATCCAGGTCAATCAGGACCCGAACTACCAGCCCAAGTGGGACGAAGTCGCGCAGTGGGCGGAGACCATCAAGGAGAAGAACGGCACGGATGGCATCTGCCTGCGCGGCAAGCCGGGCTGGGGTGAGGTGCTCGCGCCGCTGGACACGGTGATCAACACGTTCGGTGGGCGTTGGTTCGACGAGAACTGGAACGCGCAACTCAACAGCCCGGAGGTCAAGAAAGCCGTCAACTTCTACGTCGATCTCGTCAACAAGGCGGGCGAACTCGGCGCCTCTTCAACGGGATTCCAGGAGTGCGCCAACCTGTTCGGTCAGGGGCAGACGGCGATGTGGTACGACGCCACGTCGGCGGTCTCGGTTCTCGAGGACCCGAAGACCTACCCAGACCTCGTCGGCAAGATCGGCTATCTGCCCGCACCCGTCATGGAGAAGCCCAACTCGGGTTGGCTCTACACCTGGGCGCTGGGGATCCCCAAGGGCGCCAAGAACCCCGACGGCGCCTGGAAGTTCATCTCCTGGATGACCAGCAAGGACTACATGAGGCTGGTCGGTGAGAAACTGGGCTGGGCCCGCGTACCACCGGGCAGCCGCACGTCAACATACACGGACTTGCCTGAGTACCAGGCGATTTCGAAGTCTTATGGGCCGTTGACCTTGGAGTCGATCAAAAACGCGACGCCGGACAAGCCCACGGTGCAACCGGCTCCGTACATCGGGGTGCAATTCGTCGGGATTCCGGAGTTCCAGGATCTCGGGACGCGGGTCAGTCAGCAGATTAGCGCAGCGATGGCTGGCCAGAAGTCGGTGGACGCCGCGCTCGATCAAGCACAGGAATACGCCGAAGTCGTCGGCAAGACATATCAGGAGAAGTGATGACGCTTATAGCTGATACCGAAACAGGGGCGGCGGACTCCGAAGTAGCCGAACGGGTCCGCAAGATTCGGGAAGCCCAGGACACCGGCGTCAGCCGGGCGGAGGGGTGGCGGAGGCGAGGACCGCTGCTGCCAGCGCTGATCTTCATGATCGTCGTCACGCAGATCCCGTTCCTGTTCACGCTGTACTACTCGACGTTGTCGTGGAACCTCGTTCGTCCTGGCTCGCGGCAGTTCGTCGGGTTGAACAACTACATCGCCGTGGTCAAGGACAGTCAGTTCTGGTCGGTGGCTTTGAACACCGTCATTCTGATCGTGGTCGTCGTGATCGTCTCGGCGCTGCTCGGCTTGTTGCTCGCGCTGCTGCTGGATCGGGCGTTCCTGGGACGCGGGGTGATACGGACGCTGCTGATCACGCCCTTCCTCATCACGCCCGTTGCGGGAGCACTGATCTGGAAGACCACGATCCTCGATCCCACCAACGGCATCCTGAACTGGGTGCTCTCCCTGGTGGGCGTCGGTCCGGTCGACTGGATCGGTCAGTTCCCCTTGACCATGGTGATGGTCGAATTGATCTGGCAGTGGACGCCTTTCATGATGCTGCTGATCCTGGCGGGCCTGACATCCATGCCTCGCGACCAACTCGAGGCGGGCCGGGTCGATGGGGCCGGCGCGTTCCAGCTCTTCAGGGAGCTGACCTTGCCCCACCTGCGGCGCTTCATCGAACTAGGAGTAGTGCTGGGCGCGATCTACCTGGTCAACACGTTCGACGCCATCTTCATGATGACTCAAGGTGGACCGGGCGTCGCCAGTGCGAACCTGCCGTTCTACATCTACCAGCGCGCGTTCCTCGGCTTCGACATGGGCCAGGCGGCGGCGATGGGCGTGGTCGTCGTGATCTTCACGATGATCATCGCCAGCTTTGCGCTTCGGTTGATCTTCAAATCATTCTCCGGCAAGGAAGAGGCGGCCTGACATGACGACCACAGTCGAAAAGGCAACGGCGACAAATGATACGGCGCCAGTACGGAAGAAGAAGTCCAAGAAGTTCAGCCCATGGGGAGTGGTGGCATGGATCGCCGGACTCGGGTTCTTCTTCCCGGTGTTCTGGATGGTCCTGACGTCGTTCAAGCAGGAAAGCGCCGCTGCGACCAACCCGCCGACGTTGTTCTTCACCCCGACGCTGGATCAGTACAAGGCCGTCTTCGATCAGGGCATCGGGCCTGCGATGCTGAACTCGGTGTTCGCCACCGGCATGTCCACGATTCTGGTGCTGCTACTGGGCGTGCCCGCCGCGTTCGCGTTGTCACTGCGCCCAGTCCGCAAGACCTCGGATGCGTTGTTCTTCTTCATGAGCACCAAGATGCTGCCCGTCGTCGCGGCGATCCTGCCGCTGTATGTGATCGTGTCCAATATCGGTCTGCTGGACAATATCTGGGCGCTGGTCATCCTCTACACCTCGATGAACCTGCCGATCGCCGTCTGGATGATGCGCTCGTTCTTCCTCGAAGTGCCAGGCGAACTCCTCGAGGCGGCCAGCCTGGACGGAGCCAGCCTGTGGCGGTCGGTGCGAGAGGTGATCCTTCCGTTGGTCTCACCCGGCATCGCGGCCACCGCGCTGATCTGCGTGATCTTCGCCTGGAACGAGTTCTTCCTCGCGGTGAACCTGACCGCGGTGAACGCCCAGACCATGCCGGTGTACCTCGTCGGCTTCATCGCCGGTGAGGGTCAGTACTGGGCCGTGCTGTCGGCGGCCGCAACGATGGCGGCCCTTCCCGTGATCCTGTGCGGGTGGTTCGCCCAGAACAAGTTGGTGCGCGGGCTTTCCTTCGGCGCAATCAAGTAGACGACCCCAACCACAGACCAAGACAAGAGAAGGCTAGGTAACTCAAATGGCTGCAATCACCTACAAGAACGCCTCTTGCATCTACGAGGGTTCGGACAAGCTCGCGGTGGACAACCTCAACCTCGAGATCCAGGACGGCGAATTCGTCGTCCTGGTGGGTCCGTCCGGTTCGGGCAAGAGCACCGCGCTACGCATGCTGGCCGGACTCGAAGACATCGACGAGGGTGCCATCGAGATCGGCGGCAAGGACATGACCGGTGTCGCGTCGAAGGACCGCGACATCGCGATGGTCTTCCAGAACTATGCGCTGTACCCGAACAAGACGGTCGCCGAGAACATGGGCTTCGCGCTCAAGTTGCGCGGGGTCTCGGCCGCGGAGCGGCGCAAGAAGGTCGAGGACGCCGCCAAGGTGCTCGATCTGACCGAGCATCTGGATCGCAAGCCCGCCAAGCTATCTGGCGGTCAGCGTCAGCGCGTGGCAATGGGTCGAGCCATCGTCCGCGAACCGCAAGTGTTCTGCATGGACGAGCCACTCTCGAACCTCGACGCAAAGCTCCGAGTGCAGACCCGTACTCAGATCGCCGCGCTGCAGCGCCGCTTGGGCACCACGACGGTCTACGTCACCCACGACCAGGTCGAGGCGATGACGATGGGCGACCGGGTGGCCGTGCTCCGCTTCGGCAAGCTACAGCAATTCGCCTCGCCCAACGAGCTTTACGATCGCCCGGCGAACGCCTTCGTCGCGGGCTTCATCGGATCACCGGCGATGAACCTGGTGGACCTGCCCGTCGCCGCCGACGGCGTCAAGATCGGTGATTCGACGCTGCAACTCGAGCGCGACGACGTGAGCAAGCTGAGCGCCGCAGGTCTGTCGGAGGTCACCTTCGGAATTCGGCCCGAGCAGCTCGAACTCACCGACTCCGAGGGCGTGGAGGTCGTCGTCGACCTCGTCGAGGACCTCGGCAGTGAGGCATACGTCTACACGCACGCGGGCTCGGGCGTCGAGTTGGTGGCACGATGCAACCCGCGGACGGCGCCCAAGCTCGCCGACACGGTGCGACTGCGCAAGAACCCCGAAGGCGCGGTCCACCTGTTCCATCCGAAGACCGGCGAACGCATCAACTGACCGTGCGCGCGCCGGAGTTGAGGCTCCGCGCACCAACTCCCGACCTTCTCGCGTTGCCTTGGGACAAGCCGCTTTCGGAGTGGGTGGTGCCCGAGGTGCCGTTGCGCGACATCGCCGTCGGAATGAGCCGACACCTGGTGAAGTTCGTCGACGCCGACGATCACCTCTGGGCGGTCAAGGACATGCCGCCGCGGGTGGCCGCCAAGGAGTACGACGTGTTGCGGCGCCTCGAGGACATGGGGCTGCCTGCGGTGCGCCCGGCGGGTCTGGTGCTGCAACCGGAATTCGAGACGGCGATTTTGGTCACCCGTTATCTGGAGGGGTCGTGGCAGTACCGCAGGCTGTTCATGCGGCTGCCACCCGACCAGCAGCGCCACCGGGCCCGGCTGCTCGATGCGATGGCCGGCTTGTTGGTGGAGCTGCATCGCCACGGCGTCTTCTGGGGGGACTGCTCGCTGGCGAATACGTTGTTCTCGCGGGACGGACAGCTTCTGCAGGCGTGGTTGGTCGACGCCGAGACGTCCGAGGTACACCCGTCGCTCAGCCGCGGGCAGCGCAGGCACGACCTCGAGATTCTGGTGGAGAACGTGGCCGAGGGCCTGGTCGACCTCGCTGAGCGACTCGGTCTGCCGGACGAGCTGCATGGCACCTTGATCGCCGAAGCCGAGCAGGTTCAGGTTCGCTACGAGTCTCTTTGGGAGCTCCTTCATGCCGAGCCGGTGTTCGGCTTCACCGACCGGTACCGCGTCGAAGGGACCATCCGCCGGCTCAACGAGCTCGGCTTCGCCGTCGACGAACTCTCGCTCCAACCGGACAGCGCGGACCCCAGCAGGCTGCGGGTCCGCGTCGCAGTGGGTGACCGTCGGTATCACGCTCAGCATCTTCGCGACCTCACCGGCTTGGACGTGGGTGAAGGGCAGGCTGCCATCCTGCTCGGCGACCTGCACGCCTATCAGGTGCAGCTGGGCCTGGAGGCCGCCCACGACGTCGACGAGTCGACTGCTGCGCGGCTGTGGCAGCTCGAGGTGCTCACGCCCTACGAGCAATTGGCCCACGCGGCCCTGAGCAACACGGGCACGCCCATCCAAGCGTATTGCGACCTGCTCGAGGTGCGCTGGCTACTGAGCGAGCAGGCCGGTCGCGACGTCGGAACCAACAAGGCGCTTGCGGCGCTGGCCGGTGACGTCATCCCGCCAGACTCGGCGGCCAAGATGGCGATCGCCGAGGTGCCGACGGCGCCGTTCGCGGTGCTCGCGATCGACGAGGACTGACCCGAGTTAGATGGCGGGTTCTTCGCCGGGGGTCAGCCCGTAGGGCAGGTTGGGGCTAAGGCCCGACTCGGGGTGGGTGACGCCCTGCGACGCACTAGGTCGGCAGTTGTTGTCCATCGGAGTTTGATCGCCCGAGCAGTACGGCACGAGATCGGCGGGGTCCGCGCTCGCGGGCGCGGCCGCCGCCATTCCGGCGGCGATGAGGAGAGCACCCAGGAGGGTTCGCACTCACCTGACGATACTCGCGGGATACTGGGCCGATGGAGCGATGTGAACGGGTTCGGCTGACGAACCCGGACAAAGTGCTCTATCCGAGTACCGGAACCACCAAGGCCGAGGTCTTCGAGTACTACGTCGCGATCGCCGACGTCATGGTGCCGCACATCGCAGGCCGCCCGGTCACTCGCAAGAGGTGGCCGAATGGCGTCGCCGAGCCTGCGTTCTTCGAGAAGCAGCTGGCTTCGTCGGCGCCGGACTGGTTGGACCGCGGCACCATCACCCACAAGTCGGGCACGACGACGTATCCGGTCATCGACACCCGCGAGGGTTTGGCGTGGATCGCTCAGCAGGCGTCCCTCGAAGTGCACGTGCCGCAGTGGCGCTTCGTCGGGACGGGCGGGAAGGAAGGGGCGGGCAGCGGCATGGTTCCAGGTCCGGCGACGCGCATCGTGTTCGACCTGGACCCTGGCGAGGACGTCACGTTCCGCCAGCTGCGCGAGGTCGCCTGCGAGGTGCGCGACCTGATGCACGACATCGGCCTGACCACGTACCCGCTCACCAGCGGAAGCAAGGGCCTTCACCTGTATGCCCCGCTGGCCGATCCGATCAGCTCACGCGGCGCGTCGGTGCTGGCGAAGCGGATCGCCCAGCAACTAGAACAGTCCATGCCGAAGCGGGTCACGGCGACCATGACCAAGAGTCTCCGTGCGGGCAAGGTGTTCCTGGACTGGAGCCAGAACAGTTCCGCCAAGACGACGATCGCCCCGTACTCGATGCGCGGCCGCGAACATCCCACCGTCGCGGCACCGCGCACGTGGGACGAAATCGAAGACCCGGAGCTGCGTCACCTGACCTTCGACGAGGTGCTCGCGCGTGCCGAGGCCGACGGCGACCTACTCGCCGGGCTCGACGAAAACGTTCCGCTGCCAGACAAACTCACGACCTACCGGGGCATGCGCGACGCAGGCAAGACGCGGGAACCGGTGCCGCAGAAGTCGCCGACCCCCGGCAACGACGACACGTTCGTCATCCAGGAGCACCACGCGAGACGGCTGCACTACGACTTCCGCCTCGAGCGCGGCGGGGTGCTGGTGTCGTGGGCGGTGCCGAAGAATCTGCCCGAGACGACTTCGGTGAACCACCTTGCCGTGCACACCGAGGACCATCCGCTGGAGTACGCGACGTTCGAGGGCTCGATTCCCAAGGGGGAGTACGGCGGTGGCAAGGTCGTGGTCTGGGATTCCGGGACATACGAGGCGGAGAAGTTCCGTGACAACGCGCCCGACGGGCCCGAGAAGGGCGGCGAGGTGATCGTCACCTTGCACGGCAGCAAGGTCTCCGGCCGCTATGCGCTGATCCAGACGGGCGGCAAGAATTGGCTCGCCCACCGCATGAAGGAGCAGCCCGTTGCCACGGCGGGCGACCTGGCGCCGATGCTCGCCACGCATGGGTCGGTCGAGAAGCTGTCCCCGGTCGTGTGGGCGTTCGAGGGCAAATGGGACGGCTATCGCTTGCTGGTCGACGCGGATCACGGTGAACTGCGCCTGCGTTCGCGCAGCGGGCGGGACGTCACCGGCGAGTACCCGCAGTTGGAGGCGCTGGCCGCCGACCTGGCCGAGCATCACGTCATCCTCGACGGTGAGGTCGTCGCGCTCGACGAGTCGGGTGTTCCGAGCTTCGAGGAAATGCAGAACCGGGCGCGCTCGACCCGGGTCGAGTTCTGGGCCTTCGACGTTCTGCAGCTCGATGGGCGATCCCTGTTGCGCGCCAAGTACTCAGACCGTAGGCGGGTTCTCGAGGCGCTCGCGGACGGCGGCGGATTGACCGTCCCCGAGCAGATCCGTGGCGACGGCCCTTCGGCGCTCGAGTACGCCCGCGAGCAGCGCTGGGAAGGGATCGTCGCCAAGAAGCGCGACTCCACGTACCAGCCGGGCCGACGTTCGCAGTCCTGGATCAAGGACAAGCTCTGGCGGACACAGGAAGTCGTCATCGGCGGGTGGCGGGCCGGTGAGGGTGGCCGGACCAGCGGCATCGGCGCGTTGCTCGTCGGAGTCCCGGAAGAGGGTGGCCTCAAGTTCGCGGGCCGCGTCGGCACCGGGTTCACCGAGAAGGAGTTGGCCAAGCTGAAGAAGACTCTGGCCCCATTGCACGATGACGAATCACCCTTCAATGCAAGGCTTTCCGGACCCGATGCGAAGGGCGTGACGCACGTGCGGCCAGAACTCGTGGGGGAGGTGCGCTATAGCGAGCGCACGTCGGACGGGCGGCTACGCCAGCCCAGCTGGCGAGGGTTGCGGCCCGACAAGACGCCCAACGAGGTGGTCTGGGAGCAGACGTGAGCGAGAAGGCTTGCGTGCAAAGCAAATTCGTCGACTCCTGCTTGGCGCGGAGTGGATCCGTAGCGGGGGTCGTACCCATCAATGATGCATTTGTTCCAACACACGAAGTACATGCACGACCAGGTCGCTGGGACTGCTGAATCCAATGATCGCCGGCGCCGCAATGGCCTTCAACTCGGTGTTCGTGGTGAGCAACAGCCTGCGCCTCCGCCGATCCGTCGCTGACTATGGCTTCGGCTCGGCGGTCGTCGGACACTGACCGTACGGCGCCATCTGTCCGAACGGGCACTGGATCACAGGCTGAGGCGTCGGCTCGGGGGTCGTCGGACATTGACCGTATGGCGCCGTTTGCCCGAACGGGCACTGGATCAGAGGCTGAGGCGTCGGACAGTAGTTCCCCCGTGGCGTCGCTCCGTCGGGGCACACGATCGTCGTGTCGGTCGGACTCAACGGGTCGGTGCCGTCGTAGACCTCCTGACCGTCGTCGGGCCCGTCGCCGTCGGTGTCGGGATTGTCGGGGTCCGTTCCGTACACGTTGGTTTCGTCGTCGTCGTACAGGCCGTCGCCGTCCCGGTCGGGCCGCTGCTGACTGGAGTACGGCGCCAGGCTCGGGGTTTGCATCCCGGCGCCGACGGCCTGAGTCGGCATCCCCACCACGAAGGCGGCCATGATCAGCGACACCGTTGCCGCGAAGACCCCGGCGCGTCGCGCGATCGCCAACCGCCCCATCCGAATGTCGAACTTCATTCGGTACCCCCCGCCGATGTTTCGACGCTCACGTCAAACATGGTGAGGACATTATGCACGCCTGCAGCGTTCGGGAGTAGGAGCGCCAGCGCCGACGATCAGCCGCAGGCGTCGATCGCTTCCTGCATACCCCGGGTCGCCAGTTCGTCGGCCAACTCGTTGTCGGCCACACCCGAGTGCCCCTTCACCCAGAACCACTCGACCTGGTGTCGCGCGCAGGCCAACTGGAGTCGCTTCCACAGGTCGACGTTCTTCACCGGCTGCTTCGCGGTGGTCTTCCAGCCGTTGCGTTCCCAGCCGAGCACCCACTTGGTGATGCCGCTGCGGACATACACGCTGTCGGTGTAGAGGTGCACCGCGACGGGTTTGGTGAGCGCCTCCAGTGCCATGATCGGCGCGGTCAACTCCATCCGGTTGTTGCTGGTCTCGCCGGGCTCGCCGCCGCACATCTCGCGGACGTGCTGACGCTGGCGCAGCACCGCCCCCCAGCCGCCGGGGCCGGGATTGGGTCTGCACCCGCCGTCGGTGTGGATGACCACCACGTCTTCGGTCATGCGCCGACAATAGGCACTGGGTCACGTCATCGATGAGTTCGGCGCGTTTTTCCGCGCCCACCGAGGCAAAACGCGCCGAAGTCGCGGGGAATTCAGACGCGACTTGCGGCGAACGCCGCCGCTTGATCGGTCATTCCGATCGTCGTGTAGCTGGTGTGTGCGCCGCCGTCGTTGCCGTCGGAACAGATCGGGTCGCCGGGCGCGCAGAGCTCGATGGACTTGCTCGCATACAGCGGTCCGATCGTGACCGGGGGATCGTTGATGGTATTCATGAACTCGGTGTCCGGCTTGCCGAGTAGCGCGACGGCGGCGACGTGGTTGGCCACGTCGCCGGGCATCGGCTGCGGCACGTTGGCGGGATCAACGCCGGCGGGCACCACGTTGGCGGTCGTGAATCCGATCACCGCGGCGCCCTGCGAATAGCCGCCGAGCACCAGCTTGGTTTTCGGGCAGTTGGCCGCCATGTCCTTGATGTGATTGCTCGCGTCCCTGATGCCGTCGACGGCGGTGGGAAAGTCGGTGCTCGCGGGATAGACGACGGCGTACACGCCGACCGACTTGTTGCCGACCTTCGAGCGAAGGGCGTTGACGAAGTCCTCTCCGATTCCGCCGACGCCAGGCGGCGCGAAGGTGCCGCGGGCGAACACGACCTCGACGTCGGGGCACGGTGCGGCCGAGGCGGTGGGCAGGGTCGTCGGGGCAACGAGGAGTGTCCAGCTGGTGACGGCTGCGACACCGGCCAAGCGGGCTAGGTGGCGAGCGGTCATGGCTCATGCTGGCACAACGTGCGGTAGTCATGGGTGATATAGCCCCGGTCAGCTCCGAGTGCGAGCCCAATGGTCTCGTAGAAGTGGGACGAACTCGTCGGCCCGTTCGTCGGGAAAGTGCATCCGGGGGCGCATCGATCGTGTGCAGCGTCGTACCCGGAATGAGCTCGGCAAGTTGCCGACCCACTTGTTCGGAAAGAAGACGTTGACAGTTTCGGCGGGGTGTAGGCCCTCGGTGTCGCAGTTGGTCAGCGTCAGCGTGCTCAGCCGGTCACCCAGTCGCGCGGCGACGAGTTGGGCGACGGCGCCTCCCGTGTCACTTGGACCGTGACACCCGCTGCAGCAGCACCGAAACCGTCAACACCACCAGGCCGGCGACGGCCAGCATCGCGCCGGCCGCGGCGGGGGCGGTGTATCCGAGTCCGGCCGCGATCACCACGCCGCCGATCCATGCGCCCGTCGCATTCGCGATGTTGAGCGCCGAATGATTCAGCGCCGCAGCCAGAGTCTGCGCGTCGTGTGCCACGTCCATCAGTCGCGTCTGCAGAGCCGGACCGATCGAGGCCCCCGTCGCGCCGATGAGGAACAGCCCCGCGAGGGCCGTCCACGGGTTGTGCGCGGCGAACACGAACAAGGCGAGCACGATGCCAAGCGCCGTCATCGACAGGTAGAGCCCGCGGACCACGGAGCTGTCGGCCATCTTGCCGCCGACGAGATTTCCGACCACCATGCCGAGCCCGAAGACCATCAGCGCCAATGGAACCAGGGCGCGCGACAAGCCCGCGACATCGGTCAGCGTGGTCGAGACGTAGGTGTAGACGGCGAACATGCCGCCAAACCCGACCATGCCGACTAGCAGGGCCAGCCAGACCTGCACCCGCTTGAGCGCACTGAGTTCGGTCAGCGGACTGGTGACGTGCATCGTGTCCATGGTGGGCAACCAGAACCAGATGGCGGCCAACGTGACCAGTCCGACCGCGACGACCAGTCCGAACGCACTGCGCCAGCCGAATTGCTGACCAAGCCACGACGCCACGGGCACGCCGAGCACGGTGGCCACCGTCAGTCCGGTCAACACGTGCGCCACGGCCTTGGCTCGGTTCTGCGGGCCCATCAGGTGTGCGGCCACCAGGGCGGCGATGCCGAAGAACGCGCCGTGCGGTAGTCCCGCCACAAAGCGCGCCGCCATCAACGTGCCGTACGTCGGAGCGAACATGCTGGCCAGGTTGGAGACCGTGAAGACGACCATGAGCCCGAGCAACAGTTTCTTGCGCTCCATGCGCGCGGTGAGTGACGCGATGAGCGGTGCGCCGACGACCACGCCCAGCGCATACGCTGAGATCACGTGGCCTGCCGTCGGTTCGGTGATGCCGAGGTTCTTCGCGATGTCCGGTAGTAGGCCCATCGCGACGAATTCGGTGGTGCCGATGCCGAAACCGCCCAGTGCCAACGCGAACACCGCGAGCCACCGGAGGGTGGGGTCGAGTGCGACGACGGACATGGGCCGGTCCGGGCGGGTGAGGGATCGTGTCACGTGCCAAACGGTAGTCGGACTTACGCCCCTGATCAAACCGACTTCTGTCTTTTAGCGGTGAAAGTGGCACAACTTACGTTTCTCGGGTTCAATCGATGGTGTGACGAGCGCTGGCGATGTCTTCGCCCTGATTAGGGAACTGCGGGACACCACGCGCGCCGAACTGGGCCAACTCACCACGTTGTCGCGCACCGCGGTAGCCGCCAGGGTGGCCGCGCTGCTCGACCTTGGCCTCGTCGCAGAGAGTGAGCAGGCGGCCTCCACCGGCGGTCGCCCCGCCACCCTGTTGACGTTCGACGCCGACGCAGGCGTCGTCGCGTGCGTGGCGATCGGAATCAGCCGCACGCGGATGGCGATCTGCAACCTGGCTGGCGAGCTCGTCGCCACCTCGGACATCGACCAGGAGGTCGCGCTCGGTCCCGACGACTTGATGTCGGACGTCGTCAAGCGACTCGACGTGCTGCTGGAGAATCACCGCGACGTGCCCGTCTACGGCGTCGGCCTCAGCTTGCCTGGGCCCGTCGATCGGGAGCGGGGCTGCAGTCGCGACTCGCCCATCCTGCGTGGCTGGGATGGCGTCGAACTGCGCCCGTACTTCGGGGAGCTGCACCGGCTTTCGGGCGTTCCGGTGCTACTCGACAACGATGCCAACGCCATCGCACTCGGCGAGCGCGGTGGTGAACTCCAGCGGCACGACGATCTGCTGGTGCTCAAGGTGTCGACGGGGCTCGGTGCTGGGATCATCTCGGGTGGCGTGCTGCAGCGCGGCGCCTGGCAGGCCGCGGGGGAGTTCGGGCACAACAAGACCGCTGCGGCACGAGGTGTTCCATGCCGATGTGGCGACACGGGTTGCCTCGAGGCGATCGCGGGTGGCTGGGCGGTGGTGCACGCGCTCCAGCAGCAGGGCTATGCGGTACGGCACATGCGCGACGTCGTCGAGCTAGCGCACGCAGGCGACCCAGAGGCACGCCGCATGATCCGCGACAGCGGCCGACACATCGGCGAAGTCGTCGCCTCGGCGGTCAACCTCCTCAATCCCAAGGTGCTCGTCATCGCAGGCGATCTCGCAGGTGCCTATGAGACCTTCGTCGCGGGCCTACGAGAGACGCTGTACGGCAATGCAACAGCGATGTCGACGCGCGAGCTCGAGGTGGTGCCCGCTGCGCACGGCAGTCACTCCGCGGTCGCGGGCACGGCGGCGATGGTGCTCGACGAAGTGCTGAGTCCGCGTGCGGTGGACGCGCTCATTGGCTGAGCAGGCCGGCCAGGATGACCTCGAGTGCGTCGCGAAGCGCCGTCGTGAAGTCCAACCGGTAGCCCCCCAGCGACGCGTCGGATTCGTACGCCGCGACCACCGCGGGCGGGACCTGAGCGTGCGTCCACACCGCGGTGGCCATCAACGCGGCGAGGGTGGTGAAGCGAGCCGCCCGCTCCTTGCCGAGTTCGGGCAGGTGGAGCAGGACCAGCGCGGCGAGTTGTTCGACGTTCGCGATGCTCGCGCGCTTGTACCGCAGCACCGTCTCGGTCGAGATGTTGTGTTCGAGCACGGTGGCCTGCGTGCTCATCAGATCGCACAGCGTCGGGCGGGCGGCCAGTGACGCGGCGATGACGTCGGCGACCCGGTCGGTCCGCACCGTGACGGGGTCAGCGGGGTCGATGGCGTGCGCAAGCGCGGGCTCGAGCTCGGCGATCCACTCGGCTAGCGCCTCGGCGCACAACTCGAGCAGCACGGCCTCGCGGGACTCGAAGTATCGCAGCACGTTGGACTTGGCCATGCATGCCCGCCTGCTCAGTCCGTTGAGCGTGATGTCGGCGACGGGCATCTCGTTCAGCATTGCCCTGGCGGTGTCCAGGATCGCAGTGCGCCGGACTTCCCGCTGCTCAGGGCTGTGTGCACGGACGAAGGACATCACGGGTACAGCATTACATACCACCGGTCTCTTGCCTAGCGACCGACGGTCTGTTAACTTCGGAACAGTTAGCGACCATCGGTCTCTAACGCCGGACCACCAACCCGAATGGAGCGCATTCATGTACCAAGTCACCGATCAGGCCGGACGCTTCGTCGTCATCACCGGAGCCAACAGCGGCACGGGCAAGGAGGCGGCCCGACGGATCTCCGCGGCAGGCGGCCACGTCGTGATGGCCGTGCGCGACGAGGCCAAGGGCAGCGCCGCCGCCGACGACATCCGCCGCGACGTGCCCGACGCGGTCCTCGAGGTGCGCCGCCTCGACCTGGCGGACCTGGCCAGCGTGCGGGCGTTCGCCGATGGGTTGCACGCCGAGGGCCGACCGATCGACGTGCTGATCAACAACGCCGGGGTGATGGCGGTGCCGCGGCGCATGACCACCGCCGACGGCTTCGAGCTTCAGTTCGGCACGAACTTTCTCGGACCGTTCGCGCTGACGAATCTACTTCTACCGCTGGTGCTCTCGGCCGAATCGCCGCGCGTCGCGACGATGGCCAGTGGGGCCGCGAACTTGGGCCGCATCAACTTCCGCGACCTGCAGTCCGCGGAGTCCTACAGTCCCGTCAAGGCCTACGCGCAGTCCAAGCTGGCGGATCTGCTGCTCGGGTTGCACCTCGCGCGCATCGCCGACGAGCACGGCTGGAATCTGTTGAGCGCCATCGCGCATCCCGGTTACACGCGCACGAACCTGCAGAGCGCAGGCCCGAACCTGGGGCGCGAGAAGAAGCGGTTCAACCCGATGCTCGACCTGCCGATCCTGCCGTCACAGGACGTGGTGCCTGGCACCGAACCGCTGCTGTTCGCGGCGACGGACCCGGACGCGAGGCAGGGCGCGTACTACGGCCCGAGCCGCGTTGGGCTGGTCGGACCAACCAAGAAGCTGGACCTGCCGCGTTCCACGCGTGGCGTCGATCTGGCGGCGTCGCTGTGGGTGGTCGCCGAGCAATTGACCGGGACCACGGTGCCGGCCGGAGCGGTTACACCTTCGCGATGACGTTCTCCGCGAAGCGCTCGAGCTTACGGATCTTGCTGTCCAGCGGCTGGGTGTCCGGCCCGAGGACGTAGGGGATCCGGAAACCGACCATGACGTCGGTGACGCCCTTGTCCTCGAGGCGCTTGATACCGTCCGGCGTATACGCGTCGAGCGACATCACGTGGATCTCGAACGGGCCCGTCCGGTCCTCTTCTTCCCGAAACTTCTTGAGTCGGTCGATGAGTCGGTCGAGCGCTTCCGGATCACCGAGATCCCCACCGCCGTGCATCCAGCCGTCGTTGCGCGCGGCCCGCCGCAGCGCGACGTCGGCGTGTCCGCCGACGAGGATCGGCACCGGTTTGGTCGGCGCCGGTGTCATCTTGATCTTGGGGATGTCGTAGAACTCGCCGTGGTACTCGAAGTAGTCGCCGGTGGTCAGGCCCTTGATGATGTCGATGCACTCGTCCATCCGCTTGCCGCGCTTGGCGAACGGCACGCCCATGAGCTCGTAGTCCTCCGGCCAGGGACTGGTGCCGACGCCGAGGCCGAGCCGGTTGTCGAACAGGGCGGCCAGCGAACCGGCCTGCTTGGCCACCAGTGCGGGGGGACGGATCGGCAGCTTGAGCACGAAGATGTTGAAGTGCAGCCGCGTCGTCACCGCGGACAGTGCCCCGATCAGCGCGAAGGTCTCGATGAAGGCCTTGCCGTCCAGGAACTCGCGGTTGCCGTCCTCGGTGTACGGGTACTTCGAATCCGACTCGAAAGGGTAGGCGATGCTGTCCGCGATGGTCATCGCGTGATACCCGGCCTCGTCGGCTGCCTTCGCCAGCGGGATGTAGTACGTGGGATCGGTCATTGACTCCGCATAGGTAAACCGCATGAGCCCGATACTAGAACACGTTCTAATTTTGCGGCACGGAACCGTCCGGCATGATGGGTCGAGTGCCGGCGCCATGGCTGACCCGAAACGTGCGGGTGCTGTCGGCGGTGTCGTTCCTCCAGGACACCGCGAGCGAGCTGCTCTATCCGCTGCTCCCGATCTACCTGACCGCGGTGCTCGGAGCACCGGTCGCCGTGGTGGGTGCCATCGAGGGCGCTGCCGAGGGCGCGGCGGCGTTGACCAAGCTCGCGTCGGGACCATTGGGTGACCGTTATGCCCGTCGTCCGCTCATCGCCACCGGATACGGGCTCGCCGCACTCGGCAAGGTAATGGTGGCGGCGTTCGCCGCATGGCCGGGAGTGCTGGCGGGCCGGGTCGTCGACCGGCTCGGCAAGGGACTGCGGGGGGCGCCTCGCGATGCACTGTTGGTGGCCGACGTCGACGATGCCGCGCGCGGGCGGGTGTTCGGATTCCACCGCGCGATGGACACTGCAGGCGCGGTGGTCGGCCCGCTGCTCGGGCTGGCCGGATACGAGTTGCTCGACCATCAGATCGCGCCGCTGCTGTGGGTCGCCGTCGTCCCGGCCGTGCTGAGCGTCGCGCTGGTGTTCGCCACGCGTGAGCGTCGCCGGGTGGTGGCCGCCGTCCGGCCGGCGCTGTTCGCCAGGGTGCGCGATCTGCCGGGTGGGTACTGGCGGGTGACGGCCCTGTTGGTCGCGTTCGGCATCGTGAACTTCCCGGACGCGCTGCTCCTGTTGCGGCTGAACGAAATCGGATTCTCCGTCGTCGAGGTGATTCTCGCCTACGTCGGCTACAACGCGGTGTACGCACTCGTCAGCTATCCCGCAGGGGTGCTCGCGGATCGGCTTTCGAAACCAGCCGTGTTCGGAATCGGGCTGGTGTTCTTCGCAATTGGCTACGGCGGGCTCGGGATGACCGACGACCCGTTGGCGGCCTGGTTGTTGATCGGCGTCTACGGGATCTTCACGGGTTGCACCGACGGCGTTGGCAAGGCCTGGATCTCGTCCTTGACGGGCCACGACCTTCAAGCCAGTGCGCAGGGCGTGTTCCTGGGTGCGGCGGGCTTTGCGATGTTGATCGCCGGGGTGTGGGCCGGCCTGCTGTGGGGCACGAACGGTCAATTGCCGTTGCTGATCTCGGGCGCAGTCGGTGCCGTCTTCGCCGTCGTCCTGCTTGGCGTCGCGGTACGTCAGGCGAAGGGCGGGGCGCCCGTGCCGGTCACCGAGTAGCCGCCCTGGGGTGAGCGCTCGGTGAGCCGCGCCGCAGCAGTGCGGCCATTCGCGGTCAGCAGCGCCTCGGGTCGCTTGAGCACCTCGTCGGGCAGCGTACCGAAAACCGTTCCGCGCCAGTGGTACTTGCCGTCGATCGGATCCAAGCGGCCGGTGAGTCGCACGCGAACGGAGTGGTCGTCGTCGGCGACTCGCAACGTGGCCGGGCCGTCGTAGAGCGTCTCGAACCCGCCTGCCACGTCGGGACCGGACTCGACGGCCACCGTCTTGGGCGGGAGGAAGTTGGTGCGTCGCCACATCCGGCGCGCGACCCGGCCCATCAACCCGACCTCGTCGAGGAATGCCGCCAGCGGCGCGAACCCCATGATCTGGACCTCGTGACGGTACGGGCTGCGGCGTGCCATGCGACGGGCCTGGCGCGCGTCGAGGCCGACGCGACGGTACTGCACCCGGTTGGTGAACAGGAACCGGAAGAAGTAACCGCCGACACCGTTGAGGTTGGCCACCCACCACCGGTTCAGTCGCGGCATGTCGCCAACGCGCTTGCGGACGCCGTCGCGCGCGAACTGAATGTGCCTGGCTTCCTCGGTCACGTGAATCCGCATGAGCCGCTGCACCATTGGCTGCAGCTCGTCATCGTCCATCATTTGGCGTTGTAGTGAGTCGAAGATCTCCTCGCCGATCAGCGCGGCGACCCACAGCAGCGCGCCCTTGAACGCGAGCGGGAGTGCGTTGATGATCACCCGCTGATACCACCGGGGCTGGATGGGCTTTGCGCCGACGCGCTCGATGGCCTTGCCGAACATCACCATGTGGCGCGTCTCGTCGCCCATTTCCGTCAGCGCGTAGTGGGTTGCGTTGGCGGTGGGGTCCTGGTGCATGAGCGTCCGGAGGATGGCCTGGTTGAGGATGTTCTCGAACCAGATGCCTGCCGACAGCGTGTTGACCAGTTCCTGGCGGGACAGTTCGATCTGCTGCGCACGGGTCATCGCGTCCCACATCGGCGTCCCGTACAGCGACACCACCTTGGCGGGCAGGAAGAACTTGTCGGGATCCAGTTCGGCGTCCCAGTCGATGTCGACGATGGGCTCGTAGTACTTCTTGACCGAGCCGCGCAGCAGTCGCTCCGAGAACTCTTCGCGGGTGGAGGCATTGGCCTGCCGGACCGATTCAGGGGAAAGAGTCATCTCAACCGCCCACTCTTCGCGCAAACGCTCGTCGTCGACATCCGACTGCCGACGTTATGCTCCAAAATCTAATGACGCCCCGTCCGAGATGTCAATACCCCGGGTACCGGATACTGGGGGTCCCATGACGCGCCGGATACACGTCATCGGCATCGGAGCGGGCGACCCGAGTTACGTGACGGCCCAGGCCGTGGCCGCGCTCAACGAGACCGACGTGTTCTTCGCCATGGACAAGGGCCCCAAGAAAGGCGCAGTGGAGGACGACCTCGTGTCCTTCCGTCGCGAGGTCTGCACCCGCTTCATCCGCGAACCAGGCTACCGCTTCGTCGAACTCGCCGATCCCAAGCGCGCGAAGGACGGGGACTACCGGCAGGCCGTCGCGGACTGGCATGCGGCTCGCGCGGAGGTGTGGGCCAAGGCGCTGCTCGACGAGCTACCCGACGACGGCATCGGAGCGTTCCTCGCGTGGGGTGACCCGTCGTTGTACGACAGCACGTTGCGGATTCTGGAGCTAGTCGCTGAACGCATCGACGTCAACTACGACGTGATCCCTGGCATCACTGCCATCCAGGCGCTCACGGCCCGACACCGTATCCCGCTCAACGACATCGGCGAGCCGGTGCTCATCACCACGGGCAGGCGGTTGCGCGCGGCGGGTCTGTCGGGAGCGGCCGTCGTGATGCTCGACGGGGACTGCGCATTCCTCGAATGTCCGCCCGAGACCAACATCTGGTGGGGCGCCTACCTTGGCACGCCGGACGAGCTACTCGTCGCGGGCACCGTCGGCGGGGTGGGGGAGCAGATCGCGACCGTGCGCGCCGAGGCTCGCGAGCGTCATGGCTGGATCATGGACACGTACCTGCTGCGGCCCCCGGCTTGAGGGCAGCCAGGGTTCGGAGTGCCGCTGGGGCAAGGAGCTCGGCCGCAAGGGGATCGGTTGCAGATGGCATGATCCGGCGAATGGGGCAATTTCTCGTTCGGGCCGGGTTCACCGGCATCGCGCTGTGGGTCGTGACCCTGATCCTTCCTCGCAGCATCTACTTCGTCGGCGGCGAAGGGGATCTGGTCAAGAGGATCGGCATCATCTTCGTCGTCGCCGTGATCTTCGGCATCGTCAACGCATTCATCAAACCGATCGTGCAGTTCATCGCGATACCGCTCTACATCCTGACGCTGGGGCTGATCCACGTCGTCATCAATGCGTTGATGTTGTGGATTACCTCGTGGATCACCGACACCACCACGGGTTGGGGGCTTCACGTCAGCGACTTCTGGTGGTCGGCGATCTGGGCGGCGATCATGTTGTCGATCGTCAGCTGGCTGCTGTCGCTGCTGCTGCCCGACGACAAGCGCAGCGCCCGCTCCTAGCGTCAAGGGGCCTCCCAGGAACGCGGGGTAGCCTCGCGTCAGTGACTCCCGAGCTCAACCGTCGGACGTTCGTTGGTGCGTCCGTGGCGGCGGGTGGCGTCGTCGTCGTTGCCGGGTCGTTGCTGTCGGGAAGTGCGCCCGAATCCCCACCCGCGCAAGGCGAAACCTCCGTCGTTCGGCTGCGGATCAACGGCGAGCAGAAGGAATTCACCGTCGACAACCGCACCTCGCTTCTGGACATGCTGCGTGAGCGCGCCGGCCTCACGGGTACCAAGAAGGGGTGTGATCAGGGCGCTTGCGGAGCGTGCACCATCCTGGTGGACGGCACGCGGGTGAACTCCTGCCTGACGCTTGCCGTCATGCACGACGGCGCCGAGCTTCGCACCATCGAGGGCGTAGCCGAGCACGGCAGGCTCCATCCGCTCCAACAGGCGTTCATCGATACCGACGCCCTTCAGTGCGGCTACTGCACGTCCGGTCAGGTCATGTCGGGGCTTGGCTGCATTCAGGAAGGGCACGCCGGATCCGACGAAGAGATCCGAGAATGGATGAGCGGCAACATCTGTCGGTGCGGCGCCTACACGAACATCGTCGCGGCCATCGGTGCCACCGCGAAGGAGTCGTAGGCTCGGTGTTTCCGTTCACGTTTGTCCGCGCCGTCGACGAGAAGTCGGCGCTCCTCGCGGCGCGATCGGGAGCCCGCTACATCGCGGGCGGCACCACGCTCGTCGACCTCATGCGCGAGACAGTGGAGCGCCCGGATGCGGTGGTCGACATCAACGCTCTGCCCTACCGCACCATCGACCTCGACGGCGGCGCCTTGCGGGTCGGCTCGTTGGTCCGCATGTCGGACCTCGCCGCCGACGCCCGGGTGCGGCGCGAATTCCCGGTCATTGCCCAGGCACTGGAGCTCAGCGCATCGGCTCAGCTGAGAAACATGGCCTCCATCGGGGGCAACCTGATGCAACGTCCGCGTTGCCTCTACTTCCGTGACGTATCGGCGAACTGCAACCGCCGAGCGCCGGGCACGGGGTGTTCTGCGCTGGGCGGTCTGAATCGCACTCACGCCATCCTCGGTACGAGTGACCAGTGCGTCGCCACTCACCCGTCGGATCTGGCGGTGGCGCTCGTCGCGCTCGACGCGATCGTGCTGACGCGTGACTCGGCGGGCGACAGGCGGATTCCCGTCGCCCGGTTCTTCCGCCTACCCGGCCAGACACCGGACCGCGAAAACGAGCTGCGGCCCGGTGAGCTCATCGTCGGAGTCGAGGTGCCGACCGGGCCCGAGCTGCGCCGCTCCGGCTACCTGAAGGTCCGGGACCGGCAGTCGTACGAATTCGCGTTGACCTCAGCCGCGGTGGCCCTCGACATCACCGGCGGGATGGTGCGGGCCGCACGCGTCGCCGTTGGCGGGGTGGCCACCGTGCCGTGGCGACTGCCCGAGGTGGAACGGGCGCTGGTCGGGCGCGCGGCCACGCCGGAACTCTGGCACGCGGCCGCAGCGCGAGCCGCCGATGGCGCCAAGCCGTTGTCCGACAACGGCTTCAAGATCGAACTGGTACGACGCGTCGTAGCGCGCCAACTCGCCACCGTGGCGGCGCTGCCGTGACGTACCCGCTGCGGGCCGCCACCCCGACCGTCGGTGCGCCGCTGACGCGCGTCGACGGTCGGCTCAAGGTCACGGGCGCAGCCCGGTATGCCGCCGACAACCCGGTGCCCGACTTCCTGCACGCCGTCCTGGTCTGCAGCACCGTCGCTTCGGGCACGGTCGCCCGCATCGACTCCGGTACTGCGGCAAGGCATCCGGACGTGCTGCGCATCCTCACCAACTTCAGCGGCGTGGAACTTCCCTACGACATCAGGCGGGTCGCGTTCTTCGGGCAGCCGGTCGCCGTGGTGGTGGCCAAGACGTTGGAGGCCGCCGTACACGGTGCCGCATTGGTCCGGGTGTCCTACCAGCCGAGTGCACAGCTGACGGACATCGATGCGCCGCAGGCGGTCTCGCAACCCGCCCACAATCAGCTCGACTACTCCCGCGGCGATCCGGAGACCGCGTTGCGCGGGGCCGCCGTCGTGAGCGACAGCCGCTACGGCATCGCACGCAACAACCACAATCCGATCGAGCTGCCCTCCACCGTCGCGCGCTGGGACGGCGACCAGCTGACGGTGTGGGACAAGGTGCAGTCCATCGTTTCGGCCCAGGAGGCCCACGCGAATGCCCACGGCGTGCCCGTCCACAACGTGCGGGTGATCTCCCCCTTCGTCGGCGGCGCGTTCGGTAGTGCGGGCCGGACGTGGCCGCATCAGCTGCTGGCGTCCTTCGCGGCCCGGCAAATGCGGCAGCCGGTCAAGCTGGTGTTGACGCGCAAGCAGGTCTACAGCGGAGTCGGCTACCGGCCCACCAGTAGGCAACGGTTGGCCATCGGTGCCGACCGCACTGGCCGGATCAGTGTGATCGTGCACGAAGGCCGCACCGAGACAGCCCGTTACGCGACCTACGAAGACGGCCTGACCGCGTCGCCAAAGTTCATGTACACCAGTCCGAACATGCGGTCCACCTACCGGGTCGTCCCACTGGACGTGAACCTGCCGACCTCCATGCGTGGGCCGGGGGCGACCACGGGAACGTTCGCGCTCGAATCGGCGATGGACGACCTGGCGCATCGACTTGGCTTGGACCCCATCGAGCTTCGGCTACGCAACGAACCCGACCACGACCAGACGGATGGCCTGCCGTTCTCGACTCGACGGCTGACTGAATGCCTGCGCGCCGGTGCCGAGACCTTCGGGTGGGCCCGACGCAACCCGCAGCCGCGTTCCATGCGCGACGGCGACCGGCTGATCGGGATGGGCGTGGCCGCCGCCGGCTATCACACCTCCCGCAGCCCGTCGGACGCACTGGCGCGGATGAACGCCGACGGCAGCGTCGACGTGCAGACCGCCACCAGCGACATGGGTCCAGGGACCTACACGTCGATGACCCAGGTCGCCGCCGATGCACTCGGGTTGCCCATGGGGCGCGTCCGGTTCGCGCTCGGCGACAGTCTGTACCCGAATGCCCCGTCACACTCCGGATCGCGGACGATGGCCAGCGTCGGGTCTGCGGTCTTCGTCGCGGGCAACATGTTGCGCGACAGGGCTGTTCGCTTGGCCGTCACGGACCCTGGCTCTCCGCTGAACGGCGTTGCGCCCCAAGACGTCACCGTGGTCGACGGCCGCATGTCCTTCATCGCGGATCCGGGCCGCGGGGAGACCTACCAGGAGCTGCTGCGCAGGCGCGGCTGGCCGACCCTGGACTCGCACCAGACGTACACGCCCGACGATGCCGACAAGCGGTTCTCGATGTACGCCTACGGCGCGGTATTCGCCGAGGTGGCGGTCGACAATGCGCTGGGCTTCGTGCGGGTCCGCCGCGTCTACGCGTGCTACGACGCCGGCCGGATCGTGAACCCGAAACTGGCGCACAGTCAGGCGATTGGCGGCATGGTCGGCGGCGTCGGGATGGCGCTGCTCGAGGGCACCGAGCTCGATCACCGCGACGGGCGGATCGTCAACGCCAACATGTCCGACTATCTCGTGCCGGTGAACGCCGACGTTCCTGCCCTCGATGCGGCGTTCCTCCCCGCAGCGGACACCATCGCCGACCCCATCGGAGTCAAGGGCCTCGGCGAGATCGTCATCGTCGGAGTGCCAGCGGCCATCGCCAACGCCGTGTTCAACGCGACCGGCAAGCGCGTGACGGACTTACCGATTCGGCTGGAGCAGTTGCTTTAGTCAGCCGCCAACTTACGACCTGTTGCTTGTCTTGGTCGGAGACGTAGACGTTGCCCGCGGCGTCTACCGCCGTCCTCCGTTTACCCCCTCTATCACTAACCGGAGTGCTGCTCTCCGCTTAGTTGTGGACACGTGCCTTCTCGGGTCGGCAGACTGGACGTATGCCAGAACTACCCGAGGTAGAAGCGTTGGCCGACCACCTTCGTCGGCACGCGGTGGGCCTGCCGGTCGGACGGGTCGACGTCTCGGCCTTCTCGGTGCTCAAGACCTTCGACCCGCCCGTCACCGCGTTGTACGGGCAGACCGTCACCGGTGCCAACCGCTGGGCGAAGTACCTCGGGCTCCAGGTCGGCGAGTTGCACCTCATCACCCACCTTTCCCGGGCGGGGTGGCTGCGTTGGTCCGACAAGCTGGCTGCGGCCCCGCTCAAACCGGGAAAGGGCCCCATCGCCCTGCGAGTCCATCTCGGAACCCCAGGCGAGGCACCGGGGTCCGATGTCGCCGCCGGGGCGGCTCCGGGGTCCGATGTCGCCGCCGGGGCGGCTCCGGGTTTCGACCTCACCGAGGCGGGCACCCAGAAGCGGCTGGCGGTCTGGCTGGTCGACGATCCGATGAAGGTGCCGCAGATTGCCGCGCTCGGTCCCGACGCGTTGGCGCTGGATCCCGATGGGCTGGCCGCCGCGTTGAAGGGCAACGGCGGCCGCATCAAGACCGTCATCACCGACCAGAAGGTCATCGCGGGCATCGGCAACGCCTACAGCGACGAGATCCTTCACGTCGCCAAGCTCTCGCCGTTCGCCACGGCGGGCAAGCTCACCGACGCTCAACTCGCCCACCTGCACGACGCCATGATCTCGGTGCTGACCGATGCGGTGACGCGATCGGTTGGTCAGGGCGCCGCCATGCTCAAGGGGGAGAAGCGCTCTGGGCTACGGGTGCATGCCCGCACCGGACTACCGTGCCCGGTCTGCGGGGACACCGTGCGGGAGGTGTCCTTCGCCGACAAGTCGTTTCAGTACTGCGCGACGTGTCAGACGGGCGGCAGGGTGCTGGCCGACCGACGGATGTCCAAGCTGCTCAAGTAATTACGGACCGCAATAGGAACTGGTCGCCAGCGTGAGCGCCTGCTGATAGAGCGGATCGAGCGACCGATCGGTGATGACGGCCGACTTGGCCTGCTGGAGCGCAATCACGCAATCAGGGCCGTGCAGTGAATTCTGTTGCAGGGCAAGCTCACCCACGATCGCGTGGTTGTACCCGTCGATGGCGGCGCGCGACGCCGACAGGTCGGGCGCCGTCGTCGGCACCGCGCCGGGGTCGAGCTTCCACTGTCCGAAGCGGGCGTACTCGATTCCCTCGGTCGCGCGGATCTGGTCCTCGAACGCCGCGCGCACGGGTCCCGGGTCGATCCCGTGCCCCTTCGCATCGGTGGCGACGGCGGCCAGCACCTGCCGCACGCGTGGGGGATCGTCGATCGGACCGCCCTTGACCCACTTGAACGCGGCCACCGGGTCGGCGGTCTGCAACCGCGCGGCGGCGGCGTCCACCAGGGTGTACAGCGGGCTGGGCTCGTCGGCGTGCGCGGAGGGCGCACCGGTGACCAGCCCGACCAACAGGGTTCCGACGAAGAACGGGAAGGCTCGTCTCACGGGTCCATGATGCTCCACCCGATGCACCGTCGTTTCTTGACGTCTTTGGAGTTTGGCTATTCTGCTCGGATGACTCGGCAGAAGATCCTCATCACCGGTGCAAGCTCAGGGCTGGGTGCCGGTATGGCCCGCCAGTTCGCCGCCAAGGGCCGTGACCTCGCGCTGTGTGCCCGCCGGACCGACAACCTCGAGGAACTCGAGACCGAACTCACCGCGAAGCATCCCAGCATCACCGTCGCCGTCGCGGCCCTCGACGTCAACGACCACGAAGCCGTGCCGAAGGTGTTCGCCGAGCTCAGCGACGAGCTCGGCGGCATCGACTGCGTCATCGTCAACGCGGGCATCGGCAAGGGCTACCAGCTGGGCGGCGGCAAGCTCTGGGCCAACAAGGCCACCATCGAGACCAACCTCGTCGCGGCGCTGGTGCAGATCGAGACCGCGCTGGAGATGTTCAAGAAGTCGGGCGAGGGTCACCTGGTGCTGGTGTCCTCGGTGCTCGGCAACAAGGGCGTGCCCGGGGTCAAGGCCGCGTACGCGGCCAGCAAGGCGGGCGTGACGTCGCTTGGCGAGTCGCTGCGCGCGGAGTACCCGTCCGGTCCCATCAAGATCACGGTGCTCGAACCCGGCTACATCGAGTCGGAGATGACGGCGAAGTCGAGCACCACGATGTTGATGGTGGACAACGAGACCGGCGTCAAGGCCATGGTCGACGCGATCGAGAAGGAGAAGGGTCGCGCCGTCGTACCCGGTTGGCCGTGGTGGCCGTTGGTCGAGTTGATGAAGGTACTACCGCCGCGGTTCACCAAGTACTTCGCCTAACTGCGATTTTCGGTGCGCTCATCGTCGCTGACGGGGGTTTCCGCGCCGAAATCGCCACGACATCGTTGGGAAACACAATCCCGCTTGGCTTGTCCCCATGGCTCGAATGTTTCATCTGGGTTGGTTCCTCAACTTCGTCGCCGACGAGTGGAACGGGACGTGGGGCGACGGTGGCCGTGACTTCACCGGCGACTTCTACGTCGAGGTCGCCCGCGATCTCGAGCGCGCCAAGTTCGACTACGTGCTGATCGAGGACAAGCTCATGGTGTCGACGGCCTACGGCGGCACGATGGAGTACGACCTCAAGACCGGCGTGAATCCGAAGCACGACCCGGTTCCGCTCGCCGTGCTGATGGCCAACGCGACCACGCGGCTGGGTGTCGTTCCGACGATGTCGACGAGCTTCTACCCACCCTTCCTACTCGCCAGGCTCGCCAGCACCATCGACCACATCGCGCGGGGTCGGTTCGGTTGGAACGTGGTGACCTCGGCCGAGGATCGCTCGGCTCAGAACTTCGGGCTGGACAAGCTATGGGAGCACGACGAGCGCTACGTCCGAGCCGCCGAGTACCTGGACCTCGTCACCCAGCTGTGGGAGTCGTGGGAGCCCGACGCGGTCGAGCGCGACCAGATGACGGGGACCTACGCCAACTTCAAGAAGGTCCACACCGTCGACTTCGAGGGCAAGTACTTCAAGTCCCGCGGTCCGCTCAACACCGCGCCCTCCCCGCAGTACCGCCCGACGATCGCGCAAGCGGGTGCGTCGCCGCCGGGACGCGCGCTGGCCGCGCAATATGCGGACACCATCGTCACGCCCGCCAACGACGTCGCCGCAATGAAGGAGTACCGCGACGACATTCACGCCAGGATGGCGGCCATCGGCCGCGACCCCGCGCACTGCAAGGTGCTGTATCTCGTGTCGCCGATCGTCGCCGACACGCACGAGGAGGCGTTGGCCAAGCGCGAGCGGTGGTTCACCGACCCCGCGTACGTCGAATTCATGCTGGCCGAGATCTCGTCGATCACCGAGATCGACTTCGCCCAGTTCGAGCTCGACGAACCGCTGCCCGAGCTCTGGACCAACGGCGAACGCGGCGCGCTGGCGAGCTTCCTGGCCGGCGGCAAGGACAAGACGCTGCGCGAATTGGTCACTGGCAGCGGGTTTTCCAGCAACATCCCGTTCGTCGGCACCCCCGCCGAGGTCGCCGACGAGATGGCCGACGTGATGGAGCAGGTCGGCGGCGACGGGTTCCTCATCACCAGTCCGGTGATGCGGCTCAACCGCCGCTACGTCACCGAGATCACCGACGGCCTCGTCCCGGAACTACAGAGGCGGGGCCTCACGCGGCCGGAATACACCACCACGATGCTGCGCGATCACCTTCGCGAATTCTGACCTCCCCAGCGTGATTTGTGAACGTTTACCCGCGCTGAAAGCGCGGTTACGCGTGCACAAATCGCGCGGGGTCAGGCTGATCGACCGCGCTCCGTGCGGTAGTGGCGTACCAGGGCGTCGGTCGAACTGTCAGTCTGCTCGGCTGGAGACGCGTCTGAGGTGATCACCGGTAGCAGGGCCTTGGCCTGGGTCTTGCCCAACTCGACGCCCCACTGGTCGAACGAGTCGATGCCCCAGATGACGCCTTCGGTGAACACCTGGTGCTCGTAGAGCGCGATCAACTGGCCCACCACGGACGGGGTCAACTTGGTCGCCAAAATCGAAGTGGTGGGCCGGTTTCCGGGCATCACCTTGTGGGGGACGACGTCGGCGGGGGTGCCCTCGGCGGCGATCTCCTCTGCCGTCTTGCCGAACGCCAGCACCTGTGTCTGCGCGAAGAAGTTGCTCATCAGCAGGTCGTGCATGCTGCCGGTGCCGTCGGCGGTGGGCAGGTCGTCGGTGGGTTGGGAGAAC
>JAOPVI010000368.1 GCA_025966225.1 Mycobacterium sp. | reverse complement strand
GCGCGAAGAGCATCTGGGGCCGATGAGCCGCTTGCGCGAAGAGCATCTGGGTCGGTCGTGGACATGGCGACTCACTATATGCAGGCCAGGCCGGAGCCCGGGACCCAATCAACTGGTTGGCCAGTTTAGGCAATCGACCCCGAGGCGTTGCCCGCCCCCCAGCTTCTGGGGCTAGACTCCCGTCAAACACTCGTTACGCAGGAGGCACCGATGGATCCGAACCCGGACTACGACGCTAGCGACGAGATCGAGTACTTCTTCCAGTTCGTTCCTTGGGGCCTGCGCGGCGTCTACCCACCCCCCGCGTACCCGCCGGTCTAACCACGAGACACGACCAACCCCGAACCGGGTCGCAGGTACTGCGTTGCGGTTCGGGGTTTAGTTGCGTGCCCGCTCAGGCCGCCGCTGCCTTCACGGCTCGTCCCACTTCCGCGCGCAACCGCGTGTACTCCGGGGAACGCCGAAGCTCGTCGGGGTCGACGCCCGTGCGGGGCAGGTCGACGGGCAGATCCAGCGCTACCTGACCGGGCCTGCGGGTCAGCACCACGATGCGCGAACCGAGGAAGGCTGCTTCGTCGGCGCTGTGGGTGACGAACACGGTCGTCCGGCCGGATTCCGCGCTGACCTGCCGCACGTCCTCCTGGAGCCGCTCCCGGGTGAGTGCGTC
Organism: Mycobacterium sp.; assembly: GCA_025966225.1. Taxonomy (GTDB): domain Bacteria; phylum Actinomycetota; class Actinomycetes; order Mycobacteriales; family Mycobacteriaceae; genus Mycobacterium. The sequence goes on along the minus strand of JAOPVI010000368.1, from coordinate 19,610 downwards.
GAGGGCGGCGAACGGCTCGTCGAGCAGGAACAGCGGCGTCTCGGCGGCCAAGGCGCGGGCGATCGCGACGCGCTGCTGCTGGCCGCCGCTGATCTCCCAGATCTTGCGGTTGGCCGTGCCCTCCAGCCCCACGCGCTGCAGCAGTTGGTCGCGTCGTTCCCCGCGGCGCTCCCGTGGCACCTTCGCGTACTTCAGCGCCAACTCGACGTTGCCGCCGACGGTCCGCCACGGGAACAGCCGTGGCGTCTGAAAGACGACGCCCGCACTCACGCCGGGCGTGGGGGCTTGACCCGAGACCTGGACCTCGCCCGCGCTCGGCGACTCGAACCCGGCGATGAGCCGCAGCAGGGTGCTCTTGCCGCACCCCGAGGCGCCCACCAACACCAGGAAGGCGCCCGGCTCGACGTCGAGATCGACCGGCCCGAGCGCGGTTACGCCGCCGTAACGGTGGGCGACGTTCTGAATTCGAACACCGCCGCGGACGTCGTCGTCACTGCTTGAGGGCATTGGGCAGACCCTTGGTGTAGATCGCGTCCTGGAATGTCGCCAGCGGTGCCGCAGTCGGGATCTGCTTCTGCTCGGCCAGGAACTGCGACGCACTCTCCAGGTTGGCGGCGATGTTGCCGGGGTTCCCGTCCGATCCGAGCCATTCGGCCGACGCGACCTGGTCGGGAGTCAGGTACACGCCCTGCTTCAGCTGTCCCGCAACGTCTTCCGGGCTCAGCCCGATCTCGGCGGCAATCGCCTTGGCGGCGGCGGTGGGATCGTCCTTGATGGTCGTCAGCGCGCGGGCTTCTTGCTGACGCCACTTGTCGACGACGTCGGGATGGGCGGAAGCGAAGCCATCGGCCACCGCGGCGAGGTCGAGAGTGGGCTTGCCGTCCTTGGCCAGCTGCCTGCTGGTGATCAGGTCCTTGCCGGTCTTGCGCAGTTCGTCCAAGGTGGGCAGCCAGGTGTAGGCGGCGTCGATGTCGCCGCGCTCCCAGGCGGCCAGGATCGCAGGCGGCTGAAGGTCGATCAGCTGAACGTCCTTGGTGGACAAATTGTTCTGCGCCAACGCGGCCAGCAGGCTGTAGTGCGCGGTGGACGCGAACGGCGTTGCGATCTTCTTGCCCTTCAGGTCGGCGATCGTGTTGACCCCCGCGCCGTTGCGCGCCACTAGCGCTTCGTTGTCGCCGGCGACGTCGAGCACGAACGCGACCTTGTAGGGGATGTTCAGCGGCGCGGACAACCCGCGCGCGACGGGGCTCGAGCCCAGTGCGCCGAAGTCCAACTCCTTGGCGATGAACGCGGTGTTCACGTCGGCGCCGGAGTCGAACTTGACCCACTTGATGTTGTAGTCGGGCAGCGCCTCTTCGAGCCACTTGTTGTTCTTGACGATGAGGTCGCCGCTCGGAAAGGTCTGGTAGCCAATGCGAATGGTGGGCTTGCTTGCGTCCTGCCCGGAGTGGTCCACCGAGCAGCCCGCCAACGCCATCGTCGCAAAGGCCGCCGCCGCGAGTAATGCCTTGAGTCTCATATCTTTCCTCTCCAGGGGACCGCGCGCCGTTCGGCGGTGCGGAGCAGACCATCGATGACCAGGCCGGAAAATCCGATGGCGAAGATGCCGACCAGTACGACTGGGGTGTTGTTGTAGTTACTGGCGTCCTTGACCAGGCCGCCGATACCGGGGATGCCGTTGAACAGTTCGGCGGCCACCACCGACGAGTAGGCCATGCCCACTGCCAACCGGACGCCGGTGAAGGTCTCGGGCAGTGCCGACGGCACCACGACGTCGCGGATCACCTGCAGCCGCGTGGCGCCGAGCGCGCGCGCAGCCTCCGTCAAACCGACAGGCGCCGCGACGACGGCGGCCGTCGTCGCTACCGCCGCGGGCGGAAGTGCAGCCAGCGCAAGGAGCGTGACCTTCGGCGCCTCGTCGATGCCGAGCCAGATCACTAGCAGGAAGAAGTACGCCAGCGGAGGAAGCGCCCGCAGGAACGTCAACCATGGCTCGAGCACGCTGCGCACCCAACCTACGGAGCCCATGATAAGGCCGAGCGCAACGCCGAGGCCGACACCGATGACCACACCGACCAGCACTCGCCGCAACGTCATGTAGAGGTGCTCCCACAGCAGGTAGCCCGCGTAACCGCGGACCCCGTCGTGCGTGGTCGAGGTGGCGATGAACGCCTTCCACACCGTGCTCGGGTAGGGCACGAACGTCTGGTTCCAGAGGCCGGTGGCCGCCGCGAGCTGCCATGCCCCGGCGAATACGACGAGCGACAGTAGCGGAAGCGCCGCCCGGGTCAATCGGCCACGCCACTTGTTTCGCGGCGCGCGTTCAGCCGGCGAATCCACACGGGACTCGTCGGGCACGATGTCGACGAAGACGGACACTTTTCCTGCGGCTTCCTTCTGCTCGGGTGACGGGAAACGGGTCAGCGACAGCAGGGGCCCGCAGGCGTGGTGCTCACCAGGACATTGGTACTTGGCGGCAGACACCTGGAGAAGTCCTGTGCTCATCCTGAGTTTTAGTGCCTTGCGGGATGATGGTCGGTGTGACCGAAGTGCGCGGACGGATGTGGCGGGACGGCAAGCCGATCGACGGCTTCAAGTTCTCGGCCATCTCGGACTGTCTCGAATCCGATGACACCCTGGTGTGGGCCGACATCTACGACCCCGACCACGATGCGCTCAAGGCGCTGGCCGAGGAACTCGGGCTCAACGTCTGGGCAGTCGAGGACGCAACCGCACCGAGCGAACGCACGAAGGCCACCGTCTACCGCACGCATACGTTCTTCACGGTCTACGCAATTCAGACGGTGACGCCCGCGGCAGACGACGACACCACATCCACTCTGGTGAAGCACCGCATCTCGGCGTTCGTCCTGCCGCGTGGACTGATCACGGTGCGCCTGCCACCGCTGGCAGGCGATGATCCCGGCTTCGCAATGGACGAGGTGTCGCAACGGTTCGACGAGCTGGGCGGTCAGCAGTACGGCGTCGGTGCGCTGGTGCACGGACTGCTCGACGTCGTCGTGGACGGGCACTTCGAAGCCGTTCAGGTACTCGACGACGAGATCGAATCGCTCGAGGACGAGCTGTTCGCCGACGGTGGGCCCAAACACGGGCTGCAGCGCCGCACGTTCCGCTATCGCAAGGACCTCGTCGAACTGCGCAGGGTGGTGTTGCCGATGCGCGAGGTCGTCAACGCCATCCAGCACAGGCGGCTCGATTCCAAGACCTCTCCGGAGCTCGACCCGCTCTACGCCGACCTCTACGACCACGTGCTGAGGGCATCGGAGTGGACGGAGTCGTTGCGCGACATGGTCACTACGGTCTTCGAGACCAACCTGTCGCTTCAGGATGCCCGGCTGAACACGGTCATGAAGAAGTTGACGGGCTGGGCGGCGATCATCGCGGTGCCGACGGCCATCACGGGCTTCTACGGCCAGAACGTCGAATATCCGGGCATCAACACCTTCACGGGGTTCATCGTCAGCACTGCGATGATCGTGCTGCTGGTCTTAGTGCTCTACGTGAGTTTCAAACGGCGGGAGTGGCTGTAGGTCCGCCCTTTACGTTCGGCCGGCAAGGGCGTCGATGCGAGTGGCGAGCAGTGCCGTCCACTCGGCGAGGTAGCGATCGTCTGGTATGCGTGGCTCGGATTCATGGAAGAGACTGGTTGCGAAGCGTGCCCCGAGGATGCTGTTGAGTCCGAGCGCGGCTCAGCTTCATCGGCGCTGACCCAGCTCTCGAACTCGACGACGTCGTCACCACTGCGGTGATCATCGCCGTCGCAGGCCACGAAACCACCGCAAATCTGTTGGGAGCGGCAATGATTCGGCTGCTCGATCCCGAAGGGCCGTCCTTCGCCACCGTGGATGACCAGATGATCACCGAATTGCTCCGCCTGGACGGGCCCGTCCAAGCCGTAGGGCGGACCGCCATCTGTGACCATGTGCTCGACGACGTCACCATCCCCGCCGGCGATCCGGCCCTGGTGGTCATCGCCGCCGCGAATCGTGACCCGGCCGTCTTCGACCGGCCCGGTGAGTTCCAGCCAGCTCGCAGGGGGCCGCCTCCACTGGCCTTCGGATACGGCGCGCACTACTGCCTCGGCGCCGCGCTCGCCCGACTCGAGCTCGCAACAGCCCTGCGACACGTGCTGGCCCGCCGACCCGCGCTGTGTGGGCACCCGACCTGGCGGGACACCCCTGCCATTCGCGGGCCGCTGGGAGTGCCTACCGTCTTTGGCTAGCTACTTCGACCTAAAGCCGATAGTGGCCGCGGTGCGCGTGGACGGTGCGGCACGGTCCTTTCGGTCGTCGGTTCCAGGCTGATCTTGACGAGGTTGCAGGTGAAGACGGCGTGTCCGCAGATTGGTGGGCCGAACCCCTTGACTAGCAAACCCTCCCATCGTTCGGCGAGGCTAAATCGTTACACGTTTATTACAACCTGACCCGGGTAAAGGACTCCTGCGGTAAGCGAATCTCGTTTGCTGCAGCTAGCCAAGGACTTAAGCAGCGGGTCCGAGGTCAATTCCGGCTCGTTTGTCTATGAGCCGAACAGAACACTGGAGTACACACAATGCGTAAGACACTGGGCATCACCCTGACTACGGCCGCACTCATGTTCGGTGGTGCAGGGGTCGCCAATGCCACCGCACCCACCACGCCAATGCCATCCTCGACCACCTCGACGTTGGCTGCAGACACTGACAACGACGGTCACGACAACACCGGCCTGTGGGGCCTCGCCGGCCTGCTGGGCTTGATCGGTCTTGCTGGCCTGAAGCGCCGAAACGATCGGCCCGCAGCGGTCCCACCCGTGACCCCCGGACCAGGAAACGCGCCTCGCGTCTAAGCACGCACCCTGAGTCGTCGGCCCGCCACAGCTCTTCTGTGGCGGGCCGACTGCCATCTACTCACCAATCGGTGACGCCCGCTCCGGCCAGGAAGCCCACGTGGACCGGCGTTCGTCATGTGAATCTCTCGCCATGGGGGATTCTTCGCGTCGTCCCTCAAGTTTGCTCTCGTTACGTGCTGGGTACAGAGCGGATCGGACCGCAGTCCCGGCACGGCGAGGAGTTCCCATGACCGCAACCTGGCGACTAGTACGGGCGCCGTCGGCCGTAGTGGCGGTGGCCAGCCTCGTCGGCGCATTGTGCTGCTGGGCGTCGCCGATCGCGCAGGCCTTCTATGTCCAGAACCACGCAAGCATCACGCGCGAAGCGCTGCCACCCGATCAGGTCACAGAGGTTGCCGTCCTGCAGATACTCAACGGACCCCCGCCGGGGGGTGGCGCCATGGGCAGTGACGCGTTTGCGACCGATCAGTGGCGGCATATCGACAACGCGAAGAACCCAGCCGACGTCTGTGCCCGAGCGCAGCAGGCGTGGAGCACCCTCGTGCCGGTGATCCTGAGCGGGTCGCAGCCCGTCGGCCCGGGTGCCACAGTGTTGGCGAACGGGCCCGCCGCCCGTGCCGCGTTCGGCGGTCTGGCGCACGCGCAACAAGACTTTTACGCACACTCAAATTGGGTCGAGGACAACATTGCCGCAGGGCAGCCGGACCGGCTGGCTCCCTCCATCTTCCCGTCCTGTAATCCAGGGGACTTCCCCGCCGATCTACAAACCGGATACTTCAACATGATGTTCTCCAAACAGTTCCCACTCGACGGTTGTCCCCCGGCAGGGCCGCCGCCCGGTTTCCAAGAGTGCCACTCGGCGTTGAACAAGGACGGCCCCGACACCGCGCGCGGCAGCCAGCCCGTTCCCGGGACCAATATGAACATGTACGACCTCGCGGCGAGCCTGGCCACCACGGCGACCACGAACCTCTACGGGCAGGTGCACAGCCTCGTCGCGAGCACGGTCACCGCAAAGAACCCCGGCGTCGACGGGGAATGCATCGCGGCGAAACTGTTCCATCCCGACCTGTTAGGCCCCTGCGCCGCGTTCTCCAACCCGCTTCAGCCACCCGCAGCTGCACCGGCACGTTGAGGCGATGACGGCCGCGTCGTCCGATAACTGGCCGTCGACTCGGCGACGGCGACATGATTCCGGATCTGGGCGGCACTTGTGACGTCACTGATGGTGCAGCCGAGTGGCGGTCACTATTGATCGAGCACGCTGAGCAGCACTACATCCAGTCGTGGTCTGCCACGGGCCGACCGGTCGAGGTCGAGCACCGTGACGGTGGTCCGGACCGCCACTTTCACGCCACCACCACTGACCGCGCCACGGCGCAAGGCGCTTCTTAGCCTCTGCATCGGCGAGACATAGCTCCGACCGATGTTGAGCTTGCAGCATTGTGGTCACGACCGAGGCAGCCGACGACGCTGAGCGCTCGGGGCCGCGACCGTCGCCGCGTTCTGAGGCGCCGCCAGCACATTGCGAAAGGATATTTCCGCCAACATGTCTTCCATCACGTCTCTGCGGAGCAGTGCAGCGGGGAATCCCGGCGAAGGACCGCACGTTCAACGCGGGCCGCTCAGATCGAAAGTGCCCGAGATCACGGCGGCGTTCTGGGTCCTCAAGCTGCTCACCACCGCTATGGGAGAGGCGGCGTCGGACTACCTGCTCAGCGCGCTCAGCTATCTGGGTCTGGCTATCGGCGTCGCCGGGTTTGGGCTCACCCTGTGGCTGCAGTTCCGCAGCCGCTGCTACCAGCCGGTGGCGTATTGGGCGGCCGTATCCATGGTCGCCGTGGTCGGCACGATGGTTGCCGACCTCATCCACGGTGAGTTCGGCGTGCCGCTGGTGGTGTCGACCCTGAGCTGCGGCGCAGCGCTGGCGTTGACCTTCTTCGTGTGGCATCGCACCGAGGGCACGCTGGACATCCACAGCATCACCACCCGCAGGCGCGAAGTGTTCTACTGGCTCACGGTGTCATTCACCTTCGCGCTGGGCACCGCGGCCGGCGATCTCACCGCCGACCAACTGGGCCTGGGATTCGTCGGATCGATCGTGCTGTTCGCCGTCCTGATGACCGTCCCCGCGTTGGGTCACTGGCAATTGCGGCTCAACGCCGTCGCCGCTTTCTGGTTCGCCTACATCCTGACCCGCCCGCTGGGCGCCTCGATCGCGGACTGGCTGAGCAAACCCGCCCGGCACGGGGGCGTTGGATACGGCGACGGACCGGTGGCTGCCGCGCTGCTCACCGCGTTCGCTGTTGCCCTCGCCATCACCTGCCTCCGGCGCGCCATTACGTCACGCGAACCGGTCAGACACCTCGATACGGCAAGATGCCCATGATGACGACTATTGCCGGCATCCCGGCGCACGCCCTGTGGGTTCACCTCATCGTCGTGCTGATGCCCGCAACGGCACTGCTGGAAATCGTGTGCGCACTGTGGCCGGCAGTACGCCGTCGGCTGGTGTGGCTGGTGGTCGTGATGGCGGCACTGCTCATGGTGACGACACCGATCACCATCGACGCCGGCGAATGGCTCTACGAGCAGAAAAAACACCCGACCGCCCTGCTGCAGACCCACGTCGACCGGGGCGAACAGCTGACCTACTACGCGGCTGCGCTCCTGGTCGTAGCCGTCGTCCTGGCCGTGCTGCACTGGCGGCAAAGCCGATCCGGCCAACTCCCAGCCGTCGCCACCATCGCCATCGCGGTGCTCGCTGTCGTCGTTGGTGTCGCCTCGACCGTTGCCGTCGTGCGGACCGGCGACCCTGGCGCCCGTTCCGTCTGGCACGCAAGCTCACTCACGCCTACCCTCCACACCTAGAATTGCTCGGCTCGACCAGACCGACCCGGTGCTCTGCGGGCACCATCGGAACGTAGGAGGTCTCGCGGTCGGGTCGCTGCCAGAGCACGCCATCGCCGGCTGTCACGCCCTCCCTGATCAGTTCGCGTTTGAGGATCTTGTTGGTGGCGGTCTGGGGCAGCGCGCGGTTGATCCGCACGAACCGAGGCCACGCCTTGGGCGACAAATCTTGTTGCGCGGAAAGGAATTCCGTCAGTTCGGCAGGTGTCAGCACCAGCCCGTCGCCGAGCACGCAGGCGGCCATGATCTGGTCGCCGACCCGGTCGTCGGGCACCGCGTATACCGCGACCTGGGTGACCGGGGCCAGCCGCTGCAGGATCCGTTCGATCGGTCCGGCGGCCTGGTTCTCGCCGTCGACGCGCATCCAGTCCGCGGTACGGCCCGCCAGATAGATCCACCCTTCGGTGTCCCGGTAGGCCAGGTCCCCGGACCAGTACATGCCATGGCGTACCCGCTCCGCGGTGGCGGCCGGATCGTTGTAGTAGCCGGCGAACGGGCCCGTACCCTCCGTGTTCACTAGTTCGCCGACCGCTTCGTCAAAGTTGGCCAGTGCACCGGTCTCATCGAAAATGGCTGGCGCACATTCGGTTACGGACTTCGGGTGGTAGATCGCGACGCCCGGATAACCCTTGCCGATGGATCCGGCGGGGGTGCCGTCCTCGCGGTAGACGATCACGGCAAACTCACTGGAGCCGAATCCGTCGAGCACGCGGCAGCCGAATCGCGCGGTGAATGCCTCGATGTCCCGGTCGGTGGCCTCGTTGCCGAACGCCGCCCGCAGCGTGTTGTCGGCGTCGTCGGGTCGCTCCGGCGTGGCCAGCACCAGTGCCAGTGGCTTGCCGACGTAGTTCATGTACGTCGCGCGGTACCGCCTGATGTCGGACAGGAAGCCAGACGCCGTGAACTTCGCCGGAGCCATCGCTGCGCCGCTGCCGGTCGCAACCGACCAGCCTGCCGCGACACCGTTGGAGTGGAACAGCGGCATCGACAGGTAGCAGACGTCGTCGGAGGTGATGTCGAGTTGCGCGATCAGGCTGGCGCCACACATCACCGACATCCCGTGGGCGAACGGCACGGCCTTCGGGTTGCCACTGGTGCCAGAGGTGAAGATCATCATGAACGGATCGTGCGGGCCGACTTCGCGGTGCGGCACCGACGTCGGCGCGCCTGCGACGAGTTCGCGATACAGCGGTGACGCCACGTCGATCACGACGACATCCGAAAGGTCGAGCCCCGCCAGCAGCGGCTGGTGCTCCGGATCTACCAGCAGCAGTTGACAATCCGACCGACGGATGTCGGAAAGCAGGCCGTCCCCGCGGCGAGTGGTGTTGAGCCCGCACAAGACGTAGCCGCCCAACGCCGCGGCGGCCATGGCGCGGAGCATCGCGGGCGAGTTGGACAGCAGCGCGCCCACGTGCAACGGTCGGGCCGGGTGAGCCAGACCGAGCAGCGCCGCGGCCTCGGCCGTCGCCTCGGCCAGGTGTTCGCGCCACGTCCAGGTGCGGCCGCCGTAGACGACGGCGGCAGTGTCGGATTCGACCCGGCTGCGCAGCAGACCCTGAACTGTCTCAAACATCCTGGTGCTCCATGGTTTTCATCATGCCGTCGCGCCACCGTCGACGACGAACTCGGCGCCAGTGCAGTAGCTGCTCGCCGCGCTGGCCAGGAACGCCACCAATTGCGCGACCTCACTCGCGCGGCCGACGCGTGGCATCGGTAGGTGCGAGAGATCGAGCGCGGCCGCGTCGATCATTGGTGTGTCGACAGAGCCGGGGCAGACGCAGTTGACCCGGATCCCCAACGGCGCCAATTCCTGGGCGGCCGAACGGCTTGCACCGCGCAGCCCCCACTTCGACGACGCGTACGGAAGGGCGCCCCCGAACCCACGCAGCGCCGCGATCGAGGCCACGTTGACGATCGCGCTGCCCGGAGGCATCACCGGCGCAACCGCCTGCATGCCGAGAATCGGCCCGACCAGATTGACGTCCAGCATGTCCCGGATCTCGCAGGCCGACCATTCGCCCAGCGGCGCCTTGCGGTAGACGCCTGCGTTGTTCACCAGGACGTCGATCCGGCCGTGCGTGGCGGTGACGTCGGCAACCACCGCCGTCCACGCGTCAGCGTCGGTGACGTCGAGGTGCACGAGACCCTTCCGGTCGGCGTCGCTCACGTCGCAAGCCACCACCCTGGCACCGAACGCAGTCAGCAGTTCGGCCTCGGCCGCGCCCTGACCTCGGGCGGCGCCGGTGATCAGGACGACCTTGCCCTCGAGGTCCCTCAGGAGTTCCGGTTTCATCGCGTCGTGAACACCAGCCCTGCGTAATCACGCTGGGCCACGTCGTCACAGTGCGTCCGGTACACGCCGAACCCGCCCACGTATGGCATGAATACCCGCTTCTTCCCTTCGACGTTGGCGCCCAGGTACCACGACGACTGCGCCTTGGGGAACAGCGTCTTCTCGGCAACCTCGGCGACGTGGTCGGTCCAGGCCTTGGCCGCGTCGAGCCGCGGTTCGACCTCGTCGATGCCGCGGGCGGTCGCCGTCTGAATGAGCTCGACCGCCCAATCCACCTGGACTTCGGCGTGGAGCACCATGTTGGCCAGCACCGACGGGCTACCAGGGCCGCTGAGGCTGAACAGGTTCGGCAGCCGGGGCACCATCAACCCGAGGAACGTGACCGGGCCGTCGGCCCACAGGTCGCTGAGTCGGTCGCCTGCCGGTCCCACCGGGTCGATGCGTGTGAGCGCACCGGTCATCGCGTCGAATCCGGTGGCGAACACCAGCGCGTCGCAGGGGTAGGTGGCCGCACTGGTGCGCACCGCGTCGACGGTGATGGCTTCGATCGGTTCGCGGCGCAGGTTGACCAGGCGGGTGTTGTCGCGGTTGAAAGTCTCGTAATAGCCGGCGTCGGTACAGATCCGCTTGGTCCCGATCGGGTGGTCGGTGGGGATCAGGTCGTCGGCGACGCGCGGATCGTCGACGATTTCACGGATTCGGTCCTCGGCGAACTCGCGTGCGATGTCGTTGGCGGCCAGCTCGATCAGCTGATCCGGGAACGTCTTGCCGAACAGCACGCCACCCTGGGCCCAGCGTTGCGCAAGAGCCTCCGTCCGTTCGCGCGCGTCGGTCTCGGCGGCCGGTCTGGTGTTGCTGGTGTGTGGAGTGCCTGCGGGGGCGTACGCGGACTTGCGCCTGCGCGCCGGATACTCCTGGCGAATCCGCTGGATGTCGTCGGCGCTCCACGGTCGGTTCGGCATCGGGACGCTGTAATTCGGCGAGCGCTGGAAGACCACCAGCGCCTCGGCCTGCGCCGCGATGATCGGAATCGCCTGGATGCCAGACGATCCGGTGCCGATCACCCCGACGTGCTTGCCACGAAAGTCCGGCTCGTCTGGTGGCCACTCGGCGGTGTAGTAGACCGCGCCACCGAACTCGTCCACCCCTGCGATGTCGGGGCGGTTGAGCGCCGAAAGGCACCCCGTGGCACACAACAGGAACCTGCCCGTGTGAACGCTTCCCCCCGCGGTGCGGACGCTCCAGCCGCCGCCCGACGAGTCGAACTGTCCGCCAACGACTTCGGTGTCGAACCGATAGTGCCTGCGTAGCTCGAATCGGTCGGCGACGTGCTCCAGGTAGGCCAGGAGCTCCGGTTGGGCGGCGAACCGCTCGCTCCACGTCCACGTGTCCTGCAGGTCTTCGTCAAACGAGTAGGAGTAGTCCACGCTCTCGACGTCGCAGCGCGCGCCGGGATACCGGTTCCAGAACCACGTTCCGCCGACGCCGTCCGCGGCCTCGAGCCCAAGCACCGACAGGCCGGCCGTCGCCAGCCGATGCACCGCGTACAGCCCGGCGAAGCCCGCGCCGACCACGATCGCGTCGTAGCTCATCGTGCCAGCAGTTCGCGGAAGTCGGCCCACAGCAGCGCCCTCGCCGCGACCGCCGGCGCGAACGGCATCATCGTGAGGAATCCGTGGAACAGCCCGGGAAAGTCGCGGTGCACGACGGGAACTCCGGCGGCCCTGAGCATCGCCGCATACGCAACGCCCTCGCTGTGCAGGGGGTCCAACTCGGCGGTCGCGATGAGCGCGGGCGGCAGCCCGGCGTGGGAGTCGGCGCGGGCCGGGGCCACCAACCACGGCGGCTGCGGAAGGTCGGCCCCACCGAGGTATTGATGCCAGTACCACTGCATGGCCACGCGGGTGTTGAAGTAGCCGGAGGCGCGGGTGCGGTAGCTCTCGGTCTCGAACGACGGGTCGATCGCTGGATAGAGCAGCACCTGGGCCACGGGCATCGGGGTATCGCGCCTGCGGCACATCACGGCTGTGACGGCGGCCAGATTGCCGCCCGCACTGTCGCCCGCGACGGCGATGCGCGCAGGGTCCACGCCAAGGCTGGCCGAGTGCTCGACCAACCATTGAAAGGCCGCGAAGGCGTCCTCGGCGGCGGCGGGCGCCGCGTGTTCCGGGGCCAGCCGGTAACCGAGCGAGACGACGACGGCTGACATTTCCTTGGCAAGCTCTCGACAGAACCCGTCGTGACTCTCGATGTCGCACAGGACGAATCCGCCGCCGTGGAAGAAGGCGACGGCGGCGCCGTCGTGTCGGTGCGGCTGGTACATCCGGACCGGGAGCGGCCCGCCGGCTCCGTCGATGAATTCGTCGCGGGTCGTCGCGACGTCGTCGAGATTCAGCACGGGTTGCCGCCTTGCCGCCACCGCCGCGCGCGCCTCGATGGCGGTCATCCGCTCCACCGGCGGGAACCCGTCGTTGAGCGTCTGCAGCATCGCCGCAACGACGTCGTCCATCGCCGCTCTCCTTCCGAAGCGAACTATGTCTATCAGAACTATGTCTGCGATATCCCGGATCGACGAATCAGGCTCATCTATGGTGTCGCCATGGCCGATGACGACACTGTGTCGGATCCCACGGCGAATCCCGCCGGGTATCCCGCCTTGCGGGCAACGAGCTGGGCGGTCCTTGGCATCCTGTCGTTCGGCGAAGAGCTCTCGGGTTACGACATGAAGAAGTGGGCCGACTGGAGCCTGCGCTTCTTCTATTGGGCCCCGTCCTACAGCCAGATCTACGGCGAGCTGCACAAGCTGGCGGAACTCGGTCTGGTGACGTCGCGCATCGTCGACAAGAACGACGTACGCGGCAAGCGGCTGTACCGCATCTCAGAGCAGGGCGAACGGGCCGTGACGGCCTGGGCGAACGAGTCGCCTGCCGAACCGGCCGTACTCAAGCATGGCGTGATGTTGCGAATGTGGTTGGGCCACACGGCCGATCCGGCGAAGCTGCGGGAGGTGCTGGTGGCTCACCGCGAGCAGTCGGAGCGCATGCGGATACGTGCGGTCGCCGACGCCGAGGGGGCGGCCCCAGTCCCTGGTTGGGCCTACCCCGAGGTGGTGCTGAACTGGTCGGTCCAGTACTACGCAGATGAATGTGCCCGCGCCGACACCATGCTCGCCGACCTGGACAGGCTCGCCAAGGAGCGCAAGGGTTGACGGTCAGGCCGGTCGGTAGCGCAGCAGCGTGACGCCGGTGTCGGGGACGTCGCAGAACACCGGTGTCACCCGCATGCCGATCCGGATGTCTTCACGCGCGACGTCGACCAGTTCCGTGCTGATCCGCGGGCCGACGTCCCATTGCACCACCGCAAGCAACTGTGGCAACGCGTCTGCCCACGGCGGGCCCGTCGGCCGGTCCGCCACGGTGAAGGTGTAAAGCTCACCGGCGCCGTCGATTTCGCGCCACTCAAGATCGTCGGCCAGAGTTCCCGGCGCGAGCGTGCGCGGATAGAAGACGTAGCGGTCTTGCGATGGCGAGAACTGTACGACGATCCGGTGCTTCGTGAGGCCCTGCCAGAACGGGGCGGACACGGGCGTCGGCTCGGGGAGCGGAAGGCCGGTCACGTCAGTCACCTCCCAGCAGCAGGGCCACCTGCTCGCTCATGATGCCGCCGGTGCCGCTGACGAACGCCGTATTGCACTCGGCGACTTGCGTATCGCCGGAGCGCCCCATCACCTGACGGGCGGCATCGACGACGTGATGCATTCCGCCTGCCATCCCGGCCTGGCCGAAGGACAGCTGCCCGCCTGCGGTGTTCAGCGGGAAGTCGCCGGCGAAGGTCAGGTCGTGCGACGTGACCCACGCCATGCCTTCGCCCTTGCCGCAGAAGCCGGCGTCTTCGAGCGTCATCAGCACAGTGATGGTGTAGCAGTCGTAGATCGAGGCGACGTCGACGTCGGACCTCTCGAGTCCGGCCATCGTGAACGCCTTGTCGGCGGAGCGCGCCACGGGTGTGGTCAACAGCTCTTGCGCGTAGGTCGGGGTCTTGAAGGCGATGTGTTCACCGAAACCCTTGATCCACACCGGACGATGCTTGGCCGTGCGGGCGATGTCGGCGTTGGCCACCAGCACACCCGCGCCGCCCTGCACCCGCATGACGGTCTCCAGCATGTGAATGGGGTCGGCGATCATCGCGCTGTTCAGTACGTCGTCCACGGTGATCGGCGAGCCTCCGAACACCGCACCGGGATGAGCGCAGGCGTTGGTGCGCTGGTCGACCGCGATCTTCGCAAGCGCGGCCGCGTCGTATCCGTAGCGCGCCGCATAGCGCTGCGCGATCTGGGCGTACGGCGCGTTCTGCCCGACGTTGCCGTATGGAATCTCGTATTCGGCCTGCGGGGAACCGAATACGTTGCTCGACGCGCCGTACCAGCTCGGTGCCGCGGCCGGGCTGCGCTGGGACTGCGGCAGCGTCAGTGAACCGGGTACCACCGCGAGCACCGCGTCGCACAGACCGAGTTCGACGGCCACCGCCGCCCGCCACACCATGCCCGCCGAGGAGGCGCCGCCGAGGTCCACCCGCTCGCCGAAATCCAAGGGCAGTCCCAGGTATTCGCTCAGGGTCGCCGGAGCGAACATGGCCGACTCGGCCACCCCGTGGGTGATCAGCCCGTTGACGAGGGTGGCGTCGACCCCGGCATCGTCGACCACCATCTTGGCCAATAGCGCGTACTGGTCGAGTGTGAAGAGCGCGGGCCTGGTCTGCTTGCGCTCGGCTGGCAGCTCCGCGATGCCGATGATCGCAGCGGCCGGCATCAGGACTCGGTCCGCATCGGCAGGGCGACCGTGGCCTTTCCTGGCATCAGGACGGTGTCGTCGCGTCGGCCTGCGAGCTCCAGGTCGACCAGACCCTCCGAGTTGTCCGCCAGGCGTTTTCCGGTCACCACCCCACCGAACGTCAGCGGTTGCCCCGGATGCGCGACGGCCCGGTTCTGCACCGAATACTCGACGAGTCTGCCCCGCCCCCCGATCCAGTCGGTCAGCGCGCGGGCCAGCAACGCCGACTGCAGCGGGCCCTGGACGAGCACGTCGTCGTAACCCTCGACGTCGCGGGCCCACTGCTTGTCGTAGTGGATGCGATGGCCGGTGTAGGTCGCCGCGCTGAAGAAGAACATCTGCGTCTCGTCGACGGTGAGGGTCAACGTCGGGAGTTCGTCGCCTGGTTGGACGTCCTCGTAGTAGACCTGCGTCATGGCACTCCTCACGGCCGCGCGATCATCGACGTCGTCGCCTCGGCGACCAGTTCCCCGCGCTGGTTTCGGTAGCTGGTGTGCCATGTCACCAACACGAATCGTCCTGATCTGCCGTGCTTTTCGACGATCGATTCGATGGTGCGCAGCATTTCGATCGCGTCGCGGTGATACGACGGCAGGTGGAAGGTCGCATGCTCACCGCCTGCCATCCGCTTGGGTGCGCGCGGAAAGGCCAGGCCGCCGGAAACCGCTCCCGACGACCCGTCGGGCCGCAGACCCTGCAACGGCGTGACCGGCAGCACGCAGTACTGCAGGTACAGCGGCGGGCAGATGACGTCGTCGTAGCCGTTGGCCCGCGCGTAGTCGGGATCGAACCAGAGCGGGTTGTGGTCCCCGACGGACGCCGCCCAGCGCTGCCAGTCCCGCCTGTTGACTTCGCCGGCGGCGGTGGCGGCGATCGTGCCGACACGCGCGGCGGATTCCTCGTCGATCAAACTGTCGGTGGTCAAGAGCCGTTGTCCTCCAACCAGGTTGCTGCCACGTCGGCTCCGCCCCCGAGGGTCGCGAGGATGCGGGCGCGCTCCGAGAACAGATGCAGGTCGGTGTCGACGACGAAGCCCATGCCGCCGTGCAACTGGTGAGCGTCCAGCGTGATCAGCTTGGCCGCGGTGGCCGCGTGCATCCGTGCGATCGCCGTTGCTCTGGTCGCGGTGTGCCCGCGCCCGAGCCAGAAGACCGCTGAGCGGGCGGCCAGCCGGGCCGAAGCCAACGCGATGTGCATGTTGGCCACCAGATGCTGTGCGGCCTGAAACGATGCGATGGGCCTGCCGAACTGGTGGCGCATCTTGATGTAGTCGACGGTGCTCGCCAACACCGACTCGCCGACTCCGACCAGATCCAGTGACAGCAGTGCGACGGCGGCATTCGCCAAGCGGTGCAACGCATCGTCGTCGACCTCGCCGAGCACCGCCCGCTGGTCGGCGAGGACGGCGTCCGTGAAGTGCACGCGGAATGCGCGGTACCCACCCATCACCGACAAGGCTTCGATTCGAACGCCGGGGGCGCGCAGCGGCGCCACGAATACCACGGTCCGTCCGGTCGCCGCATCCGCGGCCGAGACGACGAGGTGATCGGCCTCGTCGGCGTCGGCGACGAACTCGGAGGTGCCGTTCAGTCCCCAACCGCCGTCGTCGCCGCCTTCGGCCCGAAGCGTGGGCGCAACGACGCCCGCATCGTTTGGCGACCAGAGTCCCGTCGTCGCGGTGGAGGTTCCGTCGCACAGGGCGGGCAGCCAGGCCGCGCACTGCTCGGGGCTGCCGAGCGCTTGGATGGCCAGCCCCGCATGCACGGTGCTGTGCACCGCCATCGGGCACAGGGCTCGCCCCGCCTCTATGCAGAACACCCCGAGGTCGGGCAGGTGGCCGCCCGACCCGCCGTACTGCTCGGACACCGCGAGGCCGAGCACGCCCGCTGCAGCCAACGCCTTCCACAGCGTCGGCGGCATGCTCGGTGCTTCCGCGTCCTTCAGGCGTCTGGCCACGGTCGTCGGGCACTCCGCGGCAAGCAGGCCGCGCAGCGCGGCGGCAAGGTCGAGCTCGTCTTGATCGGGCAGCAGTCTCATGGGGCTCAGCGTCCGTACGACGGCATGCCGTGCCCGCGCTGGGCGATCACGTCGCGCAACACCTCGTTGGTGCCGCCTCCGAACCGCATCAGAGGCGACGCCCGGTACAGCCGCTCGAACCGGCCCCCCGCCGGCGCGCCCGAATACTTGTGCGCCAGAAGGCCGTCCGTGCCGAGCACGTCGACGGCCAGGTCGGCGATGCGCTGCCGCAGTTCGCTGGTGAAGATCTTCTCGACGCTGACTTCCACCGTCGGGATCACCCCGCTGTCGAGCATCGACGCGGCCTCGTACCCCATCAGCATCGCGACCTCGACGTCGGCTTCGGCCTGCGCAAGCCTGCGCCGGAACACCGGGTTCTCGGCGGGCCGTGAGCCGTCGGGAGAGGTCAGCGCGAGCAGGTCGTCGAGCGCACGGCGCATCGGGCCCGCGTTGGTCAGCGCCCCGCGTTCCAGATCGAGTGCGCCCGTGATGTAGGTCCAGCCGCGGTTCTCCTCACCGATCAGATTGCCGACCGGAACCCGCACGTCCCGGAAGAACACCTCGTTGGTGCGATAGCCCGACCAGGCGTACAGCGGGTGGAGCTCGACGCCGGGCTGGTCGATGGGCACGATGATCACCGAGATGCCGCGGTGCCTGGCGGCGTTCGGATCGGTACGGACGCACAGCCATTCGTGGGTGGAGCGTTGCGCACCGCTGTTCCAGATCTTCGCTCCGTTGATGACCCATTCGTCGCCGTCGCGGACGGCCTTGGTGCGCAGACTGGCCAGATCGGTTCCGGCGTCGGGCTCCGAATACCCGACCGCGCAGATCATTTCGCCCCTGGCGATCGGAGGCAGGAATTCCAACTTGTTCTGCTCGGTACCGTGCCGCATGATCATCGGCGCCACCGAGGTGACGGTCAGGTCGGGTCCCGGCACTCCCACGTATTCGAACTCGCGCATCAGCAGGTGCTGATGGACGGCGCCGACGCCAAGGCCGCCGTACTCCGTCGGCCAGTTCAGCCCGAACCAGCCCTTGGCGCCCACCTTGCGCCGGAAGGCCGCGATCTCACCGCCGGGGAACTCTAGGTCGTGTTCCGCCAGCTCGGCCCGCAGCTCGGGGGTGACGTGCTCGTCCAAGAAGTCGCGGACCTCGGCCCGCCAGGCCTCTTGCGCGGCATCCAGTGCGAAGTCCACGAGCGGTCAGAGTAATCGGCGCCCATAGTGCTTAACGGACTATTCCGAAAAGTAACACTCCCACCGCAGTCAGCGCAGCGGCGGAACCGACGACATGGCCGCCCTGACGCGCGCGGCGAGCTTCGAGAGCATGGGCAATGCCGCATCCGACCAACGCCGTAGCTCGGTGATCAATCGGGCCCTGGTGCCAGGCACCGGGTCTGCGGCCGGGGCCGGCGGGACCCAGAGCTCTTCGGTCCTGAAAGCCGTTGGGGAAGTGGAATTTTCCTCGCAGTACAGCTCGCCGCAGCTCCGGCACTCGATCTCGTAGCGGATCGCTTCGGTGCCGCACTCGATGAAGCAGTAGTCAGCGGAGGCGGCGCACCGAGGACAACGGGCCAAGCCTCGTTCGACCACCACGTTCATGACAGCAATCGTCCAGCCAACGAACGGCTGATGCACGAACCCGGCGAATGTCGATGCGCTTTCGGTGTGCAACCGAGACCGGCGGCGGTAAGCACACCGCTTACGGCGGGCAGGAGCGGAGCGACCCGGGGGTGGTACCGCCAGAGGGGTAAGCGCGTGCCCGGAGGGAAAATGGGAGACTCTTCGGATGATCATCGGGATACCGCGCGAGTCTCACGCGGGTGAGACGCGTGTCGCCGCCACGCCGCAGACCGTCGGACAACTCATCAAACTGGGCTACTCCGTGGTCGTCGAGTCAGGTGCCGGCGATGCCTCCAGCTTCTCCGACACCGCCTACGTCGAGGCCGGTGCCGAAACCGGCGATGCGTGGGCCGCCGACGTAGTGCTCACGGTCAACGCACCCGCCGACAGCGAGATCGCCTCGCTGAAGGACCACGCCACCCTGGTCAGCCTGATCTCGCCGGCGCTGAACCCGGATCTGGTCGAGAGGCTCTCCGCTCGCCCGATCACTGTGCTGGCAATGGACGCCGTTCCGCGGATATCCCGGGCGCAGTCGCTGGACGTGCTGTCGTCGATGGCCAACATCGCCGGGTACCGGGCCATCGTCGAGGCCGCGCACGCCTTCGGCCGGTTCTTCACCGGGCAGGTCACTGCGGCGGGCAAGGTCCCGCCGGCCAAGGTGCTCGTGGTCGGCGCGGGGGTGGCCGGACTCGCCGCCATCGGCGCCGCAGGCGGCATGGGCGCCATCGTGCTGGCCACCGACCCGCGACCCGAGGTCGCCGATCAGGTCAAGTCCCTCGGCGGGGAGTATCTGTCCGTCGAGGAGCCGGAGGCCAAGGAAAAGGCAGAGGTCTCGGCCACCGGCTACGCCAAGGAGATGGGCGACGACTACAAGGCCCGCGAGGCGGCGCTGTACGCCGAGCAGACCAAGGACGTCGACATCATCATCACCACCGCGCTGATCCCTGGCCGGCCTGCGCCCCGCATCATCACCGAAGAGATGGTCGCCTCGATGAAACCGGGCAGCGTGATCGTGGACATGGCCGCGGCCAATGGCGGGAACGTCGCGGGCACCGTCAAGGATCAGGCGATCGTCACCGACAACGG
>JAOPVI010000040.1 GCA_025966225.1 Mycobacterium sp. | reverse complement strand
CGCGCAAGTTCAAGACCGCGATCTCAGGTCTGCAGGACGTGGCCCACGAGATCAACGACGTGGCGTTCATCGGCGTGGACCACCCCGAACATGGTCCGGGCCTGGATCTGGGTCGGTGGCGGGCTGTCGACGAACCCGATGCTGGCCCAGCGCCTGAACGCCTGGGTGCCTCTGCAGGACGTGCCCGACGTCTGGGAGGCCATCACATCGGTGTTCCGCGACTACGGCTACCGGCGATTGAGGTCCAAGGCTCGGCTGAAGTTCCTGATCAAGGCCTGGGGCGTGGAAAAATTCAGGGAAGTTCTCGAAACCGAGTACCTCAAACGCAAGCTTTTCGACGGTCCGGCACCCCTTCAGGTGCCCCACACCATCGACCACGTCGGGGTGCAGAAGTTGAAGAACGGTCTCAACGCCGTCGGGGTCGCCCCGATCGCCGGCCGAGTGTCGGGCACCATCTTGAGCAGGGTCGCCCACCTGGCCCAGGCCGCGGGTTCGGATCGGATCCGGTTCACGCCGTATCAGAAGCTGGTCATTCTCGACGTGCCCGACGACGCAGTCGACACGCTGCGGGCCGAACTGGAAGCACTCGGCCTGCCGTCGCAGCCGTCGCACTGGCGCCGCAACCTGATGGCCTGCACGGGTATCGAGTACTGCAAGCTCTCATTCGCCGAGACCCGTCACCGCGCCCAAGTGCTCGTACCGGCGCTGGAGAAGCGGCTCGAGGACGTCAACGCCCGACTCGACGTGCCCGTCACGGTCCACGTCAACGGCTGCCCCAACTCGTGTGCCCGCATCCAGGTCGCCGACATCGGGTTCAAAGGGCAGATGGTCGACGATGGCGACGGCAACGCCGTCGAAGGATTCCAGGTCCACCTTGGTGGAAGCCTCGGCCTGGACAGTGGTTTCGGCCGCAAGTTACGCCAGCACAAGGTGACCAGCACCGAGCTAGACGACTACATCGAGCGCGTCGTCCGCAACTTCACCAAGCACCGCAACGACGGCGAGCGCTTCGCCGCGTGGGCAGCCCGAGCAGACGAAGGAGAGCTCCGATGACCAGCCGCAAGCACATTGCCGAGCGGATGCGAGCCCTGGCGGCCCGCGGCTCGAGCGAGCTCGACGGAGCGAGCGCCATTCAGGTCGTTCGTTGGGTCGACGAAAACCTGGCCGGCAGTTACGTTGTCGCGTCCAGCATGAAGGACGCGGTCCTGATCGACATCGCCGCACGGGTACGGCCCGGAGTTCACGTCATGTTCGTGGACACCGGCTATCACTTTGCAGAGACCGTAGGCACACGCGACGCCGTCGAAGCCCTCTACGACGTCACGGTCATCGATGTCCGGCCCGAACACAGTCCGACCGAGCAGGACGCGTTGATGGGCAAGGACCTGTTCGCCACCCAGCCAAACGAATGCTGCCGCCTCCGCAAGGTCGTACCGATGTCGCGCGCGCTCCGCGGCTACTGCGCGTGGCTCACCGGACTCCGGCGGGCCGACTCCGCCACCCGCGCCGACGCGCCCCTCATCAGCTACGACGAAGCATTCGGCATCCTCAAGGTCAACCCCCTTGCGGAGTGGAGCGACGACCAGCTGCAGGACTACATCGAAGCCACCGACGTCCTGGTCAATCCCCTTGTCCACGAAGGCTACCCATCGATCGGCTGCGCCCCATGTACGTCCATACCCCAAGAGAGTGCCGACCCCCGCAGTGGCCGTTGGGCGGGCCGGGCAAAAACCGAATGCGGACTGCACGCCTCACGAGGTGGCTAGTCCTCCACTCGCATACAAGACCTGCGAGCGAATCGACCCAGTCAAGGACTTAGCCTCATTCAATATTCGTCAAAGTTGCTTTCGGACTGAACAATCCGTTCCGCCGATCACCGGCGGTATCGTACTGAGGAGATGACGTCGTGAAAACTTACGACACGATCGGGATCGGGTACCGGCGGCGGCGACAGACGGATCCGCGGTGGATGGCGGCGGTCGAAACCGCCTTGAACGGAGCGCGCTCGGTGTTGAACGTCGGCGCCGGGACCGGCTCGTACGAGCCGCCGAATCGCTTAGTGCTCGCCGTAGAGCCGTCTTTGGAAATGCAGCGCCAACGTGCGCCGGGTTCCGCGCCGGTGATTTGTGCAACGGCCGAGGACCTGCCCTTGGGGTCAGGTTCGTTTGACGCGGCGATGGCGGTGCAGACCGTCCATCACTGGGCAGACTGGCGCCGTGGGCTGGCTGAGCTGCGGCGTGTGGCGCGACGACAAGTGGTGCTGTGCTACGACACTCGGCTGCACGCAGACTTCTGGCTGGCCCGCGAATACATCCCCGAGATCGCGGCATTGGAGCTCAGTCGCCCTTCAGCCGAGGCGATCGCAGCCGAGTTGGGGACCAACACCCTGATCCCGTTGCCGGTGCCGTGGGACTTCACCGACGGTGTGTACCCAGCCTACTGGCGGCGCCCTGAGGCATACCTCGACGCAGCGGTACGTGAGACGTGCTCGGCGTTGGCGCAAACACCTGCGCAGGCAGTGGCCCGCGGAATCGACCGACTGCGCGCCGATCTCCACTCTGGTCGCTGGCGTCAGAACCATCGTGATTTGTTGGAAATGACAGAGTTTGATGCGGGATTCCGCCTGGTCGTGGCCCACGACGAGACCGAAGAAACCTGATCAGAGCGTCGCCCTGGTTCCCGACCCCCGTGGTCGCCATCGTGAGTTGCTGGCGCTGACTGTGGCGAGCCGCTGTCCTAGCAAGCCGACCTCGACAATTGGTATCGAGCCCACCTGAGCCGCACGGTGACGGCGATCCGTCCCCGCACATTCAGCGAACGCAGATCCGATGGAATCGATGGCCTTGAATGCGCCCAATTCCACGATGGTGTCCCAATTGTCGGGACTGCAAACCGAGGCGATGACCCCGCCGCCGCGGCCGAAATCTGTACGCCGGCGATCAGCACGCGATCGCCAGTACGCACTCCGCTCTGCGTGACACGTGCATCGTGGGCCGTGACGAACGCTTCCGGAAACCCGCCGGCCCGTTCCCAAGCCAGCGACTCAGATACCGCCATCAGCTGAAGGTCGTGGACGGCCAGGAGTTGTGCTTGGCCCGCTCAGCACTCGCCTGCGTATGAGAGGCGTTGTAGGAGAGATCAATTCAAGCATATAGCCACGCGGTGTCGACAGGCGATGAACCATCGAAGCATGCGATTCCATACCTATGGCGGTGAGCCTTACCCCACGTATAGCGGTTAACCACAACATATTCCGCGTTTAGTCTGCGTTCACCGAAACGCGAGATGGCGTTAACCGCTCTCTAGCTAGATAGGGGCCGCTCATAACGGACTGATCTCACCGGGCCGACGGCCCCGCCGCAGAACTTCAACTATCACCTGGAAGGCCACGATGGCAGGACGCTTGATTCGATCCATCCGCGCTGTATGCATCACGGCAGTGATCTGTTGTGTGGCTCTGGCGGAAGCCCCCGCAGCCGTTGCGGAAAGTGTGGACATGGCCCCGAAGGACCTTGATGAGGTAACCCCAGACGCGTGGAACATCCACCTCTCCACCTCAAACGAGGTCGTCAACTCGATCCCGAACCTCGCCAATGCGCAGAACTCGCGCGAGGCCTTCGTTTCCCTCGTTGCCACGGCGACAGCCGACGGTGGGCAAGGATCGATCCTCGACAGTCTGTTCATCATGGGGTACCAGCTCGGCTGCCAATCGGACGTGTCCAGCGGCCTCCAAATCGGTGGCGCAGCCTCCGGCGGCGTGAGTGGAACCGGGAGCCTCGGGGCAAGCAACTCTGTCGGCGGATCGGTGGGCGGCGGCACAACCGGCTACGCGCAGACCGACCTCGAACCCGGCGTCATCGTGGACCTGCCAATGTCGAACATGGCGCTCACCACCCAGGGGCGGGCAACGCTGGCTATTACGAATCTGCATGTCAAGGCCGATGCCTGCGGTGGTGATGTCACGATCCGGTCGTACGCATACCTGCGGATCTCGAGCACCGGAGCACATTCGTCTTACGCCATCTACGGCGACCCGATCAAGATATAGAGAGGACGACAACGCCATGGCATCGCGCATCGTCAAAGGAGGAGTCGTCTCGATGCTCCTCAGTGCAGGTCTGCTCGTCGCGCCGAGCGCAGCCGCCGACCCGGCGCCGGTCCCGCCCGGCCCACCACCGGGCTACGACGGGCTCCCGTACCACAACATGCCGGGCAGGATCAGCCACCAACCCGGCGCCTACACCTACATCCTCGGCTTCTGGATGCGACCACGACGCATACTTGACACGGCCGGCATTGCGGCCACGTCCAACACGGACTTGCAATCGGCCATGTTTGGGCTACCTGGCTCCGACCTAGGTGTCGAACCGACACGTCGCTCAACGCTCGGGAACGCCTACGGAGTGCGCTCGGAGTCGCCGATGGAGGCAACCGGTACACCCGATCCTGCTGGCGGCGTGGTGCCCGGGACCACGATGCCGGCGGGGACTCGAGGCAACGGACTTGAAGACCCCACCGGCGGAACGGTGAAACAGCTCCCCCTTGGCGGCGAGTCCATCGAGCCGCAGGCGAACGGAGCCATCGGGCCAAGCTCCGTCAACATCGGCCCCGACCTCGGCCCCACCGCATCGAAGTGAATCCTCCCGCGCCGCAACCACACACAGAGGGCCCTGCAGCATGAGAACACACCTCGCACGAACCGCGGCGATCGCCACGCTCCTTGCCACAGGCATGCTCGCGGCGCCGAGCGCAGCGGCTGACACCAACCCCTCAGTCCCCGGTGACCCGACCGGCCAGATATACAGCCCGCCCGGATACATCGGGTACTACCCTGGCGTCTACGGGTTACAAACCGTCCTCTCCTTGACACCGCCGTCCCGGATCCTTGACTCGGGCGGCATTGGAGCCATGTCCAATGCAGACCCCGAGTCCTCCTACGCCGGCCTACCCGGCGACCGTCTCGGCGTTCAAAAGCAGCATGTCGTCGTAAAGCCACAAGAGGCTGGCCCGAGCGGACAGGTGTTCGGCGTGCGCACCGGTTCGCCGATGCAAGCGACCTCGGCGCCCGACGCAGCCGGCGGCGTGATGCCCGGGGCGACGTCCGCAATCGGTCGACAAAGCTCCGCCACCGGGCAATCCACCGGACTGGAAAATCCCTCCCCCTCCGGGGACGAACCCAAGCAACCCATGCCCGGTCTTGAGGCCAGGCAGCCGACCAAGAGTTCC
The DNA here is from genome assembly GCA_025966225.1 of Mycobacterium sp. Classification (GTDB taxonomy): domain Bacteria; phylum Actinomycetota; class Actinomycetes; order Mycobacteriales; family Mycobacteriaceae; genus Mycobacterium. The sequence goes on along the minus strand of JAOPVI010000040.1, from coordinate 8,867 downwards.
ACCGCCGCACCCGACACGGCGAACTGAGCTGGACTCGAGTGACCCACCAGGGCCCGCCTGACCCCTGATGGACACTCGATCGCGGGGCGGGCCGTCGGTGGTCGGACGTGGGAGCCTTTGCCTCTCCGCTAAAGATCACGTCTCGGCGTTGACGGCAACGCACAGCCACAACAACTGGTATTGGGACGCCGTCGTCGTTGACGAAATTTAGATCACTGTTGAGATCGCCGGTACGACCGCCGCGCCAGTCGGGATCGCACCTTGATCGCGGCCATCGGTAGTCCGGTGATCGCCGCGATAATCGTTCGACTGACCACCTCAGCGTCGGTCCGGCTATCGATGTTCGCCAGCACGATGTCGAACTCCGGTATCTCCATTCGCCAGCCGGCACGCCTCCGCTTGAGAACGATGTCGAAAGGCCGAATTACCTTGGCAATCTGTGGAACATCGGCGGCGAGTCGCACGCGCAGACTGTTACGGAGTCGATCGAGGTCAACCCGCTCACGGTAGGTGGCCGCAAGACCCCGCCGCAGATCGCGCATCGCGCTCGTGCCATCGCTGACCTGACTCTGAGCCAATGCCGCGGTCCTGTCGCAGATTTCGCGCAAGATCTGTGAATGGCGCTCGTCGAGCAGCGCCTGGAAGTACTTCGCCTGCTGCACGTCGGGGTCTGGTGCCAGCTGCTTCCGTTCGATCGCGTACTCGTGGTGGTCGTCGTACGCCGGAGATCGGCTCACGCGGCTCCTTCCGTGCCCGGCAGCGTCCATGCGCGACCCGGCTCGTTCCGGTTGTGGTGGTTTCCTTGGGCACGCGAACTCATCGACCGCGGCCAGGACTCCACGATCGCTGTTCCGTGCGATGACGTCGTCAGGGCTGGCCGCACACTTCGCATGTGGTTAACCGCCATCCGCGGCGCGGCTCCATGCAAGCCGTCGAATAGGCCGGCATCCGAACGGAACTCCGTCGTCGCCGCGCCTTCACTCGATATCCGAAGGATCAGTGGGTGATCGGAGAACGTTCTGCCGCGGGCCCGTACGCACTGACCACCTGTCGGGTATCTGATCGACGGATAGCGGTTAGCCGCAGGTCGGGACGGGGGCCAGCGCTGAGGACTTCGGGCGGCAAAAACGCCATGTTTGGTGGAGAACGCACGAAAATCGTCAGAAGGGCAGAACCAACCATGCGAACAACGATCAAGTACCGAGCCTGGTTGGTCACGGGGTCGATCGGTGCCGCAATCGTCCTTGCGCCCATCGCCAGTGCCGATACGGATCCGCAAGTGCCCTATGGCCCTGATCCGTACATTCCCTATGGGCCACAACTTCCGCAGTCGCCGAATGTGTTCGGGCAACACCCGTCGAATCACGACGAGACTGACACCACGAATGGTTCCGTCGACCTGCCGTTCTGAAGCCGGTTCGCCGATCGGCCAAAGCTGCACCCGCCAATGTCTTCGGCGCGACACTCCACCATGCCCCTGACGCGCAGCCGAATTCATCGCAGCTGACCCCCAATCGGAAGTCGGACACGCCGCAAGGGCTGATGCCGGATGGCCGCTAGCAACCGGTAGAGATCAAGGGATGGCCCTGAGTGTCTACGTGGAATGTCTGCACTCGGACGCAGGCCGACGGACGGTTCCCATTTTGCAGTTCGATGGGCACCGGAGCAGGCAAATGAACGGCTTGCGCCGATCCATGCTTGGTTGCCGTCGGTATAGTCCGCGCGCGACGGCTGTGATGGATGTGGGTGGAATGTGCCCCGGTCGCGTACCCGCTGAACAGCGCGGACGGCACCCCGTCGGTCGCGGCCGCCGACGGAGCCGAGCCGATGGCCAACATTGTGAAAAAGCTTGCCAAAACCGACGTCATTGTCAGTGTGCTGCGCAACACGATGAATCCCTTTCGTGAGCCGGACGATTCGCTTCGCGAAGGGTATCGAGCTTCGAAGCTGCTCTCTGCCTTGACGCTAGCGATCGCACTCGTCACGATCCCCCCAGTAGCGCGGGATTCCATCGCTGCTGGCCGCACGTAACGTGGTGTGGTAATCCGTAGTGCTGCCTGCGGTTAACCGCTAGTACGCGCCAGGCCGGATCGTCAACGAGACGAGTCCCCCACCGAATCCCGATGGCGCAGGCGATCGGCGCGCACCCACTACTGGGCCATCGTGCTCTCGACCACGGTCAAATCATCGGAAAGTCCCGCGGCACTTCGAATTTCGATGAAGGCGTCGATCATCGCCTTGGTGAGCTCGTGCGGGTCGTCCAACGTGGCGCCGTCGGAGAGCACCGAGATGTTCAGTTGGTCGACGTAGCTCCACACCGTGATGTTCAACCCGCTACCCGTGGTGAGCGGGCCCACCGAATAGATCTCCGTCACTAGCGCGCCACCGACCCGGCCATGCTCGCGGGGGCCTGGCACGTTGGAGATGGGCAGGTTGAGCACCTTGTTCTGACCGTCCTTGTTGGCCAGCCAACGGAACAGCGCCTCGGCCGGGGCGGGCGGAAAGTACGCCGCCCACCGGCTGACCAGTTCCGGTCCCATCAGGTGGTGAGTCTCCTTGGCGGACACGGCCGCATCGTGCACGGCCTGCACGCGCTCGAGCGGATCGGAGAGTTCGACGGGCAGCGTCATCATGACGCCGGTGAAGTAGTTTCCCGAGATGCGGTCGCGGGAGAAGTCGAAACTCACTGGGACGGAGGCCAACAGCGGATGATCAGCCTTGCCGTCCTTGCGCACCAAGAGCTGACGCAGCGCCCCTGACGAAATGGCGAGCACCATGTCGTTGATGGTCACGCCCAGGTGCCTGCCGGTCTGCTTGACGTCGGCGAGCGCCAATGTCGCCGTCGCGAACTTCCTGGTCCCATCGACCATGTGGTTCATGAAGCTGGGCGGCGGGGTGAACGGAAGGGTCAGCTCCGGCGACAGCTTGTGGGAACTCTTGCGCACCCGGCCGATGCCCTGCGCGGTGTAGCGCATCACCCCCGGCAGGCGACCGATCTGACGAAGGTGATCACCGAAGGCCGTGCGTACCAGTTCCGACTTCGTTGGCGCCGGATCGGTTGCGTACGAATCGCGGTCGGCCGGTCCGGTCTGGAGATCCATCCCGCGCGCCATCAGGTTGGCCGAGGCCACCCCGTCGGCCAGCGCGTGGTGGATCTTCCCCAACACCGCGATGCGCCCGTTGGCCAGCCCCTCGATGAAGTACATCTCCCACAGCGGCCTGGATCGGTCGAGCGGCGTGCTGGCGATCCTGCCCACCGCGTCGTCGAGTTCCCGACGGCCGCCCGGGCTGTCCACCCGGTAGGGCCGGATGTGGTACTCGAGGTCGACCTCGCAGTTCTCCCGCCACATCGGGTGGTGGAACTTGAACGGGATGTCGACCAACTCATAGCGGAAGGGGTCGAGCTTGTAGAGCCTGCCGCGGATGACCTCGCGGAACTCGTCGACTCCGAAATGTCGGTCGCCGAGCTCGTCGAGCGCGATCACGGCCAACTTCAGGGTGTGCATGTGCACCATGGGCGTCTCGCTGTACAGCAGTACCGCGTCCCACCCGCTGAGCCTCTTCACACCCGAACCTCCTACCTGGAGGCTATATAACCTGCTGCGATCCGACCAGCATCCGGTTTCGGTGAATCTGGTTGAGGAACAGGCCGATTGCGGTGGCCGTCGACCCGGTCCTGGCCCCGTCGGTCATGTCGAAGCCATGGCCCGCGCCCGGCAACTCGGCGTAGCTGACCGTAGAACGCGAGACGTTGCCGAGTTTCTCGACGAAGTCACGGGCCTGCTGCACGGGGATGACCGTATCGCCGCCACCGTGGATCACCAGGAACGGAGGAGCGCTGTCGTGGATGCGAGCGATCGGCGAGGCCTTCCGGAAGATCTCGGGGCGCTTGGCGATCTTGCGCTTCACCACGACGCGCTCGAGGAAGTCGACGAAGCGGGCCCGCTCGACCGTGGACCTGTCCTCCCAGTCGTACCGGCCGTAGATGCCGACGACTGCGTCCACCGACGTGTCCGAGCCCTCCGGCAGGTCCGCCTGAAACTCGGCGTCGTTGGGGGTCAGGCCGGCAAGCGCCGCGAGGTGTCCGCCCGCCGACGTCCCCGCGATCGCCACGAAGTTGCGGTCGCCGCCGAACTTGTCGACGTTGGCCCGCGCCCAGGCAATCGCGGTCTTCACATCGGTGATGTGCTGCGGCCAAGGGTGATTCGGGGCCACCCGGTAGTCGATGGACAGACACACCCAACCGAGTTCCGCCATGTGGGACATCAACGCGTAGCCCTGCAGGATCCGCCCACCGTGCACCCATGCGCCGCCAGGCACGAAGATCATCACGGGCGCGGGCTGCGCGGGGAGTTCCTTGGGCCGCCACACGTCGAGCAGCTGAGAAGGGCTGTCCCCGTAGCGGACCGAGGTCCGGTACACGCTGCGGCGATGCTCGAGCGCCTTCCATACCGGCGGCGTCGAATCCGGGGCGGGCCATTCGATGTCGAGGGTTTCGGACGCCACCACACCGCGGAGCGCATTCTGCATCACTTCGTTGGTCTTATCGCGGTTCCGCTTGCGTTCTTCAGCGATGCCCGGGGTGAACATGTTCTTCACCGCCGCCCCGAGGAAATCCGGTAGGTGGCGGACGCCCCAGATGCTCATCGCCGTCGCACCGCCAAGTGGCTCAAGGTGTTTGCCGATCACGGGTAGTGACGTCGACGCCACGCTCATGGCGAGCAGGTAGTCCGAGGGACCCGCGGCGAGCAACCACTTTGCGCGGGTGGCCACGGTCGCTCCGGGGTACCGGGTGTCCGGTCGAGCCGTCATTTCGCGAGCGTACCTCGGTCACTCGCCGGTAGACGACAATGCGCAGAAGTTGTCTACCAACGGCACGTCGAAGGCCTGGCTGTGACCTGTCTCACAGGTACTGCGCGCCCGTCGCGGTGGTTATGTGAGCTCGTGAGCACTTCCCTGGGAATCAACGCGCTAGCCATCACCGACGAACACCGAGCACTCGCCGACGCGGCAATGGGCCAGCTTGGGCGTTTGAAGAGCCTGGCCGCCGCCAGGGCCACTCTGGACCCCAAATCCGGTGGCACCACCCACCCCGCGGACATCTGGTCGGCCGCCGCCCAGGTCGGCTGGCAGGGGTTGGCGATTCCCGAGGAACACGGTGGCTCGGGCTTCGGGCTGTCCGAACTGGCCGTCGTACTCGAAGCTCAGGGCCGGGAACTCTGCCCGGGCCCGTTCCTTCCGACGGTCAGTGCGGCGACGGTGATCGATCGCTGCGCACCGGACTCCGTTCGCGCCCGACTCCTTCCAGGACTCGCGGATGGCTCGACGGTCGGCGCACTCGGATTCTCCGGCAGCATCATCGTGGGATCTGACCTGGTGGTGACCGGCGAGAGCCCCGCGGTGCTCGGCGCGCCCGACGCTGCGGTGCTGGTGTTGACCGCTGGTGCTGACGTCGTCGTCGTGGACGCCGACGCCGAAGGTGTCACCGTCACCGCCCTAAGCGGCCTGGACACCACGCGCAGCATCGGGGCGGTCGCACTACGGGCCGTCGCACTCTCCGAAGACCGCGTGCTGCGGGGCGCGGCACGCCGGGCCCGCACCGTCTTCCGGATCCTGGCCTCCGCCGAAGCAGTCGGAGTCAGCTGGGCGACGCTGGACATGGCCGTCGAGTACGCCAAGGTCCGGGAGCAGTTCGGCCGCACCATCGGCACGTTCCAGGCGGTCAAGCACCATGCGGCGAACATGCTCGTCAACGCCGAGCAGACCACGGCAGCCACCTGGGACGCTGCGCGGGCCGACGACCTGGACAGCGCGTGGTTCCCTGCCGCCGTCGCCGCCGCACACGCCATTCGCACCCAGCTCTTCAACGCGCAGTACAACATCCAACTACACGGCGGCATCGGCTTCACCTGGGAGCACGACGCGCACATGTACCTGCGCCGGGCCCGCACCCTGGCCGCCATCATGGGCGACGGAGCCGACCCACTATTCGACGTCGTCGACGGACAGCGCAGCGGTCAGGCACACGGCGCGTCGTTCACGCTGCCCGAGGAAGCCGAGGAATACCGCAAGGCCGCCCGCGACGCCGTCAGCACGCTGCGCTCGCTGCCGTCGGAGCAGCGGCGCGACTTCCTGGTGGACTCCGGCTACCTGGTGCCGCACTGGCCGACGCCGTGGGGCCGCGCGGCCGGGGTGTTGGAACAGCTGGTCATCGAAGAAGAATTCGGTGAATCAGCAGGCATCGAACGGCCAGACATGGGCATCACCGGCTGGGTCACGCTGACCATCGCCCAGGCAGGCAACGACGATCAGCGCGAGCGTTGGGTCGAACCGGTCTTGCGCGGCCAGGTGATGTGGTGCCAGCTGTTCTCCGAACCGGGTGCGGGTTCCGACGCGGCCGCGGTGCGGACCACGGCCAAGAAGGTCGACGGTGGCTGGCGGATCACCGGACAGAAGGTGTGGACCAGCCTCGCCCACATGTGCCGATGGGGACTGGCCACCGTGCGCACTGACGCCGATGCGCCCAAGCACGCAGGCGTGACGATGATGGCGATCGACATGAAGGCGCCCGGCGTGACGGTCAATGGATTGCGCGGGATCACCGGACACGCGCACTTCAACGAGGTCTTCTTCGACGACGTGTTCGTCCCCGACGGCGACGTGGTCGGCGACGTCAACCGCGGCTGGCTCGTCGCGCGCGCGACGCTGGGCAACGAGCGCATCTCGATCGGCGGGGGATCGGGCGCACCCACCGGGTTCACCGCAGGCGACGTGATCAAGCTGCTCGACGGCACTCCCGCCGACATCGCCGCCGCATACGTCCGGCAGGCGGGCGAGGTGCTCGCCGAGGGGCATACGCTGCGACTGCTGAACCTGCGTCGGGTCACGCGGGCGCTCGCCGGCGCCGAACCCGGTCCCGAGGGCAACGTGACCAAACTGCTGGTCGCCGAACAATCTCAGCGACTCACCGAACTCGGCATGGCGTTGGCCGGCTCCGCCGCAGTCGTCGGGCACGCCCAACAGCTCACGGCGGCCTACCTCGGCAATCGAGCGATGACGATTGCCGGCGGCACGTCGGAGATCACCCGAAATACCATCGCCGAGCGCATCCTCGGGCTCCCGAGGGACCCACTGCTCAAGTAACGACAGAGCCACAGTCGGATGGCCGTATGGTGGCTCCACGTAGCGGGACGTGGCCACCTGTGCAAGGCTCTATGGTCGTGGCTGGCAAACCTGCCCGGCGTATCGCCGCAGGTAGGAACCCGGAACTACCGGGGTGGCGGCGGTGACGGTGGTGGAATCGTCGCCGCGGTCGAGCGAGCCGCCAGCCGATCTCCAGACGGTCGCGCTCGCGCTCGGCTCCGCGAGTGGGCCGCTCCCCTTGTGCAGGTCCGGCGAACTCGGTCGGAGCGCCCATTCCAACAAGCGCTCGACGCTCGGCCTTGCGCTGGTCGCCCTGCTCGTCGGCGGCGTCATCCAACTGTTGATGTCATCGCCGGACACCAGATCCGGGCCGTCGGCGGACAGCCGGGCCGGAGTGGTCTTCAGCAGCGCGCAACCCGGTAACTGTCTGGGTTGGCCTGCCGACGCACCGGACAAGCCGTCGTTCGTGCAGTGTCGAGACGACCACTTGTTCGAGGTCGCCAAGTCGGTCGGAATGGGGAATTTCGGCGAGCCGTGCCAGGCCGCAGTGCGCCAGTACCTCGGGGCCAGGTACGACCCCAGCAGCCGGTTCACGATAAGCGTGCTGTGGGCGGGCGACAACGGCCGAGCGCCAGCCGCTGACCAAAACCTGTTGTGCGGGCTCCAATTACTCGGTCCCGAGGGCAAGCCGGTGCCGTTCAAGGGCCGGGTCGCCGAGATCGACCAATCCAAGGTCTGGCCCGCGGGCACCTGCTTGGGCCTAGACCCGGCCACCAACCGGTCGACGGACCTCCCGATCGACTGCGCGACCGCACACGCCGTCGAGATCACCGGTACGGTGAGCCTGGCCGAGCGCTTTCCTGGTGCGCCGCCCGCGGGCTCCGACCAGGACGCGTTCGTCAAGGACGAGTGCATCCGAATGACGAATGCCTACCTCGCGCCGATTCCGTTGCAGGCGACTGGCCTGGCACTCAAGTACGACGCACTATCGGACGACAGCTGGTCGGCGGGCAGTCGCCAGGTCGCGTGCCGACTCGAATCACCCGGCGGGCAGGGCCTGCAACCCCTCGTCGGCAGCGTCAAGGGGCAGCCGGCCGAGGCCGCGCCGCCACCTCCCCCACCCCCGCAGGCCCCGCCCCAGCAGGCCCTGCCCCCGCAGGAAGTGGCGCCCCCACCCGCACCCGCGCCGCCGGTCCCCGCCGCGACTCAGCCGGCGCCGAGCCCCGCGCCTGCGCCACCCAGCGCGGCTCCGACGGCTTCGACCACGCCGACCACCACGACGACCGCGCCTGCACCGCCGCCGCCAGAGCCGACGCCGACGTCCAGCGAGAGTTCGGGGCCGACGCCTGGCATCCTCGAATTTCCTGGCCTCCCGCCGATCACGCTGCCGGGGTACGTGCCACCCGAGCCAGCGCCTCCGGCGCCCGCGGGCCCGCTGCCAGGACCGCCACCGGCCTAGCGCACGGCCGCGGATCCGGCCCATGCCCACCAACGCCAGCAGGGTGACCAGCAGCAGGATCGTCGTGCAGGCCGCGGCCTGGAACGCCTGGCCCCGGTCGGTCAATGCGAAGATCGTGACGGCAGCAGCGGCAACGTGATGCGGGTGGCCTTCGAGGCCATGCTCACCGATCGGGACTGAGCGGCCCGCTGGGTAAGGTCGAGTCATGCCCGACTTCCACCCCGACTTGGCGCGCGCCGCCCGCTTTGCGCCGCGCACGCTGATC
>JAOPVI010000350.1 GCA_025966225.1 Mycobacterium sp. | reverse complement strand
GGCCGATGCGCCTGCCCTGCCACAGCGCGATGAGCAGCACGACGACCCCTAGCTGAAGGACCATCCACCACACGCGCGCCGGAATGGCGCCGACAATCGAAGTGCCGGTGTCGGATTCACCCGCGATGTGTTGCGGGGCGTACCAGACGAGCCGCGACCGCGTACCGGCGAGGTTCATGGCCAGCGCGGCGTTGCCCTGCTTCAGCAGGCCGGAATTCGTCATGAAGTCTGCGCTGCCGACGACCGTGACCGTCCGCCCGTCAGCCGAATAGCGCACCAGCGCGTTTTCGTAGCAGCGGATGAGCGGGGTGTCGCCCGTGGTCTCGTAGGTGGCGCTGATTCCAAGTTCGACCTCGCCTGCGCGCTGGGCCTCGGGCATGTCGCAATCCGGCTTGCCGCCGTAACTGGCCTTGACGGTCGGGCGGACGCCCGGTGCCAGCGCCTCGCGGGTGCGCGAAACCGGTTCCACCAGCAGGCGGTCACCCGGCAGTCCGGCCAACCGCTGCAGGACGTCAAGGTCGACCAGGTAGTCCGTTTGCGCGACGAGCAGCAGCGCGTCCGGCCTCAGGGCCTGCTCGACGTCGGAGATGTCGTCGGCCTCGACCACCTCCACTCCCTGTGCGCGCAACAGCGCCACCAGGGCGTGTGCGCCGTCCGGCGACGTCGCCCGGGGATCCATCCGGCCGCCTGGACGCGGTGCGGTCAGCCAGGTGCTGATGGTCGAGACGACGATGATCGCCACCAGGGCGAGCAGCACCCAGCGGATGGTGCGCCAGCGTTGTCGGACGGTGGGGCCGACGGCCGACGTGGTGGCGGTCATCACACCTCGACCCACTCGGCGTTCGGGCCCACGCCCGCCGCGACGCCGGTACCGGCGGACGTGCTGGAGCACAGGTGCTCGTCGAGCTCTGCGACCATCCGGTAACCGGCCTCGGTCCCTGGCCGCTCACCGTACGTCACGTCATTGAATGTCAGTGCAGCGCTGCGCAATTCACCGGCCAGACCGGGAATGGCCGTCCCTGCGTCGCGGGCCAACTCGGTCGCGGTGCGGCCGGGCACCGGATTGAGCACCGCCGTTTCCTCGAGGTGACGCGCGACGGCGCGAAGACGATGTCGGATCGCCGATGCCCAGTCACTCTGTGCCGCATAGTGTTCGGCGGTCGCACGGTGCTCTGCCGCGCTCAACTCCTCGGCGCCGAACAAGGTGTCCCGGCCCCGGTTGGTGCGCATCGTGCGCATGGCGACCCGGATGGCCACCACGACCGCTACCACGAGCAGTACGAGCAGCACGGTGATCGTGAACCAGCCGCCGGGAATGGACGACCCCTCCATCATGATTCGGTAGATCAGATCGTCGAGCCAGTTCGCGAGCCGCTCGATCAGTGAGGCCCTGGGGTAGATGGGTTTCCCGAGTTCCCGCTGGGCGGCGTCATGCGCGGCGTCGCGGTCGACGTCGATGGGTGCGGACGTGAGGAGCGAGTGAATGGTGGGCACGTCAGCGTTTTCGGGTCTTCGCGCAAGCGCTCATCCGGAGTTCCTGGTCTTCGCGCAAGCGCTCATCCGCGTTGCGCCGTGAGCCAGAGCTCGTCTGTGGAGTCGGCAGGCGAATCCCGCGGGGCCGTTGCGCCCGTCTGCAACACCAGATCGAAGGCCTCGGCTCGGATCCGGCGGTCGGTGTAGAGCAGCACGACCACACCGGCGTTGAACGGGGCGGTGATGATCTGGCCGATCGCCCCGCCGATGGCGATCAGTATCAGCGCCACCACGACTGTGGTCGTGGATCCCTTTGCGAACAACAGGACTTCGCCCACGATGCTGAAGGGCATCGATACGGCGCCCGCGACAATGCTGGCGACGAGCACTCCGAGCAACCGGATACCGAAGACTCGCCAGAAACTGTTCTTCACGAGCGCGAAGGACCGCTTGATCGCAGGCATGATGCTGAGCCGTTCCAGCACGATGAGGGTCGGCGCGAAGCTCAGCATCGTGACGAGGAACGTCAGCAGGACGAAGAGCCCCAGTGCGAGTACCGCGCCGACGAGTACCGCGGCGACGGCCCCTCCGGCGGCGGCCGCGCCGACGATCAAGCCCACGGCAACCGCGATGAGCACCGCGGCGCCCAGTGCCTCGAGTGCGGTGATCCCGAACAGGGGGAGTAGCCGGCCGCGAGCGCGCTGCCAGGCCTCGGCGACGGTGATCTTCGTGCCGAACACCGCACGCCCGACGATCACCGTCAGCAATCCGCTCAGGACGATGGCCGCGAGACTCGTCGTGACGGCACCGGCGAGGCTGGACAGTGACAGCCCGATGAGTGCGGGATCGGAGGGTTCGCTGCCGTTGCCGAACGATGAGAAGTTCGACGGCTTCAGCTGGCCGAGTGCGGCCAGCGGCCAGACCTGCAGCACCAACGCGAGCATCTGAGCGGCGACGATGACGATCGCGGTGATCCCCAGCGCGGCCTTTGGGTTCAACCGGACGTACGCCACTGCCCCGTTGTAGATGTCGGACAGAGTGAGCGGCCGCAGCGGGATGATGCCCGGCTTCAGCGCCTGGGGGGCCGCGGCCGGATAGCCCGGCGGCGGATAGCCGGGAGGTGCGTAGCCCGGCGGCGGGTAGTACCCCTGTGGTGGGTAGCCGGGCGGCGGATACCCGGGATGCGCATAACCAGGCGGAGGGTAGTAACCAGGCTGTGGCTGGGAGTACGCAGGTGGCGCATCCGCCTGCGACGACGGCGCGTCCACCGGAGCGAACCCACCGGCGTCGTTGCTCATGCCCACCATCCTGGCGATCGCGGCAAGGATTGACAACGTGCCTCGTCGTCGGGCTACCGACCGCTGAGTCCGTGGCCGAAGGCCGGAGCCCCCGGCGTAGCGTCTAGCCCATGGCGGAACTCAAGGCTCGGCTGCGCGAAGATCTGAAGACGTCGATGAAGGCGCAGGACAAGTTGCGTACCGGGACGCTCCGGATGATGATCGCGGCCATCCAGGCCGAGGAGGTTTCGGGCAAGCAGGCCCGCGAGCTGTCTGACGACGAGGTGCTCAAGGTGCTGGCCCGGGAATCGCGCAAGCGCGGGGAGGCTGCGGAGATCTACGTGACGAACGGCCGGGGCGAGCTCGCCGCCAACGAGCGCGCCGAGGCGACCGTCATCGACGACTACCTGCCGACGCAGCTCAACGACGACGAATTGGCCAATGTGGTGAACACCGCGATCGCCGACGTGGCCGAGCAGCTCGGCGAGCGTCCGCACCAGAAGCACATGGGTTTGGTGATGAAGACGGCCATTGCGATCGCGGGGGGCAAGGTGGACAGCGCCAGGCTGTCTGCTGCCGTGAAGGACCGGCTCTAGGTTGGGTTCACGCCGTCTTGGCCGTGCAATCGTGTTCCACGTGGTGATTCCGAAGCGCGTTCTGGCCAGGAGACGGTGATGAGTGAAGTTCGCCTAGAGGACATTCCGGTAACCGACACCGAAGTTCTGATCGTGGGAGCAGGACCGACGGGGCTGATGGCTGCCGTGGTGCTGGCCAGGCGCGGCGTGCCCGTAGTGATCGTCGACCGCAAGGGCGGTCCGACCCGGGAGTCGCGTGCGTTGGCCGTCCAGGCGCGCACGATGGAAATCTACGACCAACTCGGACTCGCCGAGCAGGTCTTGGCCGGTGCCTTCTCTGCATTGCGGATGCAGATAGGTCAGGTCGAAGGTCTTCCGGGCATTGATGTTGCGGCACTTCAGGAAGGCGCCACCCGGTTTCCCGGTATTCAAGTCTTCGAGCAGAGCCGCAACGAGCAACTGCTCGATGAGACATTTCTGGGGTGCAACGGCGACATCCGTTGGCATCATCGGCTCGTCGATGTGGTCGACCACACCGCCGAGCCGGACGGTCGCGTGCTGGCCCTGCTCGAAGGCCCCGGCGGGCTGTCCAGAGTCAGTGCCCGGTGGTGCATCGGGGCCGATGGTGCTTCCTCGACGGTGCGCCGGGACCTAAACCTGCAATTCGACGGCGTGACCGATGAAGCGACATTCTGGGTCGCCGACATCCGCAACGTGGGTGGCCTACCGGAAGGGTCGATGGCGATGCGGTTCGGCAACGCGGGCTTCGCCGTCGCCTTCCCCCTTGGCGCCGACGGTCACACGCGGCTCATTGCCCTTGCCCCGCAAGACGCCATCACCGAGCAAGAGGCGATCGCCTCTGCGAGCACTGATCTGGGGCTCGTGCTCGGCCAGGTCGACTGGTTCTCCACCTATCGCGTTCACCACCGGGTCGCCTCCCGGTTTCGGGTCGGATCCGTGTTCCTCGCCGGCGACGCAGGACACGTCCATTCCCCGGTTGGCGGCCAGGGGATGAACACCGGCCTGCAGGACGCCCACAACCTTGCGATGCTGCTCGCCGATGTCAGCCACGGTCGATTGAACGACGATGCGCTCGACCGCTATGAACGCGAACGTCGCCCGGTGGCTTTGCATCTGGTGAAGGTGACCGATCGTGCCTTCGGCGTCATCGGCCGTCGCAGTCGGGCTACCGCACTGTTCCGCCGACGGTTCAGTTCGATCATGAGCAGAGTCGCTCCGATCGTCATGAAGTCCCCGCTAGGACCGCGCTTCGGCGGCTATCTGGGGCAATACCGGATCCGCTACCACTTCGTCGGCGGGCAACGAGAGGTGCCGGTCTGGGCGGACGATCCGACCGTCGGTCGGCGCCTTCCTCCGGTACAGGACAACCAGCAGTCGCTGCGAGACATGACCTGGCAGCTGCACACCTACGGCGCAGGGGACGTCGCTCGGCCCGAGGTACCCGAGTGGATCGAGGGCCCGCGCGCATTCGGCACCGATCCCCAGCGGAGGCTCAGGTCCGACCGGCTCTACCTGATCCGCCCCGACCAGTTCGTTGCAGCATCGATTCCACTGCGCCAGAACACAATCGATGCCTCCGAGCTGCGCTCGGCGCTGGCGGCCCATTGCACGAGGTTCGAGCAGGGCTGACAACGGCCCGCCCGCTCAGGTCAGTGACTGTGCATCTGTGCTGCCGCCGGGTAGGCGTGAACCAAAGCGGACGAAAGCTTCGGGACGGCGTGGGTGAGGGTGTGTTCGGCTTCGTGGGCGATGCGGTGGGCATCGGTCAGGGAGGTGGCGGGGTCGATGTCGAGTTCGGCGTCGGCGTGGATGCGGTGACCGATCCATCGCATCTTGACGCTGCGCACCGCGGTGACGCCGGGTTCGGCGGCCAGTGCCGCTTCGGCCGCGTCGACGAGAGCGGGGTCCACGCCGTCCATGAGGCGGCGGAACACGTCCCGCGCGGCGGTGCGCAGGACGGCGAGGATGGCCACGGTGATCAGTAGACCGATGAGGGGGTCGGCTAGGGGGAAGCCCAAGGCGACGCCACCCGCCCCGAAGAGCACGGCCAGCGAGGTGAATCCATCAGTGCGGGCGTGCAATCCGTCGGCAATGAGAGCGACAGAGCCGATGCGACGCCCGACGCGGATGCGGTAGACGGCGACCAGTTCGTTGCCGATGAAGCCAATCAGACCGGCTGCGGCGACCCAGCCGACATGCGAAATGGGCTCGGGGTTGATGAGGCGGCGGATTGATTCGATCCCGGCGATGACCGCCGACAGGGTAATCATCGCGACCACGAACAGGCCCGCGATGTCTTCGGCCCGCCCGAAGCCATAGGTGTAGCGCCGGGTGGCCGCCTTGGTGCCGAGTGCGAATGCCACCCACAACGGAATTGCGGTCAGCGCATCGGAGAAGTTGTGGATGGTGTCGGCCAGCAGGCCCACCGACCCCGACACCATCACGATCACCAGTTGCGCCATCGACGTAACCCCGAGTGCGAGCAGGCTGATCTTCACCGCACGGATACCGGCTGCGCTTGATTCCAGTGCGCCGTCGATGCTGTCGGACGCGTCGTGGCTGTGCGGGGCGAACACCTCGCGCAGGGCCGCACCGAACTTGCCACCGCGTCCGCTGTGGCTGTGTCCATCGCGATGGTCGTGACCTGCGTTGTCTGAGTGGGCTTGGTGGGTCACGAGCGGCGTCCCGTCCGTCGAACCTGGATCGGGTTGGCGTTGTTCTCATCGGCATGGAGGGTTGCGAGTTCGGCGGCGTCGCGGTGGTGACCGGGTACGCCCGGTCCGGCGTGCTCGGCGTTGAAGACGGCATCGGTGACCAGTTGCCCGATGTGGTCGTTGTCGAGGCTGTAGAAAATCGTCGTTCCCTCGCGCCGAGTGCGAACCAGTCGTGCCATCCGTAGCTTGGCCAGGTGTTGTGACACCGACGGCGCAGGTTTTCCGACATGTGTGGCCAGGTCGTTGACCGACAGCT
>JAOPVI010000290.1 GCA_025966225.1 Mycobacterium sp. | reverse complement strand
TGAGCGTACTGCTGATCCCACCGCTCGCCGGGGCACCAGTGATAGTCCGTCAGTCCGACTGCGCGAAGTCCTCGTCGAGGAACTTCAGCAGCACCTCGTTGAACTCGTCGGCATGGCTCACGTTGATGCCATGCGGTCCGCCGGCGATCACGTGTAGCCGACTGCCGGCCAAGGCCTCATGGGTGCGCTTGCCGGAACCCTCGAACGGCACCGTTTGGTCGCCGTCGCCGTGAATCACC
This sequence comes from Mycobacterium sp., assembly GCA_025966225.1. Lineage (GTDB taxonomy): Bacteria > Actinomycetota > Actinomycetes > Mycobacteriales > Mycobacteriaceae > Mycobacterium. Next base: position 3,956 of record JAOPVI010000290.1, on the reverse strand, counting down.
AGACTCGGCACCGACACCTTTGCCAGATCCTCGCGAAGGTCGGTGTGGCCGAACGTGCCGAGGCATGCAAGCGCCGCCGCCTTGCCGGCTTGATGGCACATGTCGAGAGCTGCCTTGCGCTGATCGTCACTGACCTTCAGATCGCCTCCGGCGGAGAAGAACTCGGTGACGAACCCGTCGTAGAAGGCGTCCGTGTTGGTCGTCAGGGAGGCCACCATCTGAGCCGCCTGCTTCACGCTCAACGGCCCCTCGGGGTTGTCCTTCGTGTGCAGCATGTACGGCGTCACCGACGAGGCGAAGACGGTGCTACGCAACCGCGCGACACCGTAGCGCGCACAGTAGCTCGCTACTTCGCCGCCAGCCATTGAGAAGCCGACCAACGTCACGTCGCGCAGATCCAGTGCTTCCAGCAGGGCGGACAAATCGTTCGACAACGCTTCGTAGGTGTAGCCGACGAGCGGCTTGTCGCTGCGGCCGAACCCGCGGCGATCGTAGGTGATCACCCGGTAACCGGCTGCTTGCAGCGCGTCAACCTGATCGGCCCACGACTCGCCGGTCAGTGGCCAGCCGTGAATCAGGACGACGGGGCGGCCGGTCCCTCCGGTGTCGTCGACGTGGAGCTTGGTGTCCCGAAACAGTCCGTGATGAGCGGTGATTTCCGACATGAGGTTCTGCTACCCACGACGATGGCGATCAATCGCGAAGTGAGTCAGAACACGTCAGTCGGTCGAGTAGTCGACGCTCAGCCACCGCTCGGGGCGCATCCGGATGACGATCGACGACGGCGAGTGGCTCTGCTCGGCGAACTCGTTGCCTGCTTCTTCGCCGAGGTAGCGGATGGCGATCTTGCGGGCCTCGCTCTCGTCTACGGGCCCGACGGACGTCACGTCGCCTTCGACGGTGACGTACTTGTAGGGCGGTTGCTCGTCCTGAACGGTGAAGGAGAATCGCCCGGCAGCGCGGATCAGCTTGTCTTTCAACGTGCCCTCGGTGGTCCAGATGGACACTTCGCCTCCGGACTCGTAGGCGTACCAGATCGGTACTGTCAACGGCGCACGATCGGGCCGTTCCACTGCGATCACGCCGACGTGAAGATCGGCTAGAAAGCGCTCGCGTTCCTCGTTGCTCATCTTCGCCATGACCCTGCCAACCGGTGCGACGTGGCTGACATTCCCCCGGGATGCTCAGGCGTGCAAGCGGCTGAAGATCCGTCCGTCGACGATGCTGGCGAGTCGCGCCACCGCGGCCGGGTCGCCCTCGGCGTCGATCTGGCCTTCGGCGATGGCATCGGTAATCGTGGTGCGCTGCCCCGCGATCGCCGCGACGACCTGGCGGGTTGTCCGGACCACGACGTCGGCGGGCGTCGCGCTGGGACCGGTCCTGACCGACATGCGTCCGTTCCGGACGTGGAGGCAGGCCACGCTGTCGTCGACGTGGAACTCGTACACGCCGTCGGCCTCGGACGACACGGCGTCGCTGCCTGCGACCAGGAACCCCAGCGCCCACTCCGCGCGGACGGCCTCGCGGTCGACGTCGGCGTCGTCCATCTGATGACGTGCACCCCACACGGCCAACGGGATCACCGCCTCGGCCAGCTCTCGGCCGGCGCCGGTGAGTTCGTAGAGCACGGTGGAACTCGGCCGGTCAACCGCCAGTCGGCGCTGAACGATGCCGTCGGACTCCAGTTGCCGCATCCGGGTCGCCAACAGGCTCGTCCCGATGCCGGCCAGCGTGTCGGCGAGCTGCGTGTACCGCTTCGGCCCGGAACCCAACTCCCGCACGATCAGCAGCGTCCACCGTTCCCCGACCACGTCGAGTGCATGAGCGAGTCCGCAGAACTGGCTGTAATTCCGTCGCGACATGACCCCAGGGTAGCCCTCGCTGCAGGAAACAGGTGCAAACTTCATTAATATGGTGCGCACTTCTAAATCTTATGTTACGTTTCTCATGCGCGCTCCGAATGACCGCCCACTCGCTAGGAGGAACGGCAATGGCCCTCATCGCCGACGGCAGTCCCCGCCGTATCACCGCATTGCTCCGTGAGCTGACTGGCTTGATGCGGCCGCGCGTCAAACCCGTTGCGACACAATCTGTCGCAGCCGAAGCCGAGCTACCACCGGCGAAGCTGCACTACCCACCCAAACGCGATCGCTTCGTCGAGAGCGCGGCGATGGCCCGGGAGATGTACCGGCTCTGAGCCCGTTGCGTTCGACTCGCGACGCCGTCCATGGCGACTCCCCCGCCAACGAGCAACGCGGGGCGCTATAGACGTTGGCGATCGCCGCCGACGCGGACGGCGCCATCGAGCTCCGACGCGAACCTAGCCTCGACGGCATCAACGAAGTGTTCGACCGGATGGAACGCGGACAGATCGACGGAGGCATCGTCGTCGATTATCGGTAACGCCGACGTAGGCGAAGCCCGGTGCCGCCGTTCCGATCCGCCGACGGGTTGGGCTCTTGAGACGAGACTGACGTGGCTGGTCAGCACTGCGAAGACGGCCACGAAACAAAGATTTAACGACAGTGCGCAAGATTGCATGCAAGATTGTATTGACAACTGCATGGTGTATTGCACACACTCGGATTCAGCGTCGGCCGATCAGGCTGGCGGACGGCTCACGATCCGGGTCTTGTCTCTTCAGGAGGTTCCAACATGTCGGCAGACGTCCAGCCCGCAGGACCGGAGACCAACCAGCTCAGGCGAAACGCCCTCGGACTGCCGAGCGCGATGGGCATGTCGCTGGCATTCATCTCGCCGACGATCGGGGTCATCTTCATCTCGGCACTGATCGCCGGCAAGGCGGGTGTCGCCTCGCCGTTCGTCTTCATCCTCGGGACGCTTGGGATCGCGCTGATGGCGTCGACCCTGGCTCAGTTCACCCGCCGGGTCACCTCTGCTGGGACCTTCTACAAGTTCATCACCCTGTCGTTGGGTCGCCGCGCCGGCTTCGTCGCGGGGATGCTGCTCATGTTCGCCTACGCCTTGCAGAGTCCACTGAACACCAATCTGTTCGGCGGCTTCGTCGGCGATCTGCTCCACACCGATTTCGGAATCTCGGTGCCGTGGTGGCTGTTGATGATCGCGGTCGTCGTCGCCGTGGGAGCCCTCGCGTGGTACTCGGTGCACACGTCGATGCAGTTCGACATCGCATTCCTCGTCACCGAGGTGGTGGTTGTCGCCGTTCTGCTCGTGCTGATCGTCATTCGGGGCGGTGACTCGGGGCAGGCGCCCGAAGCGTTCCTGCCGACCAGCTCGTCGGGTGGTGCCGGCGGACTTGGGCAGGCGTTCGTGTTCATCGTCCTGGCGTTCTTCGGCTTCGAGTCCTGCTCGACGGTCGCCGAGGAGGTTCGCAACCCGCGGCGCAACCTGCCGATCGCGCTCATCGGGTCGGTCGTGATCACTGGCTTGTGGTTCACGTTCGCGATGTACTCCATCATCGTGGGGTATGGCGCGAACCACGTCGACGCACTCGCTTCCGCGTCGGCACCGTTGCACGATCTGGCGGTCCGCTACATCGGCCCGTGGTACGGCACCATCGTCGACCTGGCCGCGATCTCGGCCATCATCGCAGTGCTGCTGGCGATCCACACGGCCAACTTCCGGGTGCTCTACTCACTCGGGCGGGATGGATTGCTGCCCAAGGCAATCGGACGTACCCACCCCAAACGCCAGACGCCGCACATCGCCATCCTGGTGTATTCGGTCGGCACCCTGGTGATCGGCTTGGCGGCCGGAGCGGTATGGGGTCCGATGGCTGCCTTCGGCAACCTCGGATACTTGTCCTCACTGGGTATCCTGCCCATCTTCATCCTCACGAATGCCGCTCTGCCCGTGTTCATTTGGCGTCGCTACCGCAGCGAGTTCTCGGTTCTGGTCCACGTCGTGTTCCCGTTGTTGTCCAGCCTGACCTTCTTCGCGGCCATCTGGCTGAACATCCATCCCTGGCCCGCAGC
>JAOPVI010000282.1 GCA_025966225.1 Mycobacterium sp. | reverse complement strand
CAGTCGGATACTCGGCCGGCTGCCGCTGCTTCTTGCGGTAGCTGTTGATGTAGGTGTTGGTCAGGATCCGGTACAGCCAGGCTTTGAGATTGGTACCCGCGCGGAACGAGCGGAAGCCGGAATAGGCCTTGACCATGGTCTCTTGGACGAGGTCCTCGGCATCCGCAGGATTGCGGGTCATTCGCAGTGCGCCGCCGTAGAGCTGATCGATCAGCGGAATCGCGTCACGTTCGAATCGCGCCGTGAGTTCCGCATCGCTTTCCCTGGCCTCGTCCGGAGCCTCCGCGAGTGCTGGTCCGTCGACGTCGGTCATCTGGCTCGACACCGTCCCTTCGCTAGCGGCTCCATCGAACAGCACCGATAGCTTTACCGGGCGTTCCAAGCAGGCCGTGGGCACCATAGTCCCCTTCCCAATCCTAGAGGTAGCGGCCGACAACTCGTCTGACTGCATTGACTGCACCCAACAACAGCGCACGCGGGGCCTCTTGTTCCCACCCCCTGGGCAATAGGGTGAGCCGGTGGCACGTGCAGCAACGCAGGCAATCGCCGTGCTCGTGGCTGCCGGCGTGCCCCACGAGGTGCTGCAGTACCACCACGATCCGCGCAACGAATCGTTCGGAGCCGAGGCAGTCGCCGAACTGGCCGCCACCATGGACGTCTCGGCCGAACAGGTCTTCAAGACGCTGGTCGTCGCCAGCTCCCGGGGGCTCGCCGTCGCGGTGCTGCCGGTGCCGTACAAGTTGTCACTCAAGGCGGCGGCCGCCGCGCTTGGCGTGCCGAAGGCCGAGCTGGCCGAGCGGGCCGCCGCCGAGCGGTCCACCGGCTACGTCATCGGCGGCATCTCGCCCCTTGGCCAGCGCAAGCCGTTGCCGACCGTCGTCGACGACTCGGTTCACACATGGGACCGGGTGTTGTGCAGTGCCGGTAAACGAGGCCTGCAGGTGGCCCTGGCGCCCGACGATCTGGTCCGGCTCACCAAGGCGGTGACCGCCGACATCCTGGCGACGTGACAGTTCTAGGGTGAGGTCATGTCGCTCCACGGGAAGACCATGTTCATCTCCGGCGCCAGCCGCGGTATCGGGCTGGCGATCGCCAAGCGGGTCGCCGCCGACGGCGCCAACGTCGCGCTGGTCGCCAAGACCGCCGAACCACACCCCAAGCTCGAGGGCACGATCTACACGGCGGCCAAGGAGATCGAGGACGCCGGCGGCCAGGCGCTGCCGATCCTGGGCGACGTCCGCGACGGCGAATCAGTGCAATCCGCAGTGGCGCAGGCGGTTGCGCAGTTCGGTGGCATCGACATCTGCGTGAACAACGCCTCTGCGATCAACCTCGGATCCATCACCGAGGTGCCACTGAAGCGGTTCGACCTGATGAACGGCATCAACGTCCGCGGCACCTACGCGGTGTCCCAAGCCTGCATTCCCCACATGAAGGGCCGGGCGAACCCGCACATCCTCACGTTGTCCCCGCCGCTCCTGCTCGAGTCGAAATGGCTCAAGCCGACGGCGTACATGATGGCCAAGTACGGCATGACGCTGTGCGGGCTCGGCATGGCCGAGGAGTTGCGTGCCGACGTGATCGCGTCGAACACCTTGTGGCCCAGAACCATGGTGGCCACCGCGGCCGTCCGGAACCTGCTCGGCGGCGACGAGGCGATGGCCCGCGCCCGCAAGCCCGAGGTGTACTCCGACGCCGCCTACGTCATCTTCAACAAGCCGGCAGGCGAATACACCGGCAATGCGGTGCTGTGCGAGGACGTGCTGTTCGATTCGGGCGTGACCGACCTGTCGGTGTATGACTGCGTGCCCGGTTCGGAACTCGGCGTCGACCTATGGGTCGAGACGCCCAACCCGCCCGGCTACCAGTCTTGATGCTCTTCGCGCAAGCGCTCATCACATCTTGATGCTCTTCGCGCAAGCGCTCATCGCCGGGCCCTAGGGGAACTCGATGATGCCGCGGATGTTTCGGCCCTCGCGCATGTCGGTGATGGCGTCGTTGAGCTCGTCGAGCCGGTAGCGTCGGGTCACCAATTCGTCGAGTTTGAGGTTGCCGTTGCGGTACATCGAGAGCAGCATCGGCATACTCGCGCGCGGGTTCATTCCGCCGTACAACAGTCCCTTGAGTGTCTTGCAGGACTGGATCATGTCGACCAGCACCAACGGGACCATGCTGACTTCGAGTTTCGGAACGGCGGTCATCAGACACGTGCCGCCCTTGCTGGTCAGCATCAAGGCCGCCACCAGCATTTCGGCGGGAAGCACGCCAGGCGTCAGCACCACGCGTTCTGCCATCACCCCCATGGTGAGTTCCTGAACCAGGGGGAAGGCTGCCTCGATGGACGGGCTGGTATCCGTCGCTCCGAAGAACTTCGCCGTATCCCGTTTGAATTCAACGGGATCCACCGCGATGACGTTGTTGGCGCCCGCGAGCCGGGCACCCTGCACGGCGTTGATGCCCACCCCGCCGGTACCGACGATGACCACCGTGTCGCCGGGTTGCGTACCGACGCCGACGGTGGCAGAACCCCAGCCCGTCGTCACGCCACAGGACACCAGCGAGGCGGCCTCGAACGGGATCGACGCGTCGATGTTGATCACCGAGTGCTCGGACAACACGGCGTATTCGGCGAAGGTGCCGAGTTGCGCCATGGCCATCAGATCCTCGTCACGGAGGTGACGACGCGTGGTGCCGTCGGAGACCATCTCCTTGGAGAAGATCATGGCTCCGTTGTCGCACAGGTAGGTCATGCCCGACACGCACCACCGGCAGGCCCCGCAGGCCGCAATGAACGACATCGCGACCCGATCGCCCGGCTGCACCGACCGCACCCCGGGGCCGACCTCCGCGATGACGCCCGCCCCCTCGTGACCACCGAGCAGCGGGAACAAGTTCGGGATCGGCGCCCCGATGGCCTCCATCATCGCCTGGAGATCCGGCGTGGGCACGCTGTCGCCGGTGGCGAAGTGGTCGTCGGAGTGGCACACGCCTGCGACGGCCATCTTCACCAGCACCTCGCCGGCCCGCGGCGGGTCCAGCGTGATCTCCTCGATCGCCCACTCCTGGTCGACTCCCCGAAGTACCGCCCCCCGACACTTCATCTCGGGGTGATCCCAATGCGTCGAAGCCCGTGTGCGGCACCTGCCCGCATGAGGCCGAGCGCTAGCCGGAACTTTCGCCGGGAGTACGGGTACCAGAGCAGCTCACGGTCTTGGAGTGGAATGCGTGATGCCGTAATCGCCTGTGGTCGGCAATATTTCAACAAGCCATCCGCTCCGCCGTTGCGTGACCCGACGCCGGAGTTCTTCCACCCTGCCATCGGCAATGTGAAGCTGAAGATGTTGCTCATGGCATCGTTGATGTTGACGGCGCCAGCCTCCAGCCGACGTGCGACGCGCTCACCCCTCGCCGTGTCGCCGGTCCACACCGTCGCGGAGAGGCCATAATTCGAATCGTTGGCGAGTCGAATCGCCTCCTCTTCGTCGGCCACCTTCACCACGGGCAGGGTGGGACCGAAGGTTTCCTGACTCATGATCGTCATGGAGTGGTCGACCCCCGTCAGCACGGTCGGTTGGAAGAACGTCCCAACGCCCGTGGGTTTGCCGCCGGTCGTCACCTGCGCTCCCGAGGCAACGGCTTCGTCGACGTGACGCGCGACGAGGTCGCGTTGCGTCTGCGTGGCCATGGCTCCGACGTCGAATCGGTACCCACGATCGTCGTGCCCCTGATTCAACCGGCTCACCTTGTCGGTCAGCTTGGCCACGAACTCGTCGTAGACGGGCTCCTCGACATAGACGCGTTCGACCGACACACACACCTGACCCGAGTTGAACATCCCGCCCCACGCGATGCCGTTCGCGGCGCGCTCGAGATCGGCGTCGGCCAGCACGACCGCGGGATCCTTGCCGCCGAGTTCGAGACTGCACGGGATCAGGCGTTCCGCGCAGGCCACCGCGATCTTGCGGCCGGTGGCCGTCGAACCGGTGAAATGAACGCAGTCGACGTTGGCGACGACGGCCGCACCGGTGTCCCCTCGGCCAGTCGAAATGGCGAGCACCGGCGGCGCGCCGATCTCGGCCCAGCCTCGGACGAGCTCCGCTGCGCTCAGTGGGGTGACCTCCGACGGCTTCAACAGCACGGCAGCGCCGGCCGCCAGCGCAGGGATGAGGTCCGTTGCGGGCATCACGAACGGGAAGTTCCACGGCGTGATGACCCCGACGAGCGGATACGGCCGATACACGGTGGTCATTCGTTTGGTCATCATCACCGGGCCGTGGGGCGAGGCATGAACGTCGGCGAGGAACTTCTCGGCTTTGCGCGCCCAGTAGTTCAGACCGTCGGCGGTCGCGGGCGCTTCCATGGAGGCTTCGGCCCTCGGCTTGCCGGTCTCCGACTGCAGCACGTCGGTGATGTGCTCGGCGTTGTCGAGCACCCAGTCCTGGAACTTCATCAGCCAGGGCTTGCGGCCACTGGCACCCATCGCCTCCCACTCGGGTTGGTAGATGCGCAGTTCGGCGGCCTTGGCGGCGACGGTCTCGGGTGCGTCGACGGGTACTTCGCCGACGACGGTGCCGTCGGCCGGATTGCGCACTTCGATGCTGGTCAATCGTGGTTGGGCATACAGATCCGTCATGTCAAGATCGTGCGCCTTCCCACGCCTCGGGCGATAGGTAGTTGGCTACCTGTATTTCCTGAAAGGCTTGGGTCATGTCATCACCCTCGGTGTGGTCGTCGGGTCGGTACGAGGCTGTCGCCATGCAGATCGCCAGGATCGCGGCAGAGGTCGTCGACGCGGTCGACCGCCGAACCCCGCTGCGAGGCGCGGCCTTGGTGGACCTCGCCTGCGGGACGGGCAACGCCGCGCTCGCGGCCGCCGCGAGGGGTGCCCAGGTGACCGCCGTCGACATCACGCCAGACCTGATCGCCATCGGCGCTGGCAAGGTCGGCGGCGATTCGGTGACCTGGCTGGCCGCCGATGCGTCCGACACCGGGTTGCCCGGCGGCTCCTACGACGCCGTCATATCGAACATGGGGCTCATCTTCGTCGAACCGGTCCGCCAGGTCGCCGAGCTCGGTCGCCTGCTGACGTCGGGAGGCACCGTCGGCTTCTCCGCGTGGTCACACAGCAGCGCCAATCCGTTCTTCACCCCGATCGTCGACGTGCTCGGCCTGCCACCGGCCTCGGACTACTCGCCCGCCGAGTGGGGTGATCGAGCGACGATCAACTCGAGGTTGGCGGCCGGTTTCGACGACGTCAGGCTCGAATCGGGCATGCTCACATGGCAATTCGAGTCGCTAGAGGCCGCCGTCACGTTCGTCACGCGGGAATCACCGACGCACGTAGACGTGTTCCGACGCGTCGAGGGACCTCCGCACGACCGACTGGTGACCGCATTCGAAACGGCGTTCGCGGCGCACCTCGACGCCGAGGGGGCCGTCTGCTTCGACGCGCCGTACGTGGTGGCGACGGCCCGGCGCCGCTGAACCCCTACAGCAGGGTGGCCTGCTCGGCTTCCGGTTCGGCGGGTTCGATGAGCTCCGGGCCGTTGTTGCGGACGCTGTTGACGAGTCGGGAGACCTCGCGGATCTCGATTCGGTCCAGGTCGCCGTGGCCGCGGAGCAGCCCTTCGTCGATCGGGGCATCCGGGTCCAGCCAGCGATCCCAATCTCCCTTGCTGATGGTCAACGGCATCCGGTCGTGGATCTCGGCCAGCGGGCCCGCCGAGTCGGTGGTGATGATGGTGCAGCTGAGCAGCGGGGCCGCGTCCTTGGCGGCATCCTTGGGCCGCCACGTCGACCACAGTCCGGCCATGTACAGCAGCTCGCCGTCGGCGCCGTACATGTAGAACGGCGTCTTGGCGGCCTTCTTGCCCGAAGCCAGCTCGCCGTTGGGCCGCCACTCGTACCAGCCGTCCATCGGCACCAAGCAGCGTTTGCCCTTCGCCGACGTGCGGAAGGCATTCGACGTGGTGACGGTCTCGGCACGCGCATTGATCAGCAGCGGACCCTTCTTGGTATCCGGCCCGCCGTCGTCGGCCGTCTTGGCCCACGGCGGGACAAGCCCCCAGCGCATCAGCCGCACCCGCCGCGTCGACTCGTCGTCGGGCTCGCTGTGCCGCTTGACGACGGTGCTGACCGAGGTGGTCGGAGCCACGTTGTAGTTGGGTTGTGGCGGGTCCTTCTCCGCTGGCGTGCTTGCTCCGCTCTCGTCGATGGCCTTGATCTTCTCGGCCAACAGCGCCGGGTCCGTGGTCACCGCGAATCGTCCACACATGAACTCCATGGTTCCAGATGGACCCGACAAGGCAGGATGGTCCTCGTGGACAACTGGCCAGCACCGTCGACCGCGGCACCCGTACGTGCGACGGTCACCGTGCCTGGCTCGAAGTCACAGAGCAACCGTGCCCTGGTGCTGGCCGCCTTGGCCGCACCGCAGGGCACGTCGACGGTGAGCGGTGCGCTGCGAAGCCGCGACACCGATCTGATGATCGGTGCGCTACGCACCCTGGGACTGGTGGTCGACGGAACCGGGACGGAGTTGTCCATCAGCGGGTCCGTGGCCCCTCCGCCCGATGCCCGCATCGACTGCGGGCTGGCGGGCACCGTGCTGCGGTTCGTGCCGCCCGTGGCCGCCCTCGGCGCCGAACTGGTCACCTTCGACGGCGACGAGCAGGCCCGCATCAGGCCCATCGCTCCCCTACTCGACGCGCTGCGCGGACTCGGCGTGGCACTCGAAGGCGACGCGTTGCCGTTTCGCGTGCGCGGCACCGGTTCTGTGGTGGGTGGCTCGGTGGAGATCGATGCGTCGGCGTCGTCGCAGTTCGTCTCGGGACTGCTTTTGTCGGGCGCCACGTTCACCGACGGCTTGACCGTCTTCCATACGGGCACCGCCGTTCCGTCCGCACCGCACGTCGCCATGACGGTCGCGATGCTGCGCGACGCGGGCGTGGCCGTCGACGACACGGAAGCCAACCGGTGGCGCGTGGATCCAGGTCCAATCGCGGCGCGCCACTGGGACATCGAACCCGACCTGTCCAATGCGGTGCCGTTCCTGGCCGCCGCGCTCGTCACCGGCGGACAGGTGCGGGTGACGGGTTGGCCCCGGGACAGCGTTCAGCCCGCCGACACCATCACCACCTTGCTGCAGAAGATGGGGGCCGTTGTCCGCCATGGGGATTCGTACCTCGAGGTGACGGGCCCAGGCGGGTATGCGGGCTTTGACGCGGAGCTGCGCGACGTGGGCGAACTCGCCCCGTCGGTCGCCGCGCTCGCCGCGCTGGCCGAACCGGGCACGGTGTCCAACCTCACCGGTATCGCGCATCTACGCGGCCACGAAACCGACCGGCTCGCTGCACTTTCCACGGAACTCAACGGTTTGGGCGGCCAGTGCGAGGAGACCCCCGACGGGCTGGTCATCACGGCCAGGCCGCTTCATGCCGGGGTGTGGCGCTCGTACGCAGACCACCGGATGGCGACGGCGGGTGCCATCGTCGGACTGCAGGTACCCGGCGTCGAGGTCGAGGACATCGGAACCACCGCAAAGACCCTGCCCGACTTTCCGCGGATGTGGGCGGACATGCTGACCGGCCAAGCGAGAAGCGGAGCCGATCGCGTATGAACCAGGTACCCGGCCAGCGAGTAGCGAAGCGGATCGCGCATGAATAAGACCCCTTGAACGCGAACGACTACGACGAGACCGACGTCCGGGTGCGCTCCGGACGCGGCTCGCGGCCGCGAACGAAGACCCGCCCCGAACACGCCGATGCCTCCGACGCGATGGTCGTGACGGTCGACCGCGGACGGTGGGGTTGCGCGCTCGGTGGCGACCCGGCCCAGGTCGTCACTGCGATGCGCGCACGCGAACTCGGTCGCACGCCGATCGTCGTCGGCGACGACGTCGGCATCGTCGGCGACGTGTCGGGACGGCCCGACACGCTGGCGAGGATCGTGCGCCGAGGTGAGCGGCGAACGGTGTTGCGCCGCACGGCCGATGACACCGATCCGACCGAACGAGTCGTCGTCGCCAACGCCGACCAGCTCCTGATCGTGGTCGCACTCGCCGATCCGCCACCACGCACCGGATTCGTCGAACGGTCCCTGATCGCCGCCTATGTCGGTGGTTTGACCCCGATCCTGTGCCTGACGAAATCGGACCTAGCCGCCCCCGAGCCGTTCGCCGCGCAGTTCGCAGGGCTCGAGCTCACCGTCGTGACCGCCGGGCGCACCGATCCGCTCGAGGAGATCCGCGATCTGGTCACCGGCAAGGTGACGGTGTTCCTCGGCCATTCCGGAGTCGGCAAGTCGACTCTGGTGAACCGGCTGGTGCCAGACGCCGATAGGGCGGTCGGGGTCGTGTCGGGGGTGGGAAAGGGCAGGCACACGTCGACCCAGTCGGTGGCGCTGCCGCTGGCCGGGTCGGGCTGGGTGATCGACACCCCGGGCATCCGGTCGTTCGGGTTGGCTCACGTCAAGGCCGACGACGTGATGCTCGCGTTCTCGGACCTGGCCGTGGCCATCGAGGACTGTCCCCGCGGCTGCGGTCACCTCGGGCCCCCTGCCGACCCGGAGTGCGCACTCGATGCGCTGACCGGTCCTGCCGCCGACCGGGTGGTCGCCGCGCGTCGGCTCCTCGCCGCGCTTGCGGAGGGCGCCGCGTACTGACCCGGCGCTCGACGGACAGTTGTCGTTCGGGGACGACTACTACTGTGCATCGGTGAAGGGCGCGGGCCGACAAGCCGTTTGCCCTGCCGCCGGAATGGGCAGCCTGCCATCGGCAATCACTGAAGGAGGTCCCCGTGAGCAACGTACCGACCATCGACCTGAACGACGGCAACACCATCCCCCAGTTGGGATTCGGTGTCTTCCAGATCCCGCCCGACGAGACCGCGGACGCGGTGAAGGCCGCACTGGGCGTCGGCTACCGGCACATCGACACCGCGGAGATGTACCAGAACGAGAAGGGTGTCGGACAGGGCATCCGGGACTCGGACGTCGACCGCGCGGACGTGTACGTCACCAGCAAGCTCAACAACGGCCTTCACGAACCCGATGACGCGCGGCGCGCGTTCGATCAGACCCTGGCGGCCCTTGGCTCCGACTACGTGGACCTGTTCCTCATCCACTGGCCCCTGCCAACGCTGTACGACGGCGACTTCGTCTCGACGTGGCGCACGCTCGAGGAGTTCAAGAAGGATGGCCGCGCCCGCAGCATCGGCGTATCGAACTTCCAGATCGCCCACCTCGAGCGCTTGGCGGAGGAGACCGACACGGTGCCCGCCGTCAACCAGATCGAGGTGCACCCGTACTTTGGCAACGAAGAAGTGCGTGGCTTCGACGGCAGGCACGGCATCGCGACGGAAGCGTGGTCGCCGATCGCACAGGGCAAGGTGCTCGGCGATCCGGTCATCAAGCGCATCGCCGAGTCCGTCGGCCGCACACCCGCTCAGGTGGTGTTGCGGTGGCACCTCCAACGTGGCGACATCATCTTCCCGAAATCCGTTACGCTGCAACGGGTCAAGGAGAACTTCGAACTGTTCGACTTCGAGCTGAACTCGGTCGACGTCAACGCCATCAACGAACTGGACCAGGGCGAAGCCGGTCGCACCGGACCGAACCCCGACAAGTTCGACTACATCCCGAAGTAGCTGAGGGAGTTAGACGGCCAGCGCCTTACGCTCGGCGCGCTTGTCGCTGCGGCGTGCACGCACCGCGGCGATGGCCGACTTCAGCCCGCGCCGCTGGCCGGATTCAGTGGAACCGAGCCCTGATTCCAATTCCAGGAACATCCGCTCGCTGCGGGTCTCCGGGGCGTCGTCGGACGTATCGCGCAGCCACTGGTCCGGCAGCGACAGCTTGGCGATGGTCCGCCACGTCTTTCCGTACTGCAGCAGGAAAGAGCCAGTGGTGTAAGGCAAGTCGTACTTGTCGCACAACTCCTGGACCCGGAACGAGATCTCGTGCAGCCGGTTGCTTGGCAGGTCCGGGTACAGGTGATGCTCGATCTGGTGGCACAGGTTGCCGCTCATGAACCTCAGCAGCCAGCCACCCTCGAAGTTCGCGCTGCCAAGCATCTGGCGCAGGTACCACTGCCCCTTGGTCTCCCCAACCATGTCGGTCTTGGTGAACTTCTCTGCGCCGTCAGGAAAGTGACCGCAGAAGATCACGGCATTGGCCCACACGTTGCGGATGACGTTGGCGATCGCGTTCGCCTTGAGCGTCGACTTGAACGTGGCTGCTGGCGACAGCGACGTCAACGTCGGATAGGCGACGTAGTCCTTGACCAGCTGGTGGCCGGCCTTGACGCCGAACTCCTTGACCCGAACCAGCGTCGCCTTGCGGTCGTCACGACCCTTGGAGATCTTGCCCAACTCCAAGTGCTGCAGCCCGACGCCCCATTCGAACCCGATCGCGAGCAGGGTGTTGAACAGCAGGTTGCCGTAGAGGTTGAACGGCTTCCACTTCGCGTCGCGGGTGACGCGGATGACGCCGTAGCCGACGTCGTCGTCCATCCCGAGGATGTTCGTGTACTTGTGATGCATGAAGTTGTGAGTGAACCGCCAGTGCTTGGACGCCCCGCTCATGTCCCACTCCCACGTCGAGGAGTGAATCTCGGGATCGTTCATCCAGTCCCACTGGCCGTGCATGACGTTGTGGCCGATCTCCATGTTCTCGATGA
>JAOPVI010000269.1 GCA_025966225.1 Mycobacterium sp. | reverse complement strand
TGGCTAGCGAACCGGGTCATATGCGTTTGAACGGGCATCTATGTCGTGCCGCCGACGATTCGGAGATCCGCGCGGCCAATTTCGTCTATCGGTAAAGGCGTGAGCCCGTGGCCGATGCGAAGGCGTGGCGCGGATGCCGAACATCGCAGGAACGGTGCCCGTCACCCAAGTGTGACCTAGGAGTATCAAAACTAAAGTTTCGGGTTTCTCGAAACCGCGGCGAAAGTATCCAGTGCCGCGCGGGTCACCACTTTGATCGCAGTTCGTGCTGGTGGGTTTGCCTGACACCAAATACTCGACCCGGCTCCCGGCTTAAACTTCCGCCGTGTTCTCGGAGACGCGCTATGCGATGAACGGGGACTTGCATGTCGCCTATCGCACGGTCGGCGCAGGTGCCCGGGACATCGTGTTCGTCCCGAACTGGTTCACAAATTGTGAGGTCGTTCCAGGGCTGCCTTCCATTCAGGGGTGGGTCGAGGCGATGACATCGCTGGGCCGGCTCATTTTCTTCGACCAGCCCGGCACCGGGGCGTCCGATCCCGTCGCGCCGAGCGAACTGCCGACGATGGAGCAATGGGCTGACAGCATCACTGCGGTGCTCGACGATCTTGGGACTCACGAAGCGGTCCTCCTCGCGAGCTGCGGCGCGTTGGCGACGGGAGCGCTAGTGTTCGCCGCAACACATCCGTCCCGCACCACCGCGCTCGTCGCGATCGAGGGCTACGCGCATCCGTTTACTGAACGCCGTGGGCCTCCCACACCGGAGGAAGCAACCTCCGAAGCGATCGCCATGTGGGGCACGGGAGAGCTCCATCACCTCTTGAATCCGGATATGCCATGGAACGAGGAGATCCGGGCGACGTGGGCTCATTTGGAACGTCTGTCGGCAAGCCCACGAACCGCTGCGTACATGATGCCTCTCGTGGCCGAAATGGACGTGCGGGCAATCCTTCCGACAGTCCACGTACCAACCCTCGTCCTCCAGCACACCGACGATGCCATGATCCCGCCTGCGCAGGGCAAGTACGTCGCTGATCGCATAGAGGGCGCGAAATACGTTGAGCTCCCAGGGCGCAACATGTACCACTTCGTCGAACCGTGGCGCGAATCCTTCCAGGAGATCGCCGAGTTCCTCACCGGCCACCAGGCGGACGTCGCCGACGACCGTGTGCTTGCCACGGTGCTTTTCACCGACATCGTGGACTCGACGCGCCGGGCTTCGGAGATGGGCGATCGCGACTGGCATGCACTGCTTGATGCGCACGACGCCGTCGTGCGGGCGCAGCTGTCCCGATTCCGTGGACGCGAGGTGAACAGAACAGGAGACGGTTTCCTGGCGATGTTCGACGGCCCGCAGCGAGCGATCCGTTGCGCGATGGCAATTCGTGAAGCATTGCGGTCCCTCGGCATAGACGTGCGCGCCGGGCTGCACACCGGCGAGTGCGAGGTCCGCGGCGACGACATCGGCGGGATCGCCGTGCACATCGGGGCACGCGTGAGCGCACTGGCAGGGGCCAACGACGTACTGGTGTCGAGCACGCTGCGCGACCTCGTAATCGGGTCCGGGCTTGAGTTCGAGGATCGCGGCGCTCACCAGCTGAAGGGCGTGCCCGGTGAATGGCATCTCTTCGTCGTCGCCTCGTAGTTGCTGCTGCGGCGACACCGGCCTGGTGTGCTTGCTGGGGCGTTGCGTGTACCAGAACTAACGATTTGCGACTGAGTTAGCGGGACACGTTGCACGGCAGGTACTGTCAGTTCGTGCTGTCTCAAAAAGATGCGTCAAAAGCATAGTCTCATATTGATGAATATGAGACTTATGAGACGATAGATACATGCTCATCGACACCGCACCTGCAGTCGTCGGAACGCAACTCGGTTATGCCCGCGTCAGCACGGCGCACCAGTCGCTAGACCAGCAGACTGACGCGCTGACCGCAGCAGGCGTTGAAGCCACTCGCATCTATAGCGACAACCTTTCGGACACCTCGACGCGCCAGCAGCGTCCCGGTCTCGCTGCACTTCTGGACTACGCACGCGAAGGCGACGCCATCGTCGTTGTCGGCATCGACCGTCTGGGCCGCAACGCCGCCGAGGTGATGGTGACCATCCGCGAACTCTGCGAGCGCGGCATCGTGCTGCGGTCTTTGAGGGAGGGCATCGACACGGCGAACGCTGCGGGCCGAATGGTGGCGGGCGTCTTGGCGAGCCTTGCCGAGTTGGAGTTGGAGTTGGGTCGTGAACGTCGTTCGGCGGCGCGGGAGGCGCGTCGGGTACGCGGTCAGCACGTCGGTAGGCCGAAGGCGCTGGATCAGAAGAAGGCTGCGTTGGCCCGCAGGATGCATGCGAGCGGTGAATCGGCCAGCACTATTGCTGCCACGCTCGATGTGAGCCGAGCCACCATTTACCGCGTGCTCGCCGATCAGGTCACGTAGCCCGCGAACGCCGTACGCGGTGCCCATCAGAATCAGTCGGCGCGCTCCCAAGTAAATCTCAGCTGCTCTTCGGACACTGGGTCCTCACCAGGGATGCCACGATGTTGGCATGGCCGTCGCATCCGACGAACCGCATGGCTGTGAATCATGGTGAACGTCGAGACTAGATACGCCGTCAACGGCGCATCCACGATTGCCTATCAGGTCATGGGTAGCGCACCGACCAACCTGCTCTACATACCGGGTTGGTTCTTCAATCCAGAGATTTGGGGAGACTTCGCCCCGATGCGGCGTTACTTTGAGCGACTCCAGTCGTTTGCCCGAGTGGTCGCGGTCGAGAAGCGCGGTTTCGGGATGTCGGATCGCCTGTCTGCAAGTGATTTGCCTCGTACGAGCGACCGGGTTGGAGACATCACCGCCGTTGCAGATGCTGAGGGCTTGGAGCGGACCGCGATCATGGGAACATTTGAGGGCGGCGCTCTTGCCCTCTTGTGGGCCGCCGCTAACCCGCAGCGGGTCTCATCAATCGTGCTCATTCATTCTTTCGGCAAACTGGAATGGGACAGATCGATTTTCGGGCGCTTGGCCGGTCACGACAGGGCGCTCGCCGCGTCTCGGCTGTGGGAAATGTTCACGGAAGGTCGCGACCGAGAGTTCTTCTATCCCAGTCTGGCCACGACGCCGCAGCAAGCGAAGCAGATCGGCCGATTGTTCCGAATGGAGGCAAACCCGCGCGTGATTGCGGCATGGGTGCCGATGGTTCTCGACCTTGACGCTCGTTCCGTCCTGCGGGAAATAACTGTCAAGGTTCTAGTCGTCCATTCTCAAGGCGATGCCGTCGTTGATTTCAAACATGCGATTGACCTCGCAAATCAATTACCAAACGCTGAGCTAGTCACGTTGCGCGGAGCAGACCATGTGCCGTGGGGGGCGAACTTTGACGCTGTGTTGAACGCAGTTGAGGAATTCCTTACCGGCTCTATCCAGAGTTCATCGGAACGAGGCATCACGCATACCATCGTGTTTACCGACATTGTCGAGTCCACCAAGCGGCTAGCGGAAAGCGGCGACGAACGGTGGAGGCTACTGATTGAAAAGCACGATCAAATTGCCGCACAGTTGTTGGAAGGATTCGGCGGTCGGTTCGTGAAGAGCACGGGTGACGGCCTGCTCGCTGATCTTCCGTCGCCCGCCGCTGCCATAGGGTTCTCAGAAGCGCTTACCTCGCAGCTTAGTGCAGAAGGGATACAAATCCGTGTCGGGGTACACACTGGCAAGTGCGAAATGTATGGCGACGATCTGGTTGGATTGGCCGTAAACGTGGCAGCACGGATTATGGCAATTGCTCATCCCGGCGAAATCTTGGTGTCCGAAGCAGTTCGCCAATCACTCGGCACACAATTCTTTTGTCGCCCGCGTGGCGAGCATGAGTTGAAAGGCGTGCCTGGCGCGTGGTGTGTCTACACCGTTGACTAGCTACTCCGGATTTCAACTTCTGCGGCGACGATGACACAACTGTTCATCGGGAGCGCGGCGACGCCGATGGCAGTTCGTGCATGCGCGCCAACATCAGACCCGAAAATGTCAACGATCCGATCTGAGAAGGCATCCAAAACGTGAGTTGTCTGCGCGAATCCCGGATCGGCGTTCACGAAGCCTTGGACAACTAGCCAGGACTCAATGCGATCAAGAGAACCCAGCGCTTGGTTGAGGCTAGCGAGGATCGACATCGCGGTATCACGCGCTGACTGCTGCGCTCGGGTGAGCGAAACCTCGCTGGGCACCTTGCCGAAGGGACCACAGAGCGAACCATCCGCGGCCTGAGGCATGTGTCCCGCCACAAGAACGCGGTCTTTGCGTATCCGGACCGGCTCAAAGTGGAACTCAAATCCCGGCGGCGGACTGGCTGGCGGGGGCAGGGCCAGACCGAGACGCTCCAGCGCATCGTTGATCATGCTGTGCTCCGTTCCACCAACGTCACGGCGTGATGGCCGAACTTCGGCTCGCGCCAGGGCAAGATTGCGTACAACCTTCAATCGAACCAATAGTCGAGTCCGCTTGTGTTCGTTCTCGCCGATGTGGGGGGCGGGGGGTGGCCCTAAGGCGGAGCAGCTTTCGCCTCGAACGGCCCAGCGTCTTCTCTTCTCTCCGGACAACTGGGCGGTTGTCCCGTCCGCAGTGCGTCCGCAGTAACTTCAACACCGCTCCTTGCTTCCCAACGCCGCCAACCGCTTGACCTGCGTATTGCTAACAAAGCCAACGCGGTCAAGAACGACAAACGTCCAGTTCGTCTCGTTCGCATCGAGAAGGTCAGGGGTTCGAATCCCCTTAGCTCACAGCATAATTCGTAGGCAGATGGCTATTTCACCGGCGCCTGCCCTGGCATCTGAATGCGCCTCCAGAATCTGGGCGGATGACCGCGATGCATCCTCCAGCAAGCCCTGCGCTAGGTCGACATGGTCGAAAGCGCTCCCGACACCGTGCAGCAGCGCGCCAATTCCATCGATGTCGGTTTCCGGAATGTTGGCGAGGTGAAACATCAATCCACCGCGGATCTCCGATAGAAGTTCGGCCGACTGGCTACAACGACTACATCGACCTAAAGCTAAATACACCCGGCAATCCGCACGGCTGCACCCTCATAGCGCCGAAGTACCGGGTGTTCGTTCGATCGTGGGCTGAGGTACTTGGTGACGCGGAGCAGGCGTCAAGTTCGGCTCGAGAGGCCGTAGAAGCACTCACCCCGTGGTCGGTGAAGACACGGGCCGCCCCGGCATCGCGGAGCGCGTCGAGTTGTAGCTGGGGGTTCTGGTCGGTGGTGCTGACCCGTCCGTACCCGATGATGGCCACCCGATGCTCCTGGTGCGAAGTGGGACGTGGGAGGTGTTTTCGACGAGTACCGAATCCCGTCGTAGGTACCGCCCTTCGCGTGGGGCAATTTAGAGGGAGTTGTCATCGTGCCGCGGAGGGCACCGAATGGCGGTACCTTGTGCTATGACTTCTCTGGGGGAAATGTGCGCTAATCGCCGTGCGATCATCGCGGCGCTGCCTGGGCTAATTCTGCTACCAGGTGTGGTCGCGGCCTGTTCGTCGTCAGAATCATCGCCCACTGCCGCGGACGCCGGTGGTCAACCCGCAAGATCACAGGCCACCGCTTTGAACGCGGTCCAGGTACAGCAATCGCAGGTGCCGGTCGGTACGGCTGTCGTTGTCTCCGGGTACGTGGTGGCACAACCGGTGTCGGGCCAGTTCGTCGCTTACTCTGCAGCGTGCACCCACCGAGGAGTCACAGTCAGTGCGGGGAACGGAACGACGCTGCACTGTCCTGCCCATGGCAGTGAATTCGACGGCGCAACCGGGGCGGTGCTGAACGGCCCAGCGAGCAGCCCGTTGGCACCGGTTCCGGTCAACGCCAGCAACGGTGTTCTGACGATCGGCTAGTCGTGGCGCATCCGGTTGCGATGTCCCGGGCCCTGGGAACGTTGCGCGCGATCTCGTCGAATTGGAGTCTCCCACCTGCCCCGGCCGTCAGCGCGGGCGAGATGCTGATGGAGGCCCAGCTTCGCGTGGAGTAGGCGGCCAGGGACACCAGTTCACTTTGGTGACGTCGTGGTGGTCGAGGTACGCAATGGCGGCAAAGGGTTCACGCGACCGAATGTCGCGCCTGCGCATTCCCACAGCACACAATCTTGGCTTTGCGGGGCATGCTGAGACCTATGACTGAACCTGAACATCCGACTGAGTCGACAACTGCAGCTCAGGAGCCAAGTGCCGCCGCCGAACCGCCATATGGGCGGGATCGGTGGCACCGACGTGGCAGGCCATTTCGGTTTGCTGCCATGGTCGTC
>JAOPVI010000267.1 GCA_025966225.1 Mycobacterium sp. | reverse complement strand
GAGCACGCACGACGCCTCACAGGGCGCCGGGCACAGCCGCCCGGTGAACTCGGGGAAGTTGTTGGTGGCGTGCAGGCGTTCGATGGCATCGCGCCAACGGTCCTTGTAGACCAGATCGTTCCACTCGGGAATGAGGTTTCCCAGCGGACAGCCGTTGTGGCAGAACGGAATCCCGCAGTCCATGCAGCGGGACGCCTGACCCTTCAGCACGTCGTGGGAGAAGTCTTCGTAGACCTCGTTCCAGTCGCCGAGGCGCAGCGAGACCGGCCGACGTGGCGGGGTCTCGCGCACAGTGATCTTGAGGAAACCGCGCGGATCAGCCACTGGCGGCCGCCATGATCGCGGTATCGACGTCCTCGCCCGATTGTTCGGCGGCGGCGATGGCGGCGAGCACACGCTTGTAGTCGCGCGGCATCACCTTGACGAAGTGCTTCAGTTCATTCTCCCAGCTAGTGAGAATCCGATGACCCACAGCCGAATCGGTGGCGTCGACGTGAGCCTGCAGCATGTCGCGCAGCCATTCCACGTCGTCGGTGTCCAGTGTCTCCAGTTCGACCATCTCGGCGTTGAGATTGTCGGGCAGCACGCCGTCCGAGTCGTAGACGTAGGCCATCCCGCCCGACATGCCCGCGGCGAAGTTGCGGCCCGTCGGACCGAGAATGGCGACCTTGCCACCGGTCATGTACTCGCAACCGTGGTCACCGACGCCCTCGACCACCGCGTGGGCGCCCGAGTTCCGCACGGCGAAGCGTTCGCCGACGACGCCGCGCAGAAACGCCTGGCCGCTGGTGGCTCCGAAGAGGATCACGTTGCCGCCGATGATGTTCTCCTCGGCAACGTAGTCCGCGGGCGCATCGTCCGACGGCCGCACGACCAAGCGCCCGCCCGACAGGCCCTTGCCCACGTAGTCGTTGGCGTCGCCGTACACGCGGAGTGTGATGCCCTTTGGCAGGAAGGCGCCGAAGCTGTTGCCCGCCGAGCCGTCGAACGTGATGTCGATGGTTCCGTCCGGAAGTCCTTGTCCACCATGTGCCTTGGTGACCTCGTGACCGAGCATCGTGCCGACGGTGCGGTTGACGTTGGCGATCTTGGTGGAGAAGCGCACGGGCGTGCCGGTGTCGAGCGCCTCGCGGCACTGCGCGATCAACTGTTGATCCAGCGCCTTGTCCAGTCCATGGTCCTGACGCGAACTGCAGTACAGGTCCTGGTTCATGAATGCCGACTCGGGCTCGTGCAGCACCGGCGCGAGGTCCAGCTTGTGCGCCTTCCAGTGCTCCGCGGCCTGCGTGGTGTCCAGCGCGCCGACCTGTCCGACCATCTCGTTGACGGTGCGGAAGCCCAACTGCGCCATCAGTTCCCGCACTTCCTCGGCGATGAACAGCATGAAATTCTCGACGAACTCGGGCTTGCCGTCGAAACGCTGACGTAGCAGCGGGTTCTGGGTGGCCACGCCGACGGGGCAGGTGTCGAGGTGACACACCCGCATCATGATGCAACCAGCGACCACCAGCGGTGCCGTTGCGAAGCCGAACTCCTCGGCGCCGAGCAATGCGGCGATGACGACGTCGCGGCCGGTCTTCAGCTGGCCGTCGACCTGCACGACGATTCGATCGCGAAGTCCGTTGAGCAACAACGTCTGCTGCGTCTCCGCGAGGCCGAGCTCCCACGGTGCGCCCGCGTGCTTCTGCGAGGTGAGCGGTGTGGCGCCGGTGCCGCCGTCGTGCCCGGAGATCAGCACCACGTCGGCGTGCGCCTTCGACACGCCCGCGGCGACGGTGCCTACGCCGTTCTCGCTGACGAGCTTGACGTGAACGCGCGCACTGGGATTGGCGTTCTTCAAGTCGTGGATCAGCTGCGCAAGATCCTCGATCGAGTAGATGTCGTGGTGCGGCGGTGGCGAGATGAGGCCGACACCCGGCGTCGAGTGCCGTACCTCGGCCACCCACGGGTACACCTTGCTACCCGGAAGCTGGCCGCCCTCACCGGGTTTCGCGCCTTGGGCCATCTTGATCTGGATGTCGGTGCAGTTGGTCAGGTAGTGGCTGGTGACCCCGAAGCGGCCGGACGCGACCTGCTTGATGGCACTGCGGCGCCAGTCACCGTTCTCGTCGTATTCGAAGCGGTTGACGTTTTCGCCGCCTTCACCCGAATTCGACCGGCCGCCAAGGCGGTTCATCGCGATCGCCAGCGTCTCGTGCGCCTCGGCCGAGATCGATCCGTAGCTCATCGCGCCGGTGGAGAACCGCTTGACGATCTCTCGGGCGGACTCGACCTCGTCGAGCGGGATCGGAGGACGCACGGCTTCGTCACCAGTGCGGAACTTGAGCAGGCCGCGCAGTGAGGCGAACCGCTCGCTCTGGTCGTCGACGAGCTTGGTGTATTCCTTGAAGATCGAGTACTGGCCGGTGCGGGTGGCGTGCTGCAACTTGAACACCGTGTCCGGGTTGAACAGGTGGTACTCGCCTTCGCGGCGCCACTGGTACTCACCGCCGACCTCGAGTTCGCGGTGCGCCCGCTCGTCGGGCCGATCAAGGTAGGCCAGCGCATGGCGAGTGGCCACGTCGTCGGCGATGTCGTCCAGGTCGATGCCACCGACCGGGCAGCTCAGCCCGGTGAAGTACTCGTCGAGCACCTGCTGGCTGATGCCGATGGCCTGGAAGAGCTGAGCGCCGGTGTAGGACGCCATGGTGGAGATGCCCATCTTCGACATCACCTTCAGCACGCCCTTGCCAGCGGCCTTCGTGTAGTTGGCCTTGGCTTGATCACTGTTGAAGTCGCTGGTAGTGCCCATTATCACGCCCCGGTCCACCATGTCCTCGATGGACTCGAACGCCATGTAGGGGTTGATGGCGGCTGCTCCGAAGCCGATGAGCGCGGCCATGTGGTGTACCTCGCGCGCGTCGCCCGCTTCGACGACGAGCCCGACCTGGGTGCGGGTGCGCGCGCGCACCAGATGGTGATGCACGGTCGACACGCTCAGCAGCGAAGGAATGGGCGCGAGCGATTCGTTGGACTCGCGGTCGGACAGCACGATGATGCGCGCGCCATCGCTGATGGCGGACGAAACCTTGGCGCGCACGTCCTCGAGCGCCTCACGCAACCCCTGCCCGCCCCTGGCGACGGGGTAGAGGCAGCGGATCACCGCGGCGCGCAGCCCGTGTTTGTGACCGCGAATCTCGTGGTCGGGGTCGACGCAGATCAGCTTCGACAGTTCAGCATTGCGCAGGATGGGGTTCGGCAGCACGATCTGGCGACACGAATCCGCATTCGGGTTCAGCAGATCGCCCTCCGGCCCGACCGTGCCCTGCAAACTGGTCACCACCTCTTCGCGGATGGCGTCCAGCGGCGGGTTGGTCACCTGGGCGAACAGCTGCTGGAAGTAGTCGTAGAGCATCCGCGGCCGCGCGGACAGCACGGCCACCGGGGTGTCGGTGCCCATCGAGCCCAACGCCTCGGCTCCGGTGCGCGCCATGGGCGCCACCAGCATGTTGAGCTCCTCGTAGGTAAAGCCGAAGGCCTGTTGCCGCAACACGACTCGGTGATGCGGCATGCGCACGTAGTCGCCCTGCGGCAGGTCGTCGAGGTGGAATTGCCCAGCGTCGAGCCACTCCTGGTAGGGCTGCTCAGCGGCGAGTTCGGCCTTGATCTCCTCGTCGGAGACGATGCGCCCCTGTGCGGTATCGACGAGGAACATGCGGCCCGGCTGCAGGCGCATCTTCTTGACCACGGTCGACGGGTCGAGGTCGAGCACGCCGGCCTCCGACGCCATCACCACCAAACCGTCCTCGGTGACCCAGATGCGCGAGGGCCGCAGGCCGTTGCGGTCGAGCACCGCGCCAATGACCGTGCCGTCGGTGAAGCACACCGCGGCGGGGCCGTCCCATGGCTCCATGAGCGATGAGTGGTACGAGTAGAACGCGCGGCGGGCCGGATCCATCGACTCGTGGCGCTCCCACGCCTCGGGGATCATCATCAGCACGGCGTGCGGAAGGCTGCGTCCACCCAGGTGGAGCAGTTCGAGCACCTCGTCGAAGCGGGCGGTGTCCGATGCCCCCGGCGTACAGACGGGGAAGATCTTGTCGACGTCGTCGTAGGAGCCGAACACGTCGGTGTTGATCAGCGCCTCACGCGCACGCATCCAGTTCTCGTTACCGGTCACGGTGTTGATCTCGCCGTTGTGCGCGACGCGCCGGAACGGGTGGGCCAGCGGCCACGACGGGAACGTGTTGGTGGAGAAGCGGGAGTGGACGATGCCGAGGGCGCTGGTCAGCCGGTCGTCCTGCAGGTCGAGGTAGAACGCCTTGAGCTGGGGGGTGGTCAGCATGCCCTTATAGACGAGCGTCTGGCCGGAAAGGCTTGGGAAGTAGACGGTTTCCCGGCCCGGACCGTCTTGGCCGGGGCCCTTGGTGCCGAGCTCGTGCTCGGCCCGCTTGCGCACGACATAGGCGCGGCGTTCCAGGTCCATGCCGGAAGCGCTCCGGTCACTTCGCTCGCCCCAGCCGATGAAGACCTGACGGAACGTCGGCATCGCGTCGCGGGCGAGCGCGCCGAGGGACGAATCGTCGGTCGGCACGTCGCGCCAGCCGAGCACCTGCAGCCCCTCGGCCTCGGCGATCTTCCCGACGGACTCGCACGCCGCCGCGGCGTCCCGGGACGACTGCGGGAGGAAGGCGATGCCGGTGACGTAGGAGCCCTCGGCCGGGAGTTCGAACCCTTCCTTATTGCAGACGGCACGCAGGAACGCGTCGGGCACCTGTAGCAGGATCCCTGCGCCGTCGCCCGTGTTCGGTTCGGCGCCCTGGGCACCGCGGTGCTCCAGGTTCAGCAGCGCAGTGATCGCCTTGTCGACGATGTCGCGGCTGCGACGCCCGTGGATGTCCGCCACCATGGCGACACCGCAGGAGTCGTGCTCATACGCGGGGTTGTACAGCCCTTGTATTTGGGGCGCCATTCCCACCTACCCTTTTCGAACGCCTACACGGAAGCCTCAATGCACGACAGCCGTGCTCCAGCGTCTTGCTGGCGCCTGCCTGGCCTGGGCGAAGTGGTGCCTTTGTGCAGCACTGAACGACGGGCCTTGTCCCATTCGCCTCGAGTGGTGAAACGATATGACAAACACCGCCTGACATGCCAACTTAGTCCAGCCTAACCTGGGTCATTCGTCGGTTCACCCAGCGGCGGTCACGTTCACCCTCCGGTGCATTCAATATCGTTGCGCGGATGGGCATTTCGCCGCTTCCGCGGCGCCGAATCCGACGGACGGCCCAGCTGGACGGCCAGAGCGGTCCAGAACCATAGTTTGCTGTAACGAAATCGTATTTAATCTTGCTGTGCCGATTCGTCCGCTCTAGTTTGCTCAAAGCCTGACCGCTTTCTTAGAGACAGCCGGCCCGATGGCATTGACGCTCGAGTCGGGGCTCAGCTCCAACCGCCGGAGCAATTGAGCGTTCAGCGCGACGACGACCGTCGACATCGACATGAGCAACGCGCCTACCGACATCGGCATGACGAACCCGATTGGGGCCAACACCCCGGCCGCAAGCGGCACGGCCACCAGGTTGTAACCGGCTGCCCACCAAAGGTTCTGCTGCATCTTGCGATAGGACGCCCGCGACAGCGCGATGGCCGGCAGCACCGAGCGCGGATCCGAACCGGCCAGGATCACGCCCGCCGAGCCGATCGCGACGTCCGTGCCGGCCCCGATCGCGATGCCGACGTCGGCCTTGGCGAGCGCAGGCGCATCGTTCACCCCGTCCCCGACCATGGCGACGGTTCGCCCTTCGCGCTGCAGTTCGGTGACCTTTGCCGACTTGTCCTCCGGGCGGACGCCTGCGAACACCCGATCGATGCCGAGCGCAGCGCTCACCGACCTGGCAACCGGTTCGGCGTCGCCTGTGATCATCACCACGTCGATGCCTGCCCGGCTCAACGCCTCGACGGCCTGCCGGGATTCGTCGCGGACCTCGTCGGCCAGCGCCAGCGCCCCCACCACGTCGCCGTCGACCAGCACGTGGAGCACGGTGGAGCCCTCGGCAGTCCACGGCCCGGCCGCTGGCAGCGCGGCCTGACCGGTCTCGGCGAGCAGGGCGGGCCCGCCCACCCGGACGACGCGGCCACTCACGGTGGCGGTCACGCCAAGCGCCGGCGCCGACGTGAAGTCACTAGCCGCCGTCACCTTGGGGCTGCGACTGCTGGCTGCCGCGACGATCGCCCGGGCCAGTGGGTGTTCGGAGTCGGATTCTGCGGCGGCGGCCAGGGCGAGCACGTCGTCGTCGGTCCAGCCCTGGCGTGCCGTGATCGCGGTCACGGCGGGCTCGCCCTTGGTCAGGGTTCCGGTCTTGTCGAACAGCACGGTGTCGACGGTGCGCATGGTCTCGAGTGCCATCCGGTCCTTGACGAGGACGCCGGCGCGGGCCGCCCTTTCGGTGGCGATGGACACGACCAGCGGGATGGCCAGCCCAAGGGCGTGCGGGCAGGCGATGACGAGCACGGTGATGGTGCGGATCACGGCCTCCTGCGGCAGGCCGACGAAGCCCCAGACCACCGCGGTCACCAGCGCCGAGCCCAACGCGAACCAGAACAGCCAGCCTGCGGCCCGGTCGGCCAGTCGCTGGGCCCGCGACGACGAGTTCTGCGCTTCGGTGACCAACCGCTGGATGCCGGCCAGCGCGGTATCGGAGCCGACGGCGGTGACCTCGACGCGGATTCCGGAGTCGGTGGCGACGGTGCCTGCCACGACGGGGTCGCCGACGGCCCTCGGCACCGGCCGGGACTCGCCGGTCACCATCGATTCGTCGACCTCGGCGGCGCCTGCGACGATGCGGCCGTCCGCGGGGACGCTGCCGCCCGGTCGGACGATCACGACGTCGCCGACGTGAAGGTCGGCGGGTGCGACGGCGGTGACCTGGGCTCCGTCCGGACCGATGCGTTCAGCAGTGTCGGGCAGCAGCGCCGCGAGTGAGTCCAGCGCCGAGGAGGTCTGCGCAAGCGCCCGCATCTCGATCCAGTGACCGAGCAGCATGATCACGATGAGCAGCGCCAGTTCCCACCAGAAGTCGAGTTCGTGGTGCAACAGGCCGAGCGCCGCGCCCCACGACGACACGAAGGCAACGGTGATCGCGAGCCCGATGAGAAGCATCATTCCCGGTTTCCGCGAACGTATTTCGTCGACCGCTCCGGTCAGGAACGGCCGTCCGCCCCACAGGTACATCACCGTGCCGAGCACTGGCGACACCCATCGCACGCCTGGCCCACCGGGAAGCGGATAGCCGAGGATCGCGGCGAACATTCCGGACAGCGCCACCGTCGGGACCGCCAGCGCGAGCATGATCCAGAACAGTCGGCGGAACGCAGCGACGTGGTCGGCGTGGCCGCCGTGCTGATTCATATCCACATCATACCCCCCAGGGGTATATGGAAAGACGTTCGCCCGTCAGCGCCGCACGGCGCCGCCGTGACCTCCGAACTGCGCGCGCAGCGTCGTCTTGAGCACCTTGCCAGTGGCATTCCGGGGCAGTTCACAAACGAACTCGACGCGGGTGGGGCACTTGGATTGCGCCATGCGCTCACGCGCGTAGGCGATCAATTCGTCGCGGCCGATGTCGAATCATGATCGCTCACTCGTCGGCGCACCACGGAAATTCGCAACTGCAGTCGGCTAACATCCGCTTCATGCCCCAAGCGCGGCGCTTCCTAGGTCGTGTCGAAGGGGGTGTGGGCGCATTCGTCCGCAACTCAGGCTATCTGCGCAAGTGGCTCATCCTTGGAGTCGCCATCGGCGTGATCGCCGGACTCGGGGCGGTGCTCTTCTATCTCGCGCTGGACTACACCGGGCAGTTCCTGCTCGGTTACCTCGGCGGGTACCACCCGCCAACGGCCGCCGGTGACGGAGGCAGTACGGGCTCTGCGGGGTTCGCCCGCGCATGGGCCATCCCGCTGGTCACGTTCGGCGGTGCGTTGATATCAGCCATGATCGTCGCGAAGTTCGCCCCCGAGGCCGCGGGCCACGGCACCGACAGCGCCATCGAGGCGGTCCACACCGACCCGCGGTCCATCCGGGCCACGGCGGTCCTGGTGAAGATGGTGTCCAGCGCGTTGACCATCGGCTCGGGCGGTTCGGCAGGTCGCGAGGGCCCGACCGCGCAGATCTCCGCGGGATTCGGTTCGCTGCTCACCAGGCGGCTGGACCTTTCCGACGACGACGGCCGCGTCGCAGTGTCGCTCGGTATCGGGTCTGGCATCGGGGCGATCTTCGGAGCGCCACTCGGCGGCGCCGTGCTTGCCGCGTCGATCGTCTATCGCGAAGACTTCGACTACCGCTCGTTGATCCCCGGCTTCATCACCTCGGCCACCGCGTACACGGTCTACGGCCTGTGCCTTGGTTTCGACGGACTTTTCGGGTCGGTCGCGCCGAACTACGTCTTCGACCCCGCACAGCTCGGCTGGTTCGTGCTGATCGGAATCGTCTCTGCCGCAGTCGGTTACCTGTATGCGCGGACGTTCTACGGAACGGTAGCGCTGACCAATCGGATTCCTGGCGGCAAGGTGCTCAAGCCCGCCATCGGTGGGTTGTTGGTCGGACTGCTGGCCTTGCTGATTCCGCAGATCCTGTCCAGCGGTTACGGCTGGGTCCAATTCGCCACGGCGACGGACACGCTGATGAAGATCCCACTCTGGATCGTGCTGATCCTGCCGTTCGCGAAGATTCTCGCGACCTCGCTGTCCATCGGTACCGGCGGGTCCGGCGGCATCTTCGGGCCGGGGATCGTCGTCGGCGCCTTCGTCGGAGCCTCCATCTGGCGGTTGGCCGACCTGGCCGGACTGCCCGGAATCCCCGACGGTCCCGGCATTTTCGTCATCGTCGCGATGATGGCGTGCTTCGGCAGCGTCGCGCACGCCCCGTTGGCGGTGATGATCATGGTGGCCGAGATGACCAGTTCGTTCTCGGTGCTGCCCGGCGCGATGATCACCGTCGGCATTGCCTACCTGCTCATCACGCGCACCGACGTCTCGATGTACAAGTCGCAGCGGTTCAATCGCGAAGCCGCCGTGGCGGAACGGGCGCAAGCCGCCGAAAGGGCCGACCCATGACCGTCGCACCCGGCAGGCACGTCACGTCACTCACGAGCGGAACGGTCGTCGAGGAATCGGAGCTCGGTTCGATCACCCGGGTGACCGCTGACGACTTGCCCATTCTGGCGGGCATGTCGATCAAGCGGATCGTGCTCAATCCCGGGGCCATGCGGACACCCCATTGGCACGCCAATGCCAACGAGTTGACCTACTGCGTATCCGGCACTTCGCTGGTGTCGGTCATCGACACCTACAGCAAGTTCGCCAGCTTCACGGTCTCGGCGGGCGAGCTGTTCCACATCGACTCGGGCTCACTGCATCACGTCGACGACCTGCCGGTGTTCCCGTACACCAAGGTGGATCCGCTGATCGTTTCGCGCAACAACCCCGTCGACGCCAAGGCCATGGGCGGGTAGCCGGGATGATCGAGGCAGCAAGCGCTTTCACCGGCTTCACCGAGGCGGCCCTGGACTTCTACGACGATCTCGAGCTCGACAACTCCAAGTCGTTCTGGGAAGCGCACAAGGACGTCTACGCGACGAGCGTGAAGGCGCCGATGTCCGCACTGACGGCAGCGCTGGAGCCGGACTTCGGGGCGGCCAAGGTCTTTCGCCCGTTTCGTGACGTCCGGTTCGCGAAGGACAAGACGCCGTACAAGACGAACCAGGGGGCCTTCGTCGGAGCGGGGCCCGCCTGCGGTTGGTACGTCGAGATCGCGGCCCGCGGCGTCCGCACGGGCGCCGGTTTCTACCACGCCGACGCCTCCGACCTCGGCCGGATCCGGGCCTCGATCGCGGACGGGGCGTCGGGCAAGCAGCTGCAACGAATCCTTGCCAAGCTGGAGAAGTCGGGGTTCGAGGTCGGCGGTGACCGACTCAAGACGGCGCCGCGCGGCTACGACGCCGACCACCCTCGCATCGAACTGCTGCGGCACCGTTCCCTGACGGTCGGGAAGGACTACGGTTTCGAGCCGATCATCCACACCCCCGGGCTACTCGACGCGGTCCGTGCGGACTGGACGGCCGCCCGACCGTTGGTCGAATGGGTCAGCGCACGCCTCGAGTAACGATCCAATGGCGCTCGGTCAAGATCTGGACAAGATTCGGAAACGACGTCCCGAAACCGTTTGAGCGCGTGTCACCCTCATGGCATTGGTAGTTCAAAGCCGCGCTGCCGAGAAGGGCGACCGCAATGACCGCACCTACGATGATGCATCGGCTCTCAGCCGAGTTCATCGGCACGTTCTGGCTAGTCCTCGGCGGGTGCGGCAGCGCCGTCTTCGCCGCCAAATTCCCGTCCGATGGAACGGCTACGGGAATCGGGATGGGCATCGGATTCCTCGGTGTCGCACTGGCATTCGGCCTCACGGTGCTCACCGGTGTGTACGCGTTCGGAACGATCTCCGGGGGTCACTTCAACCCCGCGGTGACGCTGGGCGCAGCGATCGCCCGACGGGTCGAGTGGAAGGCCTTGCCCACGTACTGGATTGCTCAGGTTGCAGGCGGCGTCGTGGCCGGTCTGGTGATCTATGTGATCGCGAAGGGTCAGGACGGCTGGACCGCCGAGGGCAACATGGCGGCCAACGGTTTCGGCGAGCATTCTCCCGGCGGCTACTCGATGGTCGCGGTGTTGATCGCCGAGCTCGTGCTGACCGGCGTCTTCCTGCTCGTCATCCTCGGCGCCACCGACGATAGGGCGCCAAAGGGCTTCGCGGGCTTGGCGATCGGACTGACACTCACGCTGATCCACCTCATCTCGATCCCGATCTCCAACACGTCGGTCAATCCGGCCAGGTCCACCGCCGTAGCGTTCTTCAATGGCAACGGCGCCCCCGCCCAACTCTGGCTGTTCTGGTTGGCCCCCTTGGTGGGAGCCGCGATCGCGGGTGCCGCATATCCATTCCTGTTCGGTCGCAACGAGGAACTCGCCGACCGCCCGGTACGCGACGACGCACTGGAGGAGGTGGATTAGCCGAAGCAAGTCGGGCCCGCATTCCGTTTGGGATGCGGGCCCGCTTGCATTGGGCTACTTGGCGGGAGTCTTCTTCTTCGCGGTGCGTGCGGCCGACTTCTCCGTCGAGGCGCCGTCGTTGGACAACTCTCCACCCGCGCTCTCGAGATGCGCGCGGACGAACCACTGGAACTTCTCGAGTTCGCCTGCGTGCCCGATGAGCATGTCTTGCGACACCGGGTCGAGGTCCTCCAAACGATGGATGGCCTTCCTGGTGTCCTCGTTGACTCCGGTGTAGACCAGATCCAGGGCTGCCAGGTGCGCGAGCACGGTGTCACGGCCCACCGAGTAGTCATCCCACGTACGGTCCTTGATGATCGCGCCGGGAGTGCCTTGCGGCGACACACCGAGTGCCGCGATGCGCTCGGCGGCCTCGTCTGCGTAGCCGCGGACCAACTCGACCTGCGGGTCGATCATCTCGTGGACGCCGATGAAGTTCGGGCCGACGACGTTCCAATGCACGTGCTTGAGGGTCAGATGCAGGTCGTTGTACGTGCTGAGCTGCTTCTGTAGCAGGTCTGCGACCTCGCGGCCGTCTTTGCCCGACATTCCGGGAATCGTGAATCCTGGCATGTGTGCCTCCTTTGGCTTCGTCATCGGAAGGCCTACCCGCGAAGGGGTCGCGCTAACCGTTTCGGCTATAGGGCGCGCAGGTCGGGGATGGCCTGCCGCGCCCCGAAACGGGGATTGCGCGCAAGTCCACTGACCTCGAGTAGGCGGACCGCGCGCTGCCTGTGGGGGCGCAGCGGCTCCAACAGTTCGATCATCTCCTGATCGTCGATCCGGTGGCCGAGGAGCGTGCTCCCGATCATGTTCGACAGGTGGTAATCGCCGACCGAGATGGCATCGGCGTCGCCCCAGGCACGCTGCGCGACCTCGGCTGCCGTCCACTCCCCGACCCCGGGCAGCGACCGCAGCGCGGCGCGCCTCTGCTCGGACCGGCGCCTCGTCAGCCGCTCGAGCGAGTCCGCGCGCTGAGCACAACCGACGATGGTCCGGGCGCGCCCCGGGTCGACGTTGGCCAGGTGGAACTCCCACGATGGGACGCGGCGCCACACGTCCGACGGCGGCGGTACGCGCATGCGCTCGGGTGCCGGACCAGGGGCCGGGGCGCCGTACTTGGTGACGAGCAGCCGCCATGCGCGAAAAGCGTCCTTGCCCGCCACCCGCTGTTCGAGCACGGCAGGGATGAGCGCCTCGAGCACGCGGGAGGTGCGCCCGAGCCGCAGATGAGGCACATTTCGGTGCGCGGCGGCGATGGTCGGCTCGGTGGGGGCGAAGCCCGTCGCGTCGTCCTCGGCGCCCAGCCAGGCCGGCAGCCGCTCGACGAATTCGCTTGCGCCGCCTCCCCATGCCTCACAATCGACGGCGTTGCGTGCCGACGTCGTGATGCGCGCGGTGACTGGCCCGCTGGGCATCAAGGTGGTCTTCCAGATGGCGCCGTCGACCAGTTGGTAACACGGGTCGCCCGGCCCGCGGCGGAGCGGCGACAGGGTCATCGACGGGTTGGCAGGACCCCCGAAGACCACGCTGCACACGGCGGTCGCCGAACTGGTCACGGCATTGAGGTTAGGCCACGACGACGTCGGCCTTGTCGGCGTAGAAGGCGACGTGGCCTGCGATGGCCGCGACGGCCGGGTAGGGCTGCTCGTAGGTCCAGATGACGTCGTCGACGGTGTCACCCGCGGCGGTCACGTGGTAGTAGTTCGCCTCGCCCTTGTACGGGCAGTACGTCGTCGATTCGCTGCGGCTGAGCGCGGTGCCGACGACATCGGTCAGCGGGATGTACTGAACCGCGGAATAAGTCGATTCCTGCAGGGTCAGGG
>JAOPVI010000348.1 GCA_025966225.1 Mycobacterium sp. | reverse complement strand
CGGACAACATGACCGCATCGGCCCCGTCGAGCACGGCGTTGGCGACGTCGGAGGCCTCCGCGCGGGTGGGCCGGGAGTTCTCGATCATCGACTCGAGCATCTGGGTGGCGACGATGACGGGCTTGGCATTCTCCCGTGCCATCTGGATGGCGCGCTTCTGCACCAACGGCACCTCTTCGAGCGGCAGCTCGACGCCGAGGTCGCCGCGGGCGACCATGATCGCGTCGAAGGCCAGCACGATGGCCTCGAGGTTCTCGACGGCCTCCGGCTTCTCCAGCTTGGCGATGACGGGCACGCGCCGACCGACCCGGTCCATCACCTCGTGCACTAGCTCGATGTCCGCAGGTGAGCGCACAAAGGACAGTGCGACCAGGTCGACGCCGAGCCGCAGCCCGAACTCGAGGTCCGCGATGTCCTTCTCCGAGAGCGCGGGGGCTGAGACGTTCATGCCGGGTAGCGACATGCCCTTGTTGTTGCTCACCTTGCCGCCCTCGGTGACCGTGCACACGACGTCGTTGCCGTCGACGTGCTCGACCACCAAGCCGACGTTGCCGTCGTCGACGAGCACGCGGTCACCTGGGCTGGCGTCCTTGGCCAGGCGCTTGTAGGTGGTCGACACCCGGTCGTGGTCGCCCTCGAAGTCCTCGACCGTGATCCGCACCGTCTCGCCAGCGACCCACACCGTGGGTCCGTCCGCGAATCTGCCCAGCCGGATCTTGGGTCCCTGCAGGTCACAGAGGATGCCGACGGCCCGTCCCGTCACGTCGGAGGCCGCCCGAATGCGCTTGTACGCGGCCTCGTGATCGACGTAGTCCCCATGGCTGAAGTTCAGCCGCGCTACGTCCATTCCGGCCTCGACCAGCGCCCTGACGGCCTCGTCGGTGCCCGTCGCCGGACCGAGCGTACAGACGATCTTTCCGCGTCTACTCACGTCGCATGAGCATAGTCGTTAATCGATTCAGACGACGGCCAGCGGAAGCGCGCTCGGCCTGACCGGCGCGGGCAAATCCGACTCACCCATCAGGTAGGCGTCGACGGCGTGGGCCGCACTGCGCCCTTCGGCGATCGCCCACACGACCAGTGATGCACCCCGGTGCGCGTCACCACACACGAACACGCCTGGCGCGTCGGTCTGCCAGTCAGAGCCACATGGGAGCGCACCGCGCTTGTTGAGCTGCAGCCCGAGTCCGTCCAGCAGGGCCATGTGTTCGACACCATCGAAGCCGATGGCCAGAAGCGCTAGCTCGCAAGGGATTTCGATCGAGTCGCCGACGGGTGTGATGACGCGACGGCCCTCTGCGTCCCGTTCGACCCTTACTTCCGCGATCTCCATCGCACGAAGGTTGCCGCGGTCGTCACCGACGAAGCGTTGCACCGCGACTTCGTACTTGCGCGCGCCACCCTCGGCGTGTGCAGGCGACGTACGCAGCACCATCGGCCACGTCGGCCACGGTGAACGGCTATCGTCGCGCAACTCGGGTGGCTCGGCGTTGTAGTCCAACTGGGTGACCGAGGCCGCCCCCTGCCGGTGAGCGGTGCCGAGACAGTCGGCACCGGTGTCACCACCGCCGATGATGACCACGTGCTTGCCCTTGGCGCTTATCGACGACGCGCCGTCACCTTCACACTCCTTGTTGGCCGGCACCAGATGTTCCATCGCCAAATGCACACCGTTCAGCTGGCGCCCTTCGACCTGATTGTCGCGAGCCCGCAATGCCCCGATGCCGAGTACGACCGCGTCGTACTGTCCCCGCAGGGTCTCGACGGAGACGTCCACGCCCACTTCGCAGTCGGTGACGAAACGCGTCCCCTCGGCCCGCATCTGCGCCAACCGCTGATTCAGCGTCGCCTTCTCCAACTTGTATTCGGGAATGCCGTATCGCATCAATCCACCGAGCCGGTCGTCACGCTCGTACACCGTGACGCGATGCCCGGCCCGGGTCAACTGTTGGGCGGCGGCCAATCCCGCGGGGCCCGAGCCGACGACCGCGACACTCTTCCCCGTTGAGATGGCCGCCAACTGGGCTTCGATGGTGCCGTCCATCCAAGCCTGGTCGACGATCGTCTGCTCGATCCGCTTGATGGTCACCGCGCCGCCGGTGTGCTCATCGGAGATCGACAGCACGCACGCCGCCTCGCACGGGGCCGGACACAGTCGGCCGGTGAACTCGGGGAAGTTGTTGGTGGCGTGAAGCCGGTCGCTCGCGGCATTCCATCGGCCACGCCGCACCAGGTCGTTCCACTCGGGGATCAGATTCCCGAGCGGACAGCCTGCGGTGCCGGAGTGGCAGAACGGGATTCCACAGTCCATGCAACGCCTGGCCTGTTGCGACACCTCGCCCGCCCGCTCGTGCGGATTCTGTTGTTCGTAGACCTCGTGCCAGTCGCCCACGCGTTCGTCGACGGGGCGCTTGGCCGCATCGATCTTCGCGACCTTGAGGAAGCCTGTCGGGTCAGCCACGGGTCGCCTCCATGATCGCGGTGTCCACGTCGCGCCCCTCGGCCTTGGCCATTCGGGTGGCCTGAAGTACGCGCTGATAGTCGACGGGCATCACCTTGGTGAATTGAGCACTGCGCCTTGGCCAGTCGGACAACAGAGAGCGCGCCACCGTGCTCCCGGTGTGACGTTCGTGCTGCGCAACGACGTCCTGCAGCCAGGTGAGGTCCTCGGGTTCGAGGCGCTGCAGCTCCACCATCTCGGTATTGACCTTGGCCGGGTCGAGGCCAAGCACGAAGGCGATGCCGCCGGACATTCCGGCGGCCATGTTGCGGCCCGTATCACCGAGCACGACGACGCGTCCCCCGGTCATGTACTCGCACGCGTGGTCGCCGACGCCCTCCACGACGGCCAGTGCGCCAGAATTGCGCGCGCAGAACCGCTCGCCGACGCGGCCGCGCAGGAACACCTGCCCCGAGGTGGCACCGAAGACCAGGGTGTTGCCTGCGATCACGTTGTCCTCGGGGATGAACAACACGTCTTCATCCGGTCGGACGATGACCCGCCCTCCCGAAAGCCCCTTTCCGACATAGTCGTTGGCGTCGCCGACCATGTCCAGCGTGATACCCGACGGAAGGAACGCGCCAAGCGACTGCCCCGCAGATCCGGTCAAGGTGATGTGGATGGTGTCGGTCGGCAGCCCTTGTGCGCCGTACCGTCTGGTCACCTCCGAACCGAGCAATGTGCCCACGGTCCGGTTCACGTTGCGCACCGGCAATTCGAGCCGCACTGGATGCGCGTCCTCGAGGGCGCCCTCGGCCAATGCGATGAGCGTTTGATCCAGGGCGTGCTCCAATGCGTGGTCCTGGTCACGCAACCGCCTGCGCTGCGGCAGCTTGGCACCGTGTGCGTCCGTCGGCGTTGCGAAGATCGGGCTGAGATCGAGGCCCTGACTCTTCCAGTGCGCGACTCCGGGAGCCGTATCGAGCAGCTCGGGATGGCCGACCGCCTCGTCGATGCTGCGGAAGCCCAACTCGGCCAGGTACTTCCGGACGTCCTGCGCGATGAATGTGAAGAAGTTCTCGACGAATTCCGGCTTTCCGTTGAACCTGGCGCGAAGTTCTGGGTTCTGGGTGGCGACCCCGACTGGGCACGTGTCGAGGTGGCAGACCCGCATCATGATGCAGCCGGACACGACGAGCGGTGCCGTGGCGAAGCCGTATTCCTCGGCACCGAGCAGCGCGGCGACGATCACGTCGCGAGCCGTGCGCATGCCGCCGTCGCACTGCACGGTGATCCGATCTCGAAGACCGTTGAGCACCAGCGTCTGTTGGGTGTCGGCGAGGCCGATCTCCCACGGCGCACCTGCGTGCTTCAACGACGTCAACGGCGCTGCGCCGGTGCCGCCGTCGTAGCCGGAGATCAGCACCACGTCGGCATGCGCCTTGGACACCCCGGCAGCCACGGTGCCGACGCCGACCGAGCTGACCAGTTTGACGTGGATGCGCGCCTGCGAATTGGCGTTCTTCAGATCGTGGATGAGCTGCGCCAGGTCCTCGATCGAATAGATGTCATGGTGCGGCGGTGGCGAAATCAGTCCCACTCCTGGCGTGGAGTGCCGCGTCTTGGCGATGTTCGGGTAGACCTTGTAACCCGGCAGCTGACCGCCTTCCCCCGGCTTGGCACCCTGGGCCATCTTGATCTGAATGTCCGTCGCGTTGACCAGGTAGTCGCTCGTCACTCCGAAACGGCCCGACGCGACCTGCTTGACGGCGCTGCGCCTGCGCGGATCGTAGAGCCGGTCGACGTCTTCGCCGCCCTCGCCCGAGTTCGACCGTCCACCAATCTTGTTCATGGCGATGGCCATGGTTTCGTGCGCCTCGGCGGAGATGGACCCGTAGCTCATCGCGCCGGTGTTGAACCGGGACACGATGGACTCGACGGATTCCACCTCTTCGAGCGGTACGGGTGGGCGAACTCCCGTCTTCAATTCGAACAACCCACGTAGCGCCCCGCCCTCGCGGGCCAGCCGGTTGACCTCGTCAGAATACTGCTCGAAAACCTCGTGGCGACCCGTTCGTGTCGAATGTTGCAGCAGGAAGACGACTTCCGGAGTGAAGAGATGTAATTCGCCTTCGCGCCGGAACGCGTACTCACCACCTACCTCGAGCCGGCGATGGACACGTTCAGTCGGGTTCTCCGGGTAGGCCCTGCGGTGACGGAGCTTCACCTCTTCAGCGAGCACGTCGAGCCCCACCCCGCCGAGCTGGCTCGGGGTGCCCGTGAGGTACTCGTCGACGACGTCGCGATTCAGCCCGATGGCCTCGAACGCCTGCGCCCCCGTGTAGGAAGCGACGGTCGAGATGCCCATCTTGCTCATCACTTTCATGACGCCCTTGCCGAGCGCCTTGAGATAGTTGCGCACCGCGGTGGCCGGTTCGATCCCGGTCAACTCACCCTCGCGGATCAGGTCTTCGATCGACTCGAACGCCAGGTACGGGTTCACGGCCGCCGCGCCGAAGCCGATGAGCATCGCGATGTGGTGCACCTCTCGCGCATCACCGCTCTCCACGACGAGCGCTACCGTGGTGCGTTCCTTCGTCCGAACGAGGTGGTGGTGTACGGCCGAGACCGCAATAAGAGACGGGATCGGCGCCTTGGTGTGGTCGGAGTCACGGTCGGAGATGACGAGCGTCCTTGCGCCCTTCGCGATGGCCTCGCACGCGCGGATTCGCAAGTCCTCCAACGCATCGGCCAGCCCCTCGCCTCCGCGCTCGACGTCGTACAGCGCACGCAGCACGGCGGTCCGCAGTCCCGGCTGTTCGCCATCGTCGTTGATGTGCACGATCTTGTTGAGCTCGTCGTTGTCCAGCACCGGCCAGCCCAGCACGATCTGGCGACAGGAGGCCGCCGACGGGTCCAAGAGGTTGTGTTCCGGCCCCATCACCCGCGACATCGAGGTGACGACCGCTTCGCGGATGGCGTCCAACGGTGGGTTGGTGACTTGGGCGAACAGTTCGACGAAATAGTCGTAGAGCAGTCGAGATCGCTCCGACAGTACGGCCGTAGGCGTGTCGGTTCCCATGGAGCCCAACGGTTCCGCACCGGCGGCCGCCATCGGCGTCAACATGATGCGAAGCTCTTCCTCGGTATAGCCGAAGGCGATCTGACGGCGCACCACCGAATCGTGGTTGGGCTGCACCCTGCTCCGACCGGGCAGTGTCTTCAGGTCCAGCAGGCCCGCGTGCAACCATTCGTCGTAGGCCTCGGCCGTGGCGAGTTGGTCCTTCAGCTCGTCGTCGGAGACGATGCGACCGGCGACCGTGTCGATCAGGAGCATCTTGCCTGGCTCGAGCCTGCCCTTTGCGACGACCTCTCCCGGCGGCACGTCGAGCACGCCGCTCTCACTGGCCAGGATGATCCGGTCATCGATGGTCCGCCACCACCGGCCCGGCCGTAATCCGTTGCGGTCCAATACCGCTCCCACGACCGACCCATCGGTGAACGTCACGCAGGCCGGTCCGTCCCAC
This sequence comes from Mycobacterium sp., assembly GCA_025966225.1. Lineage (GTDB taxonomy): Bacteria > Actinomycetota > Actinomycetes > Mycobacteriales > Mycobacteriaceae > Mycobacterium. The sequence goes on along the minus strand of JAOPVI010000348.1, from coordinate 1,781 downwards.
GGTTCCATCAACGAAGCATGGAATTGCCAGAAGGCCCGCCGCTCGGGGTCCATCGTGGCGTTGTTCTCCCAGGCCTCGGGGATCATCATCAGGACGGCGTGCGGCAGGCTGCGCCCACCGAGGTGTAGCAGCTCCAGCACCTGGTCGAACGAGGCGGAGTCCGACGCGTCGGGCGTACAGATCGGCGACAGCCGCCCGAGGTCGCCCGGGATCCTGGCACTCGCCAGCATCGCTTCCCTGGCGTGCATGCGGTTGCGGTTTCCCCGCACGGTGTTGATCTCGCCGTTGTGGGCGACGAACCGGAAGGGATGCGCCAGCGGCCACGACGGGAAGGTGTTGGTCGAGAATCGGCTGTGCACGATCGCGATCGCGCTCTTGCAACGTTCGTCACGCAGATCCGGGAAGAACTGCGACAGCTGCATTGTCGTGAGCATGCCCTTGTAGGCCATCGTCCGACTGGACAGCGACGGGAAGTACACCTCGCTGCGCTCGGCGCGCTTGCGGAATGGATAGACCCGGCGATCTAGCTCGATGCCGCCGGGCCGGACGCCGTCGCGGGCCTGCGCCGCAACGAAGAGTTGCGCCATGTACGGCATGCACCCCAGCGCCGTCGCGCCGATCTCGGCACGATCGGGGTCGACCGGAACCTCACGCCAGCCAAGCACTTCCAGGTCTTCTTCCGCGGCGATGGATTCGATGCGCTCGCGGACGGTTGCCCGGGTGACCGGATCCTGTGGGAGGAAGCAGATCCCAGCGGCGAAGGTGTTGGCACCGTTCGGGTTTGGCTCCGGCAGGGCGAACTCCACGGCGGCCCGCAACAAGTCCACGGGCAGTTGCAACAGAATGCCTGCCCCGTCACCGCTGTTCGGCTCGGCCCCAGCCGCCCCGCGGTGCTCGAGATGTTCGAGCGCAGTCAGGCCGTCGGTGACGATGGAATGTGAGCGGCGCCCCTGGATGTCGACGACCATGGCGACGCCGCAGGAGTCTGATTCATGCTCGGGGTCGTACAACCCTTGAGCCCTTGGCAATGCCGAGAACAGCACTGACGGTACCTCCGCAGTCCGGAAAACGTATGTCCGGGACTGCACCGGCCCGCCTCCCGAGTGTATCAGCGCAGCGGCCGCACTACCCCCCGAGCAGCGTCGGGACCAGCGGGAACCCTGGCCAATTCCGAACGATCGTCCACGCCAATGCGGCGACGACGACCGTGGCAATGGCGGGTACGGGCATCAGGCGCTCGCCACGGCGCCAGCGCACCAGCAGCCAAATCGCCAGCATGGGCAGCCCGAGCAGTAGGAAGGCGTTGTCGACCACGGCTGCGGACAAGTCGCCGTGCAAGACGTCGTGCGTCATGCGAAGACCGCCGCAGCCAGGACACTCCCAACCCGTTAGCGCCTGGAAGGGGCACGTCGGGTACAGAAAGCCGGGGCGATGTGGATCGGAAAGGCCGATGTAGGTAAGCGCACCTGCCAGGACGGCACCGGTACCGAGCATCGTGTAGCGCTCACGTCGGCCGGTCTTCACGGCACCGCCGCTGTCGACTGGCGCGGTCATGCGTTCAGGATGCCAGAGACGTCATTGCGGCTGATCAGCCGCGCCGCCACCACCGCCTGCGCGGTTGCTCCGCGACGGGTTCGGGCTCGGCTACGTCGTCGGCGACCACCTCGGCATCGTCAGCCGCCTCAACCGCGGCCTCGTGCACCTCCGGCGCCTCCGCGAGAGCTTCGACCACCTCGTCACCCTCGACAACACCAAGTCCCTCGGCGTCATCGGCCGGCTCG
>JAOPVI010000340.1 GCA_025966225.1 Mycobacterium sp. | reverse complement strand
GCGACGTCGGTGGTGATGATCTTCTGGGGGGTGGCCGCCAGGTTGGTGAGCGCCGTCTGTTCGGTGGCCAGGGCGGCGTTGATGGCGGTGGTCGCCGAGGCTTGGGTCAAGGTGCCTGCGACCAGTTGGCTGTAGAGGAGGTTGGGCAGGGCCTGGAGGCTGGTGGCTCCGCCACCGCCGATTCCGTTGCCCCCTCCGGCTGCGCCCGCGAGGGCGTTGAGGACGGTAACCCCGTTCTGTAGAGGCAGACCCAAGACGTTGGTGACATCCACTGCGGTGCCGCCGGCGTCGGCTGGTGCGGCCGCCGCGTTGACGGTGGGAGCGATCGTCGACCGGTCGGTCGCGAGCGACGTCGTGCCAAGACCGCCGAAGAGTGCGGACAGGACTGCGACGTCGGTGGTGATGATCTTCTGGGGGGTGGCCGCCAGGTTGGTGAGCGCCGTCTGTTCGGTGGCCAGGGCGGCGTTGATCGCCGTGGTCGCCGAGGCTTCGGTCAAGGTGCCTGCGACCAGTTGGCTGTAGAGGAGGTTGGGCAGCGCCTGGAGGCTGGTGGCTCCGCCACCGCCGAGTCCGTTGCCTCCTCCGGCTGCGCCCGCGAGGGCGTTGAGGACGGTGACGAAGTTCTGCAGCGGCAGACTCAAGGCGTTCGCGAGATTCACCGAGGTGCCCCCGGCATCGGCTGCCGTGGCGCCGGACGCGACGGACGCCTCCTTGAACGGCGTGGCCGCAGCCGTCGCGCCAATCGCGCCAAGGCCAAAGTCGGCGAGCAGCGTGCTGATGGCGGCGAGGTCGGTGGTGATGATCTTTTGGGGCGTCGCGCCCAGAGCGGTCAGGGCCGTCTGTTCGTTCGCCAGCGCGGCGTTGATCGCGGTATTCGCCGAGGCTTGAGTCAACGTGCCCGCGACGAGCTGGCTGTACAAGAGGTTCGGCAAGGCCTGAAGGCTGGCATTGCCGCCGCTCCCGCCGGCCGCACCGGCGACGGCGGTCAGGGCCGTGATGAAGTTCTGCGCGGGCAGGCTCGCGACGTTTATGGAGTCGATCAGTACCCCCTGCGATGCCGTCAGTTCGAAGGGGCGGGAGACGGGCGCACCGGAGGTCCCGGCGGCCGCGGCCACCGGAAGTGGCGTAACCGATCCCGACGCCGCAACGCATAGCGTGCAGACACCGGCCACCAACGACGCGGACTGACGAACCTTCACGACGACTCCCGATTTTGAGGAAAGACAGTGGTTTTGACAGGCAGACAGTAACCGCGCAGTGACCGAATCTCTACCTGCGAAATAGTTGTTTGCGGGCGTGAACAGCCAAGACCAAAAGAATCCCAGCGAATGTATCCAACTGTTCAACTTCGGTTGTTCTTGCGTTTGCTTGTATGGCCGGTCGGGAGCAGGCCTGACGAAGTGCCGACCGGACCCGTTTGTGTGCCACACGGTTTCGGGCACCACGACCGCGCCGGTCGTCGGGCCACAGGATCGGCCGGCTATTCATATTGCGTGAGAAGAATGCGCGCGGACGCGCCTCGTCGTGCCCGCACGATTGTAGTAATCCGCGAGGCTGAACAATGGCTGAAGAATGTCTGTGTGGTGTATCTGCCGTCAAAATGGCGTCGCGAATGAATTTATTGCGGTGCGCAATTCAGCGCACCTTGACGACGACCTTGCCCGCGGCGGTGCGCTCTTCGAGCGACGCGATGGCATCGCCCGCGCGCTCGAGCGGGTAGACGACGGGCTCGGGTGCGGAGACCGTTCCGGAGGCCAGCAGAGGCTCGAGTTCGCCCCACTGCTCCAATAGGTAGCCCGGGTGGGTAGCTGCCCATGCGCCCCAGCCGACACCGACGGCGTCAACGTTGTTGAGCAGTAGTCGATTCACCTTGACCGTGGGAATCTCTCCGCCGGTGAAGCCGACCACCAGCAGCCGCCCACCAGGGGCCAGCGATCGCAGCGAGTCGGTGAAGCGGTCACCGCCGACGGGGTCGACGACGATGTCGACGCCGCGCCCGCCCGTCAACTCCTTGACTGCGTCCTTGAATCCGTCGGCCAGCACGACGTCGGACGCGCCCGCGGCGCGCGCGACGTCGGCCTTCGCCTCGGAGCTCACCACCGCGATCACGCGCCCCGCCCCGAAGGCAGGCGCCAACCGCAGGGTTGAAGTGCCGATTCCGCCCGCGGCACCATGCACCAGCACCGTCTCGCCGGGGGCAAGTCGGCCGCGGGTACGCAAGGCGCAGTGCATCGTGAGGTCGTTGAACAACAGGCCCGCGCCCGCCGCGAACGACACCGAGTCGGGCAGCTTGAAGACCCGATCGGCCGGTAGCGCAACGACTTCCGCCATTGCCCCGGACAGCAGCGTCAGCGCCGCGACACGGTCGCCCGCACTCACGTGAGCGTCGGAGGGCGCGCTGCGCACCACGCCCGCGACTTCGGCGCCAGGCACATAGGGCAGCTCGGGCTTGTGCTGGTAGAGCCCTCTGGTCTGAAGGGCGTCGGGGAAGGCGACGCCCGCGGCGTGAACGTCGATCACGACACCGTCCGGCCATGTGGGTTCATCGACCTCGACGAGCTCCGCGGCGTGCGGTCCATCCAGCCGGGCGATGTGTATGGCGCGCATCCAAACCATTTAACATCCCCGGGTGATGGAAGCTCGCGCCGCGGTCCTGCTCGAAGAGGGCGCCGATCCACAGGTGACGGACGTCCAGATACGGCCGCCCGTCGACGACGAGGTGCTGGTTCGCGTCGAGGCGGTCGGAATCTGCCACACCGACGTCAGCCTGTCGGCCCGCTGGCCGGCCCGAAGACTGCCCATGGTGTTCGGGCACGAGGGGGCCGGCACGGTGTTGGCCGTGGGCCCGCAGGCGGTCGCGCGGGAGGGACAGCAGGTGGTGTTGACCTTCGCCAGCTGCGGTCGCTGCTCCAACTGCGCCGTGGACAGGCCCGCGTACTGCACCACGTCGACCGAGCTCAACATGCGTGGTGACCGGGCCGACGAGGCCAGTGCGCTGCGCCTCGACGGCACCCCGATCAAGGGCGGCTTCTTCGGCCAGTCCAGCTTCGCGACGCATGCGCTGACGCGACCGGCGAACACCGTCGTGTTGGACCACTCCATGGACGTGGCCCTGGCGGCGCCGCTCGGCTGCAGCGTCCAGACCGGGGTGGGCACGGTGCTCAACGCGCTGGCGCTCGGGCCAGCCGACGCACTCGTCGTGTTCGGTGCTGGGGCGGTGGGACTGTCGGCGGTGATGGGCGCGCGGATCGCCGGCTGCCGCACGGTGGTTGCCGTCGACCCGGTGCCCGAACGGCGCACGTTGGCAACCGAATTGGGGGCCACCGCGACGGTCGACCCGGCCGACGAGGACGTCGTGCCAGCGCTCATGGACCTGACCGGTGGTGGCCCGACCGCGGCGGTCGACACCACCGCGTTGCCAGACGTCATCGCCGCGGCACTCTCCGCGTTGCGATCGTGCGGCACCCTGGCGCTTGTCGGTCTCGGCGCGCTGAGCGCCGAACTGCCGGTTGGCCTGATCATGGCCAAGGGCCTGCGCGTGCGCGGGGTGGTCGAAGGCGACAGCACACCCCATGTCTTCATTCCCCGGCTCGCCGGGCTCTGGCGAGGGGGCGACCTCCCGCTCGAGAAGTTGGTGAGCAGGTTTGCCCTTGTTGACTTCGGTGAGGCGTGGACCGCCGCGAAGACCGGCCAAGCGGTCAAGCCCGTCGTAGTAATGCCGGGCTAACGCACCCGCAGCTCGGCTCGTTAAGATGCTCGGGCCGTGGCACGGGCGCCGCGGCGGACGGGAGCAGTTGGCAATGAGTCCTCGATTGCGGCCGTACCCCCCGGTCGACGCCATGCCGACGGGCCGCGGGGTGGAGGTCCGCTCACCCGACGGGGTGCGCATCCACACCGAGGTGTTCGGCCCCGACGACGGATATCCGATCGTGCTCGCCCACGGCATCACCTGCGCGATCCGGGTGTGGGCCAACCAGATCAACGACCTGGCAGGCGACTACAAAGTGATCGCGTACGACCACCGTGGCCATGGCCGCAGCGGCGTGCCGAAACGCGGCGGCTACGGGCTGGACTTCTTGGCCGCCGACCTCGACGCGGTGCTCGCCGCGACGCTGAAGCCGGGGGAGCGGGCCGTCATCGCGGGCCATTCGATGGGTGGCATCGCGATCGAGTCGTGGGCCCAGCGGTATCCGGCCCGAGTCCGGCAGTGTGCCGACGCCGTCGCCTTGATCAACACGACGTCCGGCGACCTGCTCCGGCACGTGCAGTTCCTCTCGGTGCCGCACCCGCTGGTGGCCAGTCGGGTACGTGCGGGCGGATTGCTGCTCAAGCGATTCGGCGCCGCTCCGCTGGTTCCGGGTTCGGTGCAGCAGAGCCGGCGTTTCGTGGCCGCGTTGGCGGTCGGGCACGACGCCGATCCCGCGATCGCCGACTTCGTGTTCGACCTATTTGCGAAGACGCCCCCCGCGGGTCGCGGTGGCTGGGCCAGGGTGCTCGTCGACGCGATGGGCTCCAAGCACATCGGGCTGAACAACCTCACCGTGCCGACCTTGGTCATCGGAAGCCGCAAGGACCGGCTGCTCCCGATCGTCGCCTCGCGCCGGATCGCCGCGGACGCCCCGAATCTGGTGTCGTTCGTCGAGTTGTCGGGCGGGCACTGCTCCAACCTGGAACGCCCCGACGAGGTCAACGCCCACTTGCGGAGCCTGGTCGAGTCCGTGCGGGAGGCCCGGCTCAGCTCGTAGCGGCCAAGTAGTCCACGACCTCCGCGGCCGCACGCTGTCCCGAACGGACGGCGCCGTCGAGGAACCCCGTCCACTCGTCGGCCGTTTCCGTGCCCGCCCAGAAGACGCCGTTGACGGGCGTGCGTAGCCAGCGCCCATAGCGCGTCCACGAGCCGGGCGGCACCGCAGCCGTCGGGCCGCCCGGCGCGAATTCCTCTGCCCCCCAACAGTGGTCGACATAGTCGATGGGACTGCGGGCGGCGTCACCGAACAGCGCGGCGAAGCAGTCGAGGGCCGCTTCCCGCCGCTTGTCGGCGGATAGCGGGTCGAACGTGCGCGCATCGGTGAAGCCGAGCAGGATGCCTGGGCCACCCTCATTGGGGCTCACGTCGAACGTGATGAACACCGGTCCGTCGTCGGACAGCGCTTCGCCCGAGCAGCCGTCGGCTCGCCAGAACGGGGTGTCGTAGGCGGCGTAGGCCTTGCTCAAGTTGCCCTGCGGCCAATGCGTCGGCAGTTCGGCGAATTGTTCGGGCAGTGCGGGTTCGAACGTGACGGCGGACCGATGTTGCGGCGGGATCGCCATGACGACGGCGCGGGTGCGCGTCGCGCCCGCGTCGGTGTGGACGGTCGTGACATCGTCGTCGAATTCGATGCGTCGCACGGGGGCCGACAGCTTCACCCGATCGCCGAGGGCGTCGGCCATCCTCAGCGCAATCTGCTGGGTGCCCGCGGGGAAGCGGTCCTGTTGGGCACCCCCTTCGACGTCGAGCATCGAGCCGAGACCGCCCGCGGCCTTCACGTAGCGCACGGCATGAAGCATGGACACCTCATCGGCCTCGCAACCCCACGTCACCCGCGCCATGATCGCCATGAGGTCCCGGGTGCTCTTCCCGGCGTGCACCGAGCGCAGCCACGATTCCAGCGTCTGGGCGTCGAGCTTGCGGGCGACGGTCGGGACCCACGGTTCAGCGAGCGGGATCTGTCTGCTGAGCCGCTCGAAACGCCATTGGATGCGCGAAACGTCAAGCAGCTCAAGGATCGAGAGCTTCGGGATGGTGCTGCGATATGAACGCACCCGGCCGCGCCACCGGATGAGGTTCTTGCCCTGGATGTAGGTCGGCACGGTCTCGCAGCCGAGCTCCTTGGCAAGTTTGAGCACTTCGACCTGGGTCGGCCCGACGAACGTTCCGCCGAGGTCGACGGGGACGTCGGCGATCGTCGTCGTGTACGACCTCCCACCGACTCGAGCTCGGCCCTCGAGCACGACGACGTCGTGTCCGTGTTTGACCAGTTCCCGCGCTGTCGTCAACCCTGCGAACCCGGCACCCACGACGACGACGTCTACCATGCCCCCAGTCTGGCGATCTCGGCGTGTTTTCGTACGCCTACCGACGGTTTCCGCGCCCAAGTCGCATTAGGGTCAGCACCGTGAAGGTGATGACGGCACTGTTCGGCCCAACGGATGCGATCGATCGGGCGCGGGCGCTGCGCGATGCCGGTGCCAGCGGAGTGTTCACCTTCGAAGGTCCACACGACGTGTTCGCCCCGCTGACGCTGGCGTCGACGGTCGGTGGGCTCGACCTCATGACCAACGTGGCGATCGCGTTCCCGCGCAATCCGATTCACCTGGCACACCAGGCGATCGACCACCAGATCCTCACGCAGGGTCGCTTCACTCTTGGGTTGGGCACGCAGATCCGCACGCAGATCGAGAAGCGCTTCGGCGCCGACTTCGACAAGCCCGTCGCGCGGATGGTCGAGCTTATCGGTGCGCTGCGCGCGATCTTCGAAACCTGGACGACGGGCGAGCGGCTGGACTTCCGCGGTGAGTTCTATCGCCACACCCTGATGACGCCGAACTTCACCCCACGCGACAACTCGTACGGGCCGCCCCCGATCTACGTCGGCGCGCTCGGCCCGCGGCTCACCAGGGCCACCGCCGAGGTCGCCGACGGGCTGTTGGTCATGCCGTTCGGGTCGAAGCGCTTCCTCCACGAAGTCACGATGAAGGCCGTCGGCGAAGGGCTGGCGGCAGCAGGCCGCGACCCGGCCACGCTCGCGATCGTTCCGGAGATCATCGTGTCCGTCGGGTCCGAGGAAGACCCAGACCACACGGCCACTCGGCAGCTGCTCGCTTTCTATGGGTCGACGCCGGCCTACCGGCCCGTCCTCGAGGCCCACGGCTGGGGCGATCTGCAGCCGGAGCTCAACGCGCTGTCCAAGCAGGGCCGTTGGCAGGACATGGGTGCACTCATCGAGGACGACGTGCTGCACACCATCGCGGCCTGCGGCACTCCCACCGAGGTGGCGGCGCACATTCGCGATCGCGTGGCCGGAGTGGCTGATGAGGTGTGCGTCTACCAGCCGGGGCCCATCGCGGTGGATTCGCTCGCGGAGATTGTTGACGCACTGCATACCTGACCACCTAGGCTGGTACGCACTGGGACCAAAGGAGGTTCTCCATGGGCGAGCCCGAGTACTCGGACGTACTCATCATCGGCGCGGGCATTTCGGGTATTGGGGCGGCCTACCGCATCCACGAGAAGAATCCGCAGCTGAGCTACACCATCCTGGAGCGCCGCGAGCGCATCGGCGGCACTTGGGACCTGTTCCGCTATCCGGGCATCCGCTCGGACAGCGACATCTTCACCTTGAGCTTTCCCTATGAGCCGTGGACGCGGCCGGAGAACCTGGCCGACGGCGAACACATCCGCGAGTACCTGACGGAGACCGCCCGCAAGAATGGAATCGACAGTCACATCCGATTCGGCACCTACGTCCGATCCGCCGACTGGGACTCGGCCACTGATACCTGGACCGTGCGGACCACGCGTGACGGCGTCGAAACGCTCTACCGCGGCCGCTTCCTCTTCTTCGGGACGGGCTACTACGACTACGACGCGCCTTACTCGCCGGAGTTTCCGGGACTCGAGGACTTCACCGGTCAGGTGGTGCATCCGCAGTATTGGCCGGAGTCGTTGGACTACACCGGCAAGAAGCTCGTCGTCATCGGCAGCGGCGCGACGGCCATCAGCATGATCCCGTCGCTGACGAAGAACGCGTCGCACGTGACGATGTTGCAGCGCTCACCCACCTACATGTTGTCGGTGGCGCGTATCAACCCCGTGCTCGACGTCGCCCGAAAGGCGTTACCTAGCAAGATATCTCACGCGATCGCACGTGGGTACTTCAAGGTCATCACCATAGGCAGCTATGCCTTCGCCCGCAAGGCACCGAAGACCTTCAAGAAGGTCGCCCGCGCAACGGCCCTGCAGTACCTGCCCGCCGGCTACGACGTCGACACCCATTTCAAGCCGCGCTACAACCCGTGGGACCAGCGCCTGTGCGTGATCCTCGAGGGAGACTTCTACCAGGAGATAAAGGACGGCCGCCTAGACGTGGTGACCGACCACGTCGACCACGTGGATGCCACGGGCATCGTGCTGAAGTCGGGCGGGCGCATCGATGCCGACGTGATCGTGACGGCGACCGGACTGCAGTTGCAGGCCCTCGGTGGTGTCGCGATGAGCATCGACGGCGCCGAGCTGAAGCCCACCGACCGGTTCGCCTACAAGGAGTACCTGCTCGAGGACGTACCGAACATGGCGTGGTGCATCGGCTACACGAATGCATCGTGGACGTTGCGCGCCGACATGACTGCGCGCGCGGTGGCGAAGCTTTTGGAGTACATGGGTGCTCACGGCTACACCCATGCCTATCCACACCTAGGCGACACGCCGATACAGGAGAAGCCCGCCTTCGACCTAGAGTCCGGTTACGTGAAGCGCGCCCCGCATGCGTTGCCGCGGTCCGGTATCCGCCGCCCATGGAAGGTCAGGCACAACTACCTGCTCGACGTCATCGACCACCGGTTCGACCGGATCGAGGAGTCGATGGTGTTCGGCCGCGTCGCGGCGAAACAACCACAAACCGCGTAGGCCCACGTCGTCGAAACTGCTGTCAGATCTCGAGATTCGTCGAACTGGCGATCTGACCGCAGTTTCGCGGGCGAAAGCTACTCGGCGACGGTCAACCAGTCGGCGAATCCGGACGGATCGTGGCGGCCAAGTGCGCCGTGCTCGAACAGGCCCCAGCCCTCGACCGAAGGCTTGTCTCCTTCTATGCATAAGGCGCTGCCGACGTGGTCGATGACGCCGAAGCCGGCCCGCCCGATGATCGCCGGGTCGGTCATGTCGTAGGTCAGACGTTCGGTGAACTTGTCGCCCTTCCACATGCCGTGGATCCAGTCCGAGTCGCCGCCGTAGCCGCCTCCGACGTGAATCGGCACTGGCAGTTTGGATTCCACGTCAAAGTGCACGGGTGAACCGTCCTGAGCGGTGGCGTCGATGGTGGCGCCCGTCGGGATGCGAGTCCCCGGGGTGTAGTGGATCTTGATCCGTGGCCAGCCCATCTGCTCGACCCTGCCGTCCTTCCAGATCCGGGTGCAGTCGTTGAGCGATCGGAAGCCGCTTGGGTCCTCCTGGATGATGAGCACGATCGAGAAGTCGTCGAACGCCATCGGCACGTAGAGCCACCACATGCCCTCGAACGGCGGATCTGCGGGCCGCCCTGCGGGTTCGGCTTCGCCGATGGGTCGAATGCCCCACGACCTGTCCCGGGATCCGATCCACACGGACGGGTCCACCGGAATCTCCTGGCCGTCGATGGCGATGTGCCCGCTCCACGAACCGAGTTGCGCAAACCGCTGCGCGTCGAGCGTCACCCGGGTGCCCGCACGCAGGATGTGCCGTTGCTCCTGGACGACGTCGAACAATCCATTCCAGGTGAGATCGACGGCCATGCCCTCGGTTTCGTCCATCACGATGCGCAGTGAGTGCAGCGGGTCCTTGACCTCGACCCGGTAGTTCAGCACGTTCTGGTTGAGCCGGTCCTGGTCGACGGCGTCGGACAGGTGCACGGCGGTCTGCTCGTCACCGCGCCGTACTAGGACGAAGGCGTCCTTGACGCCCAGGTTGGGGTAGTAGCCGATGCCGGAGATGAGGAAGATGTCGCCGGTGCGATCGTGGGCGTTGAAGTAGGACCGGTCGTAGAAGTTGCGATCCGACGACCCAGGCCATGCGATGGGCTGGGGAATCTGGTGGACGGGAAATTCATCCATGGGGCCGAGCATCAGTTGTCCTCTCCGATAAGTCTTTTCAGCAGCGCCGCGTGATAGAACAGCGATTCGACGTCGTCGGGCGCCTCGATCTCCCCGAAGCGCACCCGTCTGGCGCTGGTCCGCATGAAGACGCAGCACCAGATCACGCCGGAGTAGACGTAGAACCAATCCAGGTTGCCCAGGGTGGCGCCAGTCAGTTGTTCATAAGTGGCCCGCACGTCCTCTTCGCGCATGACGTGGGGCAGCCCGGGCAGTCCGGCCAGGCCAGCGAGCTCCTGGAACACCATGTGCGCGAACACGATCCACGACACGTCGAGCTCGCGTGGTCCTACGGTAGCCATCTCCCAGTCGAGCACCGCCACTGGTCGGAAGTCCTCGTAGAGCACGTTGCCGATGCGCGCGTCACCCCACGCCAGCACGGGTTCGGACGCCGCGACGTCATCGGGGAAGTTGTCCTCGAGCCAGCTCAAGGCGCGTTCGACGAGGGGAGCCGCGCCGATGTCGGGCACGGCGAAGGCATACCAGTCCTTCAGCCAGCCGAAGTGTCTGCGCAGCGGGTTGGGTCCCGGCGGGTCGATCTCGGACAGGAAGCCAAACATCTTGTCCGCCTCCGGTATCGAGTGCAGCGTCGCCAACACCTCGACGGTCGAGTCCTGAAGCTCGCGCTGCCGTTCGACGGGCGCGTCGGCGAACCAGTTACCTCCGAACGTGTAGGGCATGACGTCCGGCGGGACGATGCCGTCGACGTGATCCATCAGGAAGAACGGCGTTCCGAGCACCGACCCCGTGTCGTCGATCCATCTGACGCGGGGGACCGGCACGTCGGTCAGTTCCCCGACCATCCTGATGACGTCGAACTGGTGATCCAGCCGGTAGGTCGGGAACACCGGCACATCCGCGGTGGACGGTGCGACCCGGGCCACCCACTTCTGCTCGACGGGTTGACCGTCGTCGGTCCAACGGCCAGTCAGGACGATGGTCTCCGAGGACATTCCGTTCGAATCGATGCCGCTCTCCACGGTCACCTCTGGGGCGGTGCCGCCGGGCATCACGGTGGACAGCCATGCGGACATGACTCCGGGCAACGTCGCGACGTCCCGGCTGGAGCGCTGCATGTGGTCGATGTCCTCGACGGCCGGTTCGTTAGCCACAGATTCACCTTTCCGAGTAATTACGATACTCTGCGTAGCGTTATGAAAGCAGACCAGCGTCTGGTTGACAAGAGCACGAGCGCCGGGCGCCCGCGCGACCCGAGAATCGACGCTGCCATATTGGAGGCCACGGCGGATCTGCTTGTCGAAATTGGATATTCGAGCCTCACGATGGCCGCGGTCGCCGAGCGGGCAGGCACCACGAAGACGGCGTTGTACCGCCGTTGGTCCAGCAAGGCCGACCTCGTCCACGAGGCGGCGTTCCCCGCGGCGCCGACGGCGTTGGCCACCCCGGAGGGGAATGTCGCAGCTGACATCCGGGCGATGATCGCCGCGGCGCGTGACGTATTCACCAGCCCGCTGGTCCGCGCGGCGTTGCCGGGCCTGATCGCCGACATGGCCGCCGACCCCGACTTGAATACCCGCGTCATGGGCCGGTTCATCGGGGTGTTCGACGTGGTGCGGGAGCGACTCGTCCACGCCGTGGAGCGTGGCGAGGTGCACTCCGACGTCGATCCGGGACGGCTCATCGAGGTGATCGGCGGTGCCACGCTGCTGTCGATGCTGCTACAGCCTGGCGAGCAGCTGGACGAGCACTGGGTGGATCAGACCGCCGCCATCGTCGTCCACGGTGTGGTGGCGTGACGGGTCAGTCGCCGCCGAGCTGGGACTTGTTGCGTTCGGACACCGCACGAAACCGCTCGCCGAGCCCGGCTTGGTCGTGTTCCTGCGCACCGGCAATGGCATCCTCGGCGGCAAGTGCCGGCCCGATGACCGCGCCCGTCCCAATGTCGTAGATCTCCTTGAGTGCCAACATGGTCGGGCCTGGCACCTCGGCGACCTGGGCGGCCAGTTCGACGGCGCGCGCGACCACGCGATCGTGGGCGACGACCTCGGTGACCAAGCCGATGTGTTCCGCACGGGCGGCATCCACCACCTCGCCGGTCATCGACAATCGGCGTGCCATCGCGCCACCGACTACCTGAGGGAGCCGGGCGGTCATGCCGCCCCCTGGCAGAATCCCGACGCGCGCGTGCGTGTCGGCGAAGAAAGCCCGCTCCGATGCAATCAGGAAGTCGCACCCCAACGCCAGTTCGAGGCCGCCGGTGAAGGTTGCCCCGTTGATCGCCCCGATGATCGGCGTGCGCATGTCGGCGACCGCGGAGATGCAGCTGTGCGTCCTGAACTCGTCGAAGTACTTCAGCCCGTCGCGGGCCGCTTCCTTGAGGTCGACGCCTGCGCAGAACGCGGGATCGGCGCCGGTGATGACGACGGCGCGCACGGCCTCGCCCGCGTCGGCGGTCTTCAGCGCCGCGTACAGCGCCCTGATCAGCTCACGGCTCAACGCGTTTCGCGACTCGGGCCGATTCATGGTCAGCACCCGCACCGGCCCGACGTCGTCGACAAGTACCTCGTCACTCATGACCGCACGCTAGCGCAGGAACTGGTTGGCGTGGTTCGCCAGGTCGAGCAGTGGCTGCGGCAGGGCACCCAGCAGAAGCGTGATCGCCGCCGTCAGGGTGATGGTGGCAGTGCTCAGCGCAGTGGGGACGATGACCGTCGGGGCGTCCTCGGGAGGATCGGTGAAGAACATCAACACGATCACCCGCACGTAGAAGTACGCCGCAACGGCGCTGGCGATCACGCCGACGATCACCAGCGGAGCCGCACCACCCTCCGCGGCGGCCTTGAAGACCGCGAACTTGCTGACGAACCCGCTGGTCAACGGAATCCCCGCGAACGCAAGCAGGAACAGGGAGAACACCACGCCCACCAACGGATGTTGGCGGCCGAGCCCCGCCCACTTCCTCATGTCGGTTTCCTCGTCACCGTCCGCGTTGCGGACCACGCTGACGACCGCGAACGCCCCCAGCGTGCTGAAACCGTATGCGAACAAATAGAACAACGTTGCTGAGAGCCCATTCTCGTTCAAGGCGATGACGCCGGTGAGGATGAACCCGGCGTGTGCGACTGACGAGTAGGCCAGCATCCGTTTCACGTCGGACTGCGCGACCGCCGTCACCGTGCCCACCACCATGGTGAGGATGGCGATCGCCCACATCAGCGGCCGCCAGTCTGCGGCCAACCCGGGCAGCGCGACGTAGAAGATCCGCAACATCGCACCGAACGCGGCGATCTTGGTGGCCGCCGCCATGAATGCGGTGACGGGGGTCGGAGCACCCTGATATACATCGGGAATCCACGAATGAAACGGCACCGCACCGACTTTGAACAGCACCCCGACCGAAAGCAGGCCTACCCCGACGAGTGCCATCGACGTGTTGCCGGAACCTGTGGCTACCTGATCGCGGATGCTCGCCAGGCTGAATCCGCCCGAGTATCCGTAGAGCAATGCGATGCCGTAGAGGAAGAACGCCGACGAGAACGCGCCGAGCAGGAAGTACTTCAGCGCCGCCTCCTGGGAGAGCAGGCGACGGCGTCGCGCCAGCCCGCACATGAGGTACAGCGGAAGCGATAAGACCTCGAGCGCAACGAACATCGCCAGCAGATCGTTGGAGGCGGGGAACAGCAACATGCCGCCAAGCGCAAACATCGTCAGCGGGAAGATCTCCGTTTGCGCCACTCCGGCCTTGGTGGCCAGCTTCTCGGCGAGGCTTCCTGGCACCGCCCACGCCTGCGGCGTGAACGAGTCCAATCCGCCCGCGCTTTCGTCTGGCCCCGCTGGGACGCGGCGTTCGGCGATCAACAGGGTGCTCAGCAGCCCGACGAGTAGCAGGGTGCCCTGGATGAACAAGGCCGGATTGTCGATCGCAATGGCGCCAACGGCGGCGCTTTGACCCTGAGTCGCGTGTAGGTCCACGGCGTCCTTGATGACGGCCGCGAGGGCCGCGAGCTGGCCGCCGATCGCGAGCACCAGCTGCGTCGGGTAGCGGGCGCTCCGCGGAAGGAAGGCCTCGGCGAGCACGCCGACGACGGCGACGCCGAAGATGATCAGCATAGGCAACAGCAGGCCGTATTCGACCGACGGTGGGGTTAGGTTCATTTCGCGGGTCCTTCCGCGACACGCGGCGAGGGGTCCTGCTGTCCGATGGTGGTCAGCGTGTGCCCGACGGCGGGATTGATGATGTCGAGCGCGGGCTTCGGATACACCCCGAGCAAGATCAGGATGGCGATCAATGGCGCCATCACGACGAGTTCACGCGGGACCAGGTCGCCCAGCTTGTCGTTTTCCAGTTTCACCGGGCCGGTCATCATCCTTTGATAGGCCCACAAGATGTAGATCGCGGAAAGCACCAGTGCTGAGGCCGCGAAGATCGCGAATGCGGGGTAGCGGGTGAAGGTTCCGATGAGCACCAGGAATTCGCTGATGAACGGCGCGAGCCCGGGAAGCGACAGCGTGGCCAGGCCGGAGACCAGGAACGTGCCCGCGAGGATGGGCGCGACCTTCTGCACCCCGCCGAAGTCCGCGATGGCGCGGCTTCCTCTGCGCGACACCAGGAATCCGGCGACCAGGAACAGGGCCGCAGTGGATACGCCGTGGTTGACCATGTACAGCGTCGACCCGGACTGGCCCTGGCTGGTCATCACGAAGATGCCGAGGACGATGAACCCGAAGTGCGATATCGACGTGTACGCGATGAGGCGCATGACGTCGGTCTGGCCGATCGCCACGATCGCGCCGTAGACGATGCCGATCACCGCGAGCGTGATGATCAACGGCCGGAACGTC
>JAOPVI010000208.1 GCA_025966225.1 Mycobacterium sp. | reverse complement strand
AAAGTCGACACCGGGCGCACGTTCGACGTGCGACTGGAGGGCTGGGAGCAGTTCGGCGGCTCGGTCGATCGCATCGTGTCGATCGAGGCCTTCGAGCACTTCGGCTTCGAGCGCTACGACGACTTCTTCAAGCTGTGCTACGACGTCATGCCCGACGACGGCCGGATGACGATTCAGAGCAGCGTCGGCTATCACCCCTATGACCTGGCCGAGCGCGGCAAGAAGCTGACGTTCGACCTGGCCCGCTTCATCAAGTTCATGATCACCGAGATCTTCCCCGGCGGCCGGGTCCCGAGTACCGCCATGATGGTCGAGCACGGTGAGAAGGCCGGTTTCGTGGTGCCGGAGACGCTGTCGCTGCGCAACCACTACATCAAGACGCTCGGCATCTGGGCGAGTCGCCTCGTGGCCGGCAAGGACGAGGCGATCGCGTCCACCGACGAGGAGAACTACCACCGGTACATGAAGTACCTCACCGGTTGCCAGTACTACTTCATCGACGAGACCATCGACGTCAGCCTGGTCACCTACCTGAAGCCTGGCGCAGTCAGCTAGCCGCTCCAGACGTGAAACGCCCCGGCACTCATTGGCGAGTGCCGGGGCGTTTCGTATCTGGCTAGGCGGCGTCCTTCGTCTTCTCCGACGCCGCGGCTTCCGTCTTCTTCGGAGCCGTGACCTTGTCGACGGCGGTCTTGACCTTGTCGACCGTGGCCTTGACGGTGCCGACGGCCTTCTTGACGGCGGTGGCGACCGGCTTGTTCTTGGTCACGTCGTTTAGCTTGGCGACCGTGTCCGCGAGCGGGGTGGCCTTGAGGGGGGTGGCCTTGACCTTGGCGACCGGCGCGGCCGCGTCCTTGTCGACGACGGTGGGGGTCTGCTTCGAAAGCAAGTCCGTCACGTTGGACGTCTTGTCTTCGAGGAGCGGGGAGACAGCGGGCGGCGTCGTCGGCGGCGTAGTCGGCCGCTTCGTCACGTCGACTCCGTTGACGACGTTCGTGACGCCCTCGACGGTCGCACCCGCAAGGTCCTCCGCGACCTTGAACCAGTTCTGGAACGGATCCGCCGGGAGGATCGACAGCGTCTGGGGAACCCCAGGGTCGGCCGTCCGGTCGTAGCCGAGGTTGATGATCACCTTGGTCACCGGCTGGATCAGGCTGATCACCGGGTCGACGAGCGCGCGAGTGCCGGTGGACGTCGCTAGGTCGACGAACGGCTGGTAGATCGGAAGCGCTCCCTGCTGCGGGATGAGCACGAAAGTCGCTTGATCGTGAACCCGCCCCTCCGTGTGGGCGATCGCGTAGGCCAGGGTGGCGTCGTTATACCCGTACGGCAGCGTGTCGGTCTCACCGTTTTCGTTGGGCGACAAGTAATAGCCGTGGACGTATTCGAAAGCGGCCAGCGCGTTCAGCATCGCCACCGGGTTGCCCCAGTACTGTGGCGCGTCACCGACGGGGTCGTACTCGAACGAGTAGTTCGTGCTTTTGATTCCGTCCGTCGGCAACTGGGGCCCGAAGGAGATATCCAGGCCCGGAACCGTCGGGAGGAAGCTCAGTCGCGACCAGAGCCCCAGCGGGTTGTTGATGTTGCCGATCGTGACGACGGAGATTTTGCTCTTGTCGATGGTGGCGTCCGCATTGAGGTTGTACAACTCCTGCGAGACCACCGCGCCGCCCTGCGAGTAGCCGAAGATGACGATCTGCTGGTTGGGATCGGCGTCGATCTGGTCGTGGACTGCGTCGTCGAGATTCGTTACGCCAGTTCCGACGGACTTGTTCCACGTGTCGCAACTCAAGCCCGGGCACCAACCGGAGAAGACAACCAGCGGGAAGAACGTGGCGGGGTAGTCGACTCCCGCCGTATTGCAGCTGGTGGCCGTGGTGCACACCGGGATACCGACCGGGTCGACGTAGCGAAACGCGGCGTTGTCCCTGTACTGGGTGGCCGTTTCGACGTTGTGCGTGCCGGTGCCAGGCACGATCAACGCGATGGCACCGAACGCGAAGGCCGCCGAGAAGGCAGCCCCAATCGTGAGGCCAGCCGAACCAACGAGGGCAACGAGGACGAGGAGTAGCGCTTTCGCCGATTTACGCACGCGTCAACGATCACACACATCGTTGCGTTCGGAACGATAAATCGAGACCCAGTTTCACCAATCTCAGCGACGACTGTCGGATCTGCTTGGCGTCGTTCGTCGAACGAGTAGAGAGTGGGACACAGGGTCCTGCTCACTACCGGAGGTAATGACGATGCACTACTTCGCACTGCTACTTGGACCCGAGCCCACCGAGGCTCCAGCCCCAGCGGACATGGCCGCCGAGATGGCCGCCTACCAGAGCTTTCACGAACATGCCGGGTCGGCGATCCGGGCGGGCGACGCGCTCACCGGTACCGCGGACGGTGTCAGGATCAGCGGCGGACCGGACGCACCGGTCATCACCGACGGTCCGTTCGCCGAGGGCACCGAGGTCGCTGGCGGCTACTACGTGTTCGAGGCCGACAACCTCGACGATGCGCTGGCATTGGCGCAGCGGATCCCGGCGGCTCAACGCGGCGCCGTCGAGGTCTGGCCGATGGTGATGTGGAATCAGCCCGAAAAGCCACTAGATGGCAACAATTGGCTCGCGCTGCTCCTCGAGCCTGCCGACAAGACGAATGCGCCGGACTCGCCCGAGTGGGAGTCCGGCATCAAGCGGCACGGCGTGTTCGGCGCCGCGGCAGGCGGGCACGTTCGCGGCGGGGCCGGACTTCATCCGGTGAACACGGCGACGACCGTGCGGGTCCGGGACGGGAAGACCATCCTCACCGACGGCCCGTATGTCGAGGGCGCCGAAGTCGCGAACGGCTTCTACCTGCTGAACGCGACCGACCGGGACGAGGCCGCCAAGCTCGCCTCGATGATCCCCGCGACGAACGTGGAGTTGCGGCAGCTGGCCGGTATCTCCGGCCTGTAGCCGACGCTGAATGACCAACCTGGACGGCGTCTTTCGACGCGAGTGGGGTCCGGCCGTGGCGGCCTTGGCCCGCTGGTCCGGTGACCTCGACGTCGCCGAGGACGCCGTCCAGGAAGCGTTCGCCGAGGCGCTGCGGGCGTGGTCCCGCGACGGCGTACCCGAGCGTCCCGGTGGGTGGATCGTCACGGTCGCCCGCAACCGAGCGCTCGACAGGTTTCGCCGTGAATCTGCCCGGCCAGAAAAGGAATTCGCCGCCGTCAAGGATCATGACGGGGCCCGCATGGAAGGCGTAGACGTGTATCCGGTCCGCGACGACGAACTGCGGATGATGTTCACGTGCGCGCACCCAGCGTTGGACGCCGCGTCGCAACTGGCCCTAACGCTGCGGCTGATCTCCGGACTCACCGTGCCCGAGATCGCGCGGGCGCTACTGCAGTCCGAGGCCGCGATCGGGCAGCGAATCACGCGGGCCAAGAACAAGATTCGCAGTGCGAACATCCCGCTCCGCGTTCCGCCCACCGAGCTATTGGCCGACCGCACCCCGCACGTCCTGGCATGCCTCTACTCGGTGTTCACCGAGGGCTACTGGTCGACGGCGGGCCCGTCGGCGATCCGAGACGAACTGTGCGACGAGGGCGTGCGGCTGGCCGGTGAACTGTGTGACTTGATGCCCGACTCGCGCGATGCCCAGGCGTTGGCGGCGTTGATGCTGCTCCACGACTCACGCCGGTCCACGCGCGTCGACTCCGACGGCGGCCTGGTGACGCTCGACGAGCAGGACCGCAGCCGCTGGGACCGCGGTCGCATCGCGCGCGGGCTGGATCGATTGCGCGCTTCCGAGGGGGCCACGGGAAGCTATCTGCCGCAAGCAGTTATCGCGGCGGCACACGCCACGGCGGCGAGTTGGGGCGAGACCGACTGGGCGCTGATCTGCGCGGCGTATGACCGGCTGATCGCTATCACGGGCTCGCCGGTGGCGCGGGTCAACCGCGCACTCGCGGTCGGGTTCCGCGACGGGTTCGAGGCGGGGCTGTCAGCGCTCGACGAGGTCGCGGACGATTCCCGGCTGGCCCGGTCGAACACGGTGGCCTCGATTCGGGCGGAGCTACTGCGGCGGGCCGGCCGGACGTCCGAGGCAGCGGATTGGTACCGGAAGTCCTTGGAACACCACGGTTCCGCGCAGTCGCGCGAGTTCCTTCAGCGCAGGCTCGCGGAATGTGACGTCAGTTGACGGGGACGTCGAGGATGGGCCGCGGATCGCCTGCGCCTGGCCCGTCGAAGTGCCACCACTCCCCCGAGTAGGGGGTCAGTCCGCCCGCGCTCATCGCATCCCGCAGTCGCTTCCGGTTGGCCTGCTGCACGGCGGAGACCCCGTTGGTGGCGTAGGCCAGGCTGCGCGGCGTGAAGTCGTCGAAGTCGGTGCCCATGTCGAGGAGCCACCCGTAGTGCGCGTCGGCGATGGTGACGTCGACCGAGCGTCCGGACTCGTGACTCTTCGCGTAATCCGCGGGCTTGGCCACCCAGTTCGGGTTCGGCACCGCGGCGAACATGCGCACCTGAACCTCGTGCGGGCGGTAGCAGTCCCAGAACACCAGTCGCAGGCCGTCACGGCGCAGGACATCGGCAGCGGTCTGGAGCCCGGCAGCCATCGACTCGTGAACCAGGCAGCGGGCGTCAGCCGGGTACAGCGGTGTCCCGACGAAGTTGTTCGCGGCGGCGTACCGCAGGTCGATGACCGCATCGGGCACGACGCTACGGACGTCGACCAACCCCGCGGCCGTGGCTTGCGGAGACACCGGGGGCGGATCGGCAGCGGCCGTTGAAGGATTCATCAGGAGCATGATGGCAGCGATAGCCACCGCGAACGTGCGCGAACTGCCACGCAACAGCGGCGTGTTGCGTGCAGACCCGCACGCTCGCGGCAAGACGGACTCAGGCCTCGGCGAAGTTGCGCGTGATTGCGGGGTCGACGGGGATGCCCGGTCCGGTCGTCGTCGCGATGACGATCTTCTTCAGGTAGCGCCCCTTCGAGGACGCCGGCTTCGCACGCATGATCTCGTCGATCGCGGCTCCGTAGTTCTCGGCCAGCTTCGTCTCGTCGAACGATGCCTTGCCGATCACGAAGTGCAGGTTGGCCTGCTTGTCGACGCGGAAGTTGATCTTGCCGCCCTTGATGTCGTTCACGGCCTTGGCCACATCCGGGGTGACGGTTCCGGTCTTCGGGTTGGGCATCAGGCCACGCGGGCCGAGCACGCGGGCGATCTTGCCGACCTTGGCCATCTGATCCGGCGTCGCGATCGCGGCGTCGAAGTCGAGGAAGCCGCCCTGGATCTTCTCGATCAGGTCGTCGCTGCCGACCTCGTCGGCACCTGCGGCCAGCGCGGCCTCGGCCTTGTCACCGACGGCGAACACGATGACGCGGGCGGTCTTGCCCGTGCCGTGCGGCA
>JAOPVI010000199.1 GCA_025966225.1 Mycobacterium sp. | reverse complement strand
CCGTCGCGGTATAGGAGCCACTGTTGATGCAGTCGGCGGTGGCGTCACCGGCCCCAGCCTGCCGTGCGAGGGCGATCAGCGCGGCGTCGTCGGGAAAACTCGCTGCGGTCTCGGCCGGCTGGTGGGTGTAGAGCGCGGCATGGAAGCGCCGGAACGTGTCGATCGACTCGTCGGCGGCGCAGTAGGCAGCAGCGCCGGCGCGCGACGAGTAGTCCCGGTTTGGCCTGTCGAGGATGGCGACCATGTAGTAGTCGGCCGCGACCGCGCCGGTGTCGATGAGCTTGTCCACGGTCGCGCCGAAGGTGCGCTCGAACTTGCGGCAGTACGGGCACAGGGAGTCCTCGTACATCGACAACACCACCGTGGGCTGGCCGGTGCCGGGGTCGGTGATCAAGTTGCCCGAAGCCACCCGGATGGCCTTGGCGTCAACGGCCCTCGCCGTCGGGCCGGGGGACGCCATCAGACCCGCGGTCACGGCCATCGTCAACACCGACGCGGTTACGGCAACTCGGGTCAGTCGGCGCACTCGTTCGGTATTGGCCACGTCAAGCAGCCTAACGTTGCGAACGGCGCGTGGGCTCACAGTGCAGGCATAACAAGATCAGTGCACCAACCCATAATGGCCAGTGACGATGGTCACATGACCAAACTGAGCCTGCGCTGGCGGGTGTTGCAAGCAGTCGTCGCCGCGGCCGCCATCATCGTCCTCTTCGGATTCGCGCACGCACTCCGCCCGAGTCCGGGCCAGACCACCATCGCGTCGGGGCCGCTGAACGCGTTGGCCGACAAGCGGATTGCCCCTAAGGGGCCACCGGCACCGAGCGCGCCTCCGGCACCCCCGGCCGCAGTACCCGACGTCAGCGATGACGGGGCGCCCGATGAAGACACCGACGCCGACGATGACTCCGCCAAATTGGCGCAGGATCAGGAGCAGGAGCAGGAGGAGGAGCAGGAGCAAGCCTCGGTCGACCAGCAGGTCCAGCAACAGATGCAGGCGGACGAGGAACAATCCGAACTCAATTCTCAGCAGGCGGCCGAACAGCAGAACGAAGAAGCTCAGGCGCAGGCCAACCAGGACATCTACCAAGCCGAGCAGAGTGATCCGCAGCTGATCCAGGACCAGCAGCAGTCGCCGGCGAACTAGCTCGTCGGTACGACTCCACGCGGGAGGATCAGCGGTAGGTCGTTGTAGGTGACGATGCCGGGGGCGGACGCGACGACCGCTGGGATTGCGTTGAGCGGCGGCGTCGCCGTCATGATGTGCCCGAGCACCATGAACTCCTCGAGCGTGGTCGCCTCGAAGTCCGGCGGCGGCAGGAAGCCGACCTTCATGGTCACCGTGGGCCGGCCCGCGACCTCGATGACCCAACCGTCCTGCTCGATCTGCCAGTCGGGCTCCAGCGTCTGGCCCTTTCGCCACCGCAGCGTGAGCTCGACGCGGGTGATGCCACCGACCAAGCCCTTCCAGCTGACGAAGACTCCTGCCACCCCACCCGCGGGGATGGTCCACGAGCCCAGGTCGAGATCCTCAGTCGTCTGGGCATACTCGGCGTCGCAGCGCACCTCGTCGAGTTCGATGCCGAGCGCGTCGCCGATCATCCGCACGGCTTCGCCGAACACGCCGGTGCCGTGGGCGGTCATCGCCTGGAGGTCGGGGTGGTCGATCGGCTGACCGAAGCCGACCGGCTTCTCGGTCGCGGGGGAGTCGTAGAACGTGGTGTCAGCGGCTTCGTTGACGGTGATCTTGTCGACTCGGTCGCAGATGCCTGCTGCCACGATGGCCAGCTGGTTGACGTAGCCGGGGCTGATGCCGGTACCGAACATCGTCGAGCCGCCGGTCTTGCACGCCTCGACGATCTTGTCCCGGCCGGCGCCCTGGTTGTGGCCGGTGATGAACGATGCGGTCGCGACGACGTTGATACCGGCCGACAGGATGCGCGAGAGCTCGTCGACGTCGATCCACATCGGGTTGTAGACGACGACGTCGGGCTTCAGTGCCAGCAGCGCGTCCACGTCGTCGGTGGCGGCGACGCCGAGCGGCTCGATCCCGGCCAGGACTCCGACGTCGCGGCCAACCTTGTCCTCTGACCAGGCGTAACAGCCGACCAGCTCGAGGGTTGGATTGCGGGCGATGGCCGCGACCGAGCTCTTGCCGACATTGCCCGTCGTCCACTGGACGACGCGATACGAAGAATTGTTGGGCACTCGCTCAGCATAGGGGAGCGTGATCCGGTTGCCCTGCCGTTTTCGCCGAACTCAGGACGAGAGCGCGGCCTTGCCGTTGTGCTGTTGGCCGCCGCGGTCGATCCACACGAGGTCGACGACGTCGCCGGGGTAGTGGTGATCTAGCACGGTGGTCAGCGACGTTGCCGAATTCAGCTGAACGCCATCGATGCTGACGAGCACGTCGCCGTCCAACAGCCCCGCCTGCTGGGCCGGACCGCCGCTCAGGACCTCGTGAATGATGACGCCGGGCAACCCCTTCTGCTGCTCCCTGGCGCTCACGCCGACGCCGAGCAGCGTCGGCGGTCCGATGTGCACCGAGTCGTTCCGTGCTCCGGAACGGATCTGTCCCGCCACGGCCATTGCGTCGTTGATCGGGATCGCGAAGCCCTTGCCGCCAGGACCCATGCGGAAGTTGAGCGTCGCCGCGGTCGTCACACCGACCACCTGGCCTGCGCCGTTGACCAGGGGGCCGCCGGAGTCGCCCGCCCGTACCGGGGCCGCGAACTCGATCAGCCCGGTCATCTGGTTGGCGGTTCCGGTGAGTTCGTCGTTGGCCGAGATGGTGCGCCCGAAACCGACCACCTCGCCGGCCTCCTGCGTGAGCGGACTGTCCGATCCGCTGGCATTCCCGAGTGCGACGACGGGGTCGCCTTCGGCGAGCCGTGACGAGTCGCCAATGGGACCTACCGGCAGCCCACCGGCGCCCCGCAGTTGGAGCACCGCAATGTCGTGCTCGCGGTCGTAGCCGACGAGATCGGCCGGGAAGGACTGTCCGGCGACGGTCGCGGTGATGCGGTCCGCGCCCTGCACGACGTGAAAGTTCGTCAGAACCGCGCCGCCGGGATCCAGCACGAGGCCGGTTCCGGCACCGATTGCGTGCTGGTAGTTGATCGTGGTGTCGATCCGTGTCACAGCCGGTGCGACCTGCCCAATCGCCACAGTCATGTCGACAGGAACGGCCGAAGCCGGTGCGGGCGCGACCACGGCGAGTGTCGAGCACACGGCGATCACGATGGTGGTTCGCCACCAGGACTGAATCCTGCGCATGCACGACCTTCCGCGGCTAGCTGGAGCGCTACTCGTTAATTCTGACGGGTGATTGCCCCAACTATCGAAGAATTAACCGCGGGCGTTACTCGTCGAGTGCGACGCCGCCGCTCCTGCGCCGGAAACGCGACGTCGACTTGCCGCCAGGACGGCGGTTTCGCAGCTTGCCCTCGGACTCGTCATCGGCAGAGGACGACTCTTCGGCGTCCTCGGCCAGGGAGACTGTCTCCGGCGGCGTATCGGACGGTTCGGCGGCCTCGCCTTCGTCGACCTGGTCTTCGACCTCATCGACGTCGTCGACAGCTGCCTCGTCCTCGGACTTGCCACGTCCGCGGCGGGTGGTCTTCGACTTGAGCTTGATGGGTTTCGGCGGCGGCGGCGGCAGCTCGGCCACGAACGCCAGGTAGAAGCCGAGAGCGCCCAACACGGCCATCCCGGCCGCGGCTCCATAGATCCCGAACAGCCACTGGCCGGCGCTGTCGAGGCTGAGCCAGCTCTCGGCGATGGCTGCGCCGACGATCAGCACGCCCGCGAGCACGTGAAGGACGATCGACCACAGTCGCAGCGACAACGCCAGCTGCGGAGTGCCGAACTCGGGCTTACGTGTGCGCAGCTGGGTGAACACGACTGGAAGTGCGGCGAGGCCGATGAGTAGCCCGTCGACGATGCGCATTGGCATGCCGAGCGTCGGAGTCCAAGCGCCCGTCAGTTCGAACCATCGTGGCAGTACGAAGAAGAAGTAGAGGGCTCCGCCCACAACGAAGAACGTTGCGTGCCAGGCGACCGCGATCCAGCGCCGCATACTCCTCCTTGAGTCCGATTGGTCCCTCGATGGGACGTCCCCCTCGATGTTCGGAGTGCGACCAGGCCGTTCAGCCAGTCGCACCCCGAACCGAGGGCGGAGGATAGGGGATTTGAACCCCTGAGGGCTATTAACCCAACCCGCGTTCCAGGCGAGCGCCATAGGCCACTAGGCGAATCCTCCGCGGGCAATGGTAGCCGAACGGGCTTGGACGCCCCACCAAGCCGCCTGCGGCTGGCACGATCCCGGTCGCCTCGCTCCTGCCCTCCGATACATTCCCCGGTCGCTTCGCTCCTGCCCTCCGTCCGGGACTACACTCAACCCCCGGACCCCGCGCGGCGTCTATCCTGTGAACTCCCCCAGGGCCGGAAGGCAGCAAGGGTCAATGGGCTCTGGCGGGTGCGCGGGGTCCCCTTCATTCACGGCCTAGTGAAAGGCCTGCCGTGTCGTTTCAGTCCCTCGGCCGCGACGAACTGCGGGCGCAGCACGAGCAGCAGCGCCGCAACTACGTCGACCTGCAAACAAAGAAGCTCAGCCTCGACCTCACACGCGGCAAGCCGTCGTCGGCACAATTGGATCTTTCCAACGGTCTGCTGCAGCTACCGGGCACCGGCAAGGATGCGTACCGTACCGGCGACGGCACCGACACGCGCAACTACGGCGGTCTCCATGGGCTGCCCGAGTTACGGGCCATCTTCGGCGAGCTGCTCGGCATCCCGGTGCCCAACCTGATCGCAGGCAACAACGCCAGCCTCGAGATCATGCACGACCTGGTGGTGTTCGGACTGCTGCACGGGGTCGTCGACTCGCCCCGGCCTTGGATTGAGGACCAGCGCGACGGCACTGGCGTCAAGTTCCTCTGCCCTTCGCCCGGGTACGACCGCCACTTCGCGATCACCGA
>JAOPVI010000176.1 GCA_025966225.1 Mycobacterium sp. | reverse complement strand
AATCAACTCCCGCAAGCGCGAGTTGATCGACAAGTGGGCGTCGTGGATGGTGATGCACCGGTATTCGGCATCCCGATCTGGATAGGCAAGGGCCCGATCGCAGTAGTCGCCGCAGCAGTGGCCATTCATCTGCCGCTTGGCTGGCACTGTCGTCCGGACAGACTCGCAAATCGCGACATTGGTGTTCATGTTTGGCTCCTTTCGCTTCTTCCGGGTGGCTGGTCACGAAAAGATTGCGGACGTCTTGGCGGATCCTTGGCGGATTCTCGAGTCGAGAAACCTACGGCCGCACGAACGGTTTGAGGAAGGCGGAGTCATCGGGACACGGTGGCGTGACTCACTGCGAAGTCACGAGCGCCAAGTAGCTCCGTTCGCGCTCAGTCAGCTCGTTCGACGTGATGGCGCCAAAGGCCGCTGCGTCGCGTGCGAATCGGGCGGGGGCGTCGGGCAAGGCATCTGGTCCCTCGAGCCGGAAACAGCTCGGTGCAAGAGGACCGAACAGCAATGCGCGACGCAGCTCCGGCCAGTGCTCCAGCCGCGGCTCGACACCGGCGGCGCGGGCGAAGCGCAACGCGACGAGGTTCATCCGCGACTTCTGGGACTGCCCGCGTTTCGCGCGGTAGGCGGCGATGGCCGTCCGCTGATCGTGCTCAGGCGTCGCAGGGATTGCACCGCCCCACGTGTAGGCGATCCACCTGGCCTGCAGCTCCAGCGGCACGAAGTATCCGCCCGACTGATCCCACATGCCCATGAAGGCGAGCCCGGGGACGTCGGGATGGAATGTGTAGCGGTCCGCGTCCAGATGCGCCAAGTCGACGTCGAGGGTCGCCGTGACGTCGTCGCTCAGAATCGGCAGGTGCAGATCGAAGCCAGTGCCGAGCACGATCCCGTCGAATTCCTCGGCATGTCCGTCGGTGAAGTTGACGGTCTTGCCCGCGATGGATTGCATCCAGGGCCGCACCGTGATCCGGCCCTCTGCGACGAGCGGTAGGTACTGCTGGCTCAGCGTCACTCCCGCGGCGAGGATCGACGGGTCGGGCGCCGGTGCGCCGTACTGCTCCGGGCTCCCACCAGCCTCGACGACGATCTCCTTGAGTTGTCGGTCGAGTTCGGAGGCTGGGAGGGTTTCGCTAGCGAGGGCCCCGTAGCGCGTGAAGATCCGGTGGTCGGACGGGACTCCTGCGGCGAACTTCGGCAGCACGTACCGCTGTCGGCGCTGGGTGAGCACGACGCGGGCGGCGCCGAGTTGCGCGAGCTCGGCGGCGATCTCGAGGGCACTGATAGCGCCGCCCGCCACCAGCACGCGCATGCCGCGATAGCGGTCGGGGGCCCGGTAGTCGAACGTCGGGCTCACTCCCGCCGAACCGGCGAACGTATCGAGGCCGGCAACCGATGGGATGGCCGGGGTCTGAAATCGGCCAGGCGCAAGCACCACTCGATCGAATCGCGCGCTGAAACCGCCGAAGTGCACCAGCCAACCGACGTCCGATCGGCTGACGAGCGTCACCCGGGTGCTGAATCGGATGCGCGACGTGAGCTCGAAGACGTCGGCGTAACGACCCAGGTAGGCGAGCACCGCGCGGCTCGACGGAAACACCGCGTCGGGTTCGGGCTCGAGATCGCTGAACGCCGTCAAGACGCGACTCGTGTTGGTGTACATGGTCGGCCAGACGCCGCTCAGGCCGTCGAGCCCCGCCCACTGCCCGCCCAGTATCGGAGCCTGCTCGAAGATCGTTGGCTCGAAACCCTGCGACAGCAGCCAACGGGCCGCGACCAGCCCGCCGGGTCCGGCCCCGATCACGGCCACACTTCCGGTCATCGGGGAACTGTCGCACGTGGTCGCCGTTACTGCTTGAGATCGGGTGAATCATCCTGCGCAGCAAGCTGATCACGGGCCAGCCGCCTAACCTCCGCTTTGGCGACCTTGCCGTTGCTGGTCATCGGCAGGGCGTCGACGAAGAGCACGTGACGGGGGCGCTTGAAGGCCGCTAGGCGAGCGCGGACGTGTGAGACGAGCGTGTCGACCGACGGGCAGCTGCCTCGTGTCGCAACGACAACGGCGCAGATCGCCTCGCCCCAGTAGTCGTCGGGCACCCCGACCACCGCGACCATGTCCACGTCGGGGTGGCTGGACAGCACGTCCTCCAGCTCTCGCGAAGAGACGTTCTCGCCGCCGGTGATGATGACGTCCTTCAGCCGGTCCACCACCACGAGTCGGCCCTCGTCGTCGATGCGCCCGACGTCACCGGTGGCGAACCAGCCGCCGTCGGCTGCCGCGGTTAGCCCTGGCGCGACTTGCGCACCGCGCAGCAGGATTTCACCGGACCCGTCCGCGACGCGGAGTTCCACCTCGGAGTGGGGCCGACCCGCAGTCGCGAGTGCCGCGGCCTCGCCACCGACTCCCGCGCGGTGCTCTGCAGGACCGAGAAACGTCACGTTGCCGCCGGTTTCGGTCATGCCGTAGCCCTGGTGGAAGTCCACGTTGAGCCGGGCGATCGCGCGACGCAGTAGCTCGGCCGGAATGGCCGCGGAGCCGTAGGCGATCTCACGCAAGGTCGGCAACGTCGTGCCCGACTCGTCGAGATGGGCCAGCAGGCTGTGCAGCATCGTCGGGGCGAGCGAACAGGACGTGACACCGTGGGTGTTCACCGTGGCAGCGAATAGGTCCGGACGAAACACCGGGACGGGCAGCACCGTTGACTGCGCGGCGTGGTGGACGAGCATGTTGTAGCCGGCGATGTGACACATCGGGAACGGCAACAGATACACCCCGCCCGCCCGCACCGAACGGCCGGCGACGGTGCCTCGGACCGCCGTCGTGATCGAGCGGTGGGTGTGGACCACGGGCTTCGGGGTACCCGTCGACCCGCTGGTGAATAGCAACCACGCGGGGTCGTCGGGTGCGACGGACACGAGGTCGATGTCAGCTGAAACATTGTGCGCGCGTTCCCATTGCGGATCATCGAAGGAGACCACGTGCGGTATCGACGTGAGGCGCGGCAGGGCGGTCAGGTACCGCGCGTCGCCGACGAGGATGGTCGGCTCCGTCACGGCCAACTGGGTCAGTTGCTCAGCTGGGCTGAGCCGTTGATTGATGAGGGTGAGCACCCGCCCACTGCGGGGCACGCCGTAGTACAACCGGGCGAAGTATGCGCCGTTGTCGGCGATGACGGCGACGCGGTCGCCTCGCCGGGTTAGCTTCGATACCCATCCGGCGAGTGCCCGCACCTGACGGTCGAACTCCGCGAACGTCGTGGCCTCGCCATCGGGCGCGATGATCGCCACTCGGTCGGGCACCGCGCGGGCGGCCGAGGTCACCAGTTCGTGAATGAGGTCGATTCGTGCGGCAGTCATCTCGGCCGAAGGATATCCGCGGCCGGTTCTCGGCTAAGCGACGTCGGCGCTTTCCTGCGGTGTGCTCCGGACGGGGAATCCGTTGTGTTCAGCCAGGGAGCGCAACTGCTTGAGTGCGAACTGGCGGGCGCGGCCGGCTTCGGGGATGCAGATACCGGCCCACACGCCCTCCGCACCTGGAGTCCTGCAGGCCTCTTGGGCGCAAAGCCAACGGCGGGGACAGGTGCGGCAGAGCGCCTTGGCGCGTTCGTCGGCAGTGGTGGTCCACAGGTCGGGATCGCGTGTGCACGCGAACGTCACTGGACCGTCGACATCGAATTCGCGCAGCTGAGCAGCGGCGGTTGGTGGTCCTTGGTCGTACATGAAAGTGGGCCTCCATATCACCGTAGGGAGCAACAATACAGACGTATCGTAGACACGATACGCTTGTATTGTCTACTCTTGAAACGTGAACAGCGACGCATACGCCCGATGACCACACTGTCGGAGCCAGACCGGCTCGAACGGGCAGAGCGCTCAACCATCGAGCGCATCCGCCACGCGGCGTTGACGAGCTTTGCCGCACACGGAGCTTCGGGGACGACGCTGCGTGCGGTTGCCGCGTCCGCAGGAGTATCCCTGGGCTTGGTGCAGCACCACTTCGCCACCAAGGCCGGCCTGATCAAGGCTGTCGACGATTACGTGCTCGGACTGGTGGTCACGATCACCGCCCAACCGATCGCTGCGCCGCCCGCAGACTCGGTCGCCGACATGGGTAGCAGGATCACCGTGCTCATGGGTGACCACCCTGACGTCGTGGCCTACATGGGTCGGGCGCTCGTCGATGGCAGCCAGCTCGGCACCGCGATCTTCGACACGCTCTCGGCGTTCGGCACGGCACGCTGGAACAGACGCAGGGATCTAGGCGAAGCACGCGCAGACATCGATCTGACGTGGGCGACCCTGAACTCGTTGATCCTGGCGCTGGGCACCGTCACCCTTCGCGGCCATATCGAACGTCAGGTCCCCAACGCGTTCTCCGCGCCTGAACAGCTTCAGCGATGGCAGGATTCCGTCACCACACTGCTGCGCGAAGGACTGTTTCGCCAACCTGGCGGCGACTGACGACTCGCGCTACCTCGGGGTGAGCCGGAACATCGGAATGTGCCTACCGACGAGAGCGGTCTTGGCCTTGTAGTCGGCGTATCCGGCATAGACCTGCTCGGCGAGCGCGTAGAGCCGCGCATACTCCTGCGGGTCGGTCACCTCAGTCGCGCGGAAGGCGTCGCCGCCAAGCTCGCATTCTGGATGCGCCAACAGGTTTCGCGACCACAGCGGATTCTTCCCGCCGCCATAGTTGGAGGCGATGGCGATCGGGTCGGGCCCGTCGTGGAAGTAGGTGATCTGAACCTCGCGCGGCTGACCCGACTTGGCGCCCGTCGTCCTCAGCGTCGCGGTGGGGACTATCCCCAAGCTCCAACTCAGCCGACCGTTGGAGACGCGGCCCAACCACGGGTCCGTCCTCGCGGCAACGTTCTTGATGAACGACTGTCCGAAGGCCGAGCCGAACACTTTCGAGACTCCGCGCGCGAACGCGGACTTTGGGCGCGAAGGGTCGGCGTACGGCAGCGGCATGGGACGACCCTAGGCCTCGGTGACGCGGCGCCGATAGCCCGACGGTGTCTCGCCGCAGAACTGCGCGAAGCATCGGGTGAATGCGCTGAGGCTCTCGAACCCGACCGCCGACGACGTCGCCTGCACCGATTGGCCGGGAGCGGCGAGCAGCGCCATCGCCTTCAGCATCCGGGCGTGTAGCAAGTACGTCCGCCACGAAAGCCCGAGGGTGTCCTGGAAGAGCCGGCGCAACGTCCGCTCGGACACCGACACCGCGCGGCTTACGTCGTCGGCGGACACCGAGGCGAGGTGCTCCTTGGTGAACGCCATCGCCGCCGCGACGATCGGGTGGTCGGACGTCGGCAAGCTCAACGGCGCCTCGTGGTCGAGTGCTTCGGACACCAGCTGGGCCAAGGTGCGAAAGAAGCCGTCCGACACCATCGCATCCTCGGCGGACCCTTCGCCTCGATCGATCGGCCACCGTAGGGCGTAGATCATCAGCTCCCTGATCAGCGGCGAGACGGCGATGATCCTGGCCCGATCGCCCGCGTCGGAGATGAGCTCCGGATCGAACATCACCGCCACGGTCTTGACGTCGGGGCTCATCACGGCCTGATGTTCGAGCCCGACGGGGATCCACGCGGCCTGCTGTGGGGGGAGCAGGTAGTGCGCAGAGTCGGTTTCGACCTCGACGATGCCGTGCATCGCGTACTCGATCTGGTGCACCTCGTGTGAGTGCCAGCCCGTGATCAGCCCCTCGCCCTCGTAGAGATAGCTCCCGGCCAGTGCCCGGCCGCCGCGCCGCAGTTCGATGACCGGGCGGGGGTGGACGTGGTCGATGTTGGCCGATTCGGATAAATCTCTGTCCGAAGCTGCAGAGCCGGTCACGCCTGCAAAGGGTACTAGTGGACACTATGAACGTCGACGACCTGATTCTGGTGAGCATCGATGACCACGTCGTGGAGCCACCCGACATGTTCCTCAACCACGTGCCCGCCAAGTACAAGGCCGAGGCGCCCGTCGTCGTGACCGACGACGACGGCGTCGACCGGTGGTTCTATCAAGGCAGGCCGCAGGGCGTCAGCGGGCTCAACGCGGTGGTGTCGTGGCCGCCGGAGGAATGGGGCAGGGATCCCGCTGGGTTCGCCGAGATGCGGCCCGGCGTCTACGACGTCCATCAGCGTGTGAAGGACATGAGCCGTAATGGCATCCTCGCGTCGATGTGCTTTCCGACCTTCGCCGGGTTCTCCGCCCGACACTTGAACATGACCCAGGAACCGATCACGTTGGTGATGGTGTCGGCGTACAACGACTGGCACATCGACGAGTGGGCGGGCAGCTATCCGGACCGGTTCATCCCGATCGCGATATTGCCGACGTGGAGTCCCGAGGCGATGTGCGCCGAGATCCGCCGGGTGGCGGCCAAGGGTTGCCGCGCGGTGACGATGCCGGAGCTTCCGCACCTGGAAGGGCTGCCGAGCTACCACGACGAGGACTACTGGGGCCCGGTGTTTCGCACGCTGTCCGAGGAGAACGTCGTCATGTGTCTGCACATCGGCACCGGTTTCGGCGCCATCAGCATGGCGCCCAATGCTCCGATCGACAATCTCATCATCCTGGCCACCCAGATCTCTGCGATGTGCGCACAGGATCTGTTGTGGGGTCCGGCGATGCGCAACTATCCCGACCTGAAGTTCGCGTTCTCCGAAGGTGGAATCGGTTGGATCCCCTTCTATCTGGACCGGTCCGACCGGCACTACACCAACCAGAAGTGGCTGCGCCGCGACTTCGGCGACAAGCTGCCAAGCGACGTGTTCCGTGAGCATTCGCTGGCCTGCTACGTCACCGACAAGACGTCGCTCAAGCTGCGTCACGAGATCGGCATCGACATCATCGCGTGGGAGTGCGACTACCCACATTCGGACTGCTTCTGGCCCGACGCCCCAGAGCAGGTGCTCGCAGAACTCAACGCCGCAGGCGCCGACGACTCCGACATCAACAAGATCACGTGGGAGAACTCCTGCCGATTCTTCGGCTGGGATCCGTTCGCCCGCACTCCGCGCGAGCAGGCCACCGTGGGTGCGCTGCGGGCGACCGCGACCGACGTCGACGTGTCGATCCGGCCGCGCAAGGAGTGGGCACGCCTCTACGCGCAGAATCAGCTTGCCTCGACCTAGATCATCACCTCATTGAGACGGCGCTCATGGTGACAACGTGCGAGAGCGCGTCGCACTGAGCGCTATGTCAATGCGCCGAGAGCCGGCGCATCGTGACGACTCAGGCCGGCTCGTAGCGCAGCATGGTGACGCCCGCGTCGGGGTAGTCGGTGAATACCGGCTTCACACGCATGCCTACGGTGAGCCGACTCGGATCGGCGTTGACTATTTCGGTCGAAAAGTGTGGACCCTCGTCCCACTTCACGACCGCGAGCACCTGCGGCACGTCGTCGGCGAAGTGTGGAGAGACCGGTCGATGGCAGACGGTGAACGTGTACAGCGAACCGGCGCCGCTGATGTCGCGCCACTCCAGATCGTCGGCGAGCGTCCCGGGCGCCAACACCCGGGGATAGAAGACGTACCGGGCCGCCGAAGGCGAGTACTGGATGCGAATGCGATGTTCTGCCAAGGCATCCCAGAACGGCAGCGTCGTCGGCGTGGGGATCGGCATCGGCCTGGGCATGGGAGCTGACGTGGCGGTCATGACTAGTCGCCCTCCAGCACGAGAGTGGTTTGTTCCGAGAGTATTCCACCGTTGCCGGAGACGAACGCTCGGTGACAGCCGTCGACCTGGGTGGCACCTGCGCGTCCCATGAGCTGACGTGTCGCGTCGCACACGTGGTGCATGCCGCCCGCGCCGCCGGGCTGGCCGTAGCCCAGTTGGCCGCCCGCGGTGTTCATGGGAAAGTCACCGCGGAAGGTCATGTCGTGCTCGGCCACGAACTGCAGCCCCTTACCCTTCGGGCAGAAGCCGGCATCCTCCAGGCTCATCAGCACCGTGATCGTGTAGCAGTCGTAGATCGACACCATGTCCATGTCCGA
>JAOPVI010000154.1 GCA_025966225.1 Mycobacterium sp. | reverse complement strand
ACATCGCCGAGACCGCGTTCTTCGCCGACCCGCACGTCCAGATCGGATTGGTAGCCGCAGACGGCGGGCCCTTGGTCTGGCCGTCGCAGATCAGCCTCTTGCAGGCCAAGGAGTTCGCCTTGACCGGGGTGCGGATCAAGGCCCAGCGGGCGGTCGAACTCGGGTTGGCCAACCACGTCGTCACCGACCCGCTGGCCGAGGCGATCGCATGCGCGAAGAAGATCATGGAACTGCCGCAGCAGGCCGTCGAGGCCACCAAGCGGCTGATGAACATCCAATTGGAGCGTTCGGTGATGGCGTCGTTGGACTACGCCAACCTGGCGGAGTACGTGTCCTTCGGGACCGCCGACTTCAACAAGATCGTGGACGGGCTGATCGCCAAGAACTGAGCGCACCCCACCGAGCAGACGCAAAAGCCCCTGAAATGCCCGCATTCAGGGGCTTTTGCGTCTGCTCGGCAGCAGGCGTCGTTCTTCTCACAGCGATTCAAACTGGTAACTCACAGCTGATTCGCCGCTACCTTCGAAAGACCGATACTGCAATCACTTTCGAGAGGGTGTGTTGATGACCGCTGCGACCAGCACTGCATTGCAAGTGAAGCCGCTGTCCGGGTGGACCGGAGCGCTGATCACGGGCGTGGACCTTTCCGCGCCCCTGGCCGACGACGAGACGGCGGCGATCCGCGCGGCGCTGCACCAGTGGAAGGTGGTGTTCTTCCGCGACCAGACACTCGACCACGCCGCCCAGATCGCCTTCGGCGCCCAGTTCGGTGACGTCACCCCGGGTCACCCATACGAGGGTGACTCGGCGCCGCCGGAGTTTCCACAGATCCACACAGTCTCACCTGCGGCGTACGACCACCGCTACGGCACCAAGTACCGGAAGAAGCAGAGCCCGAACGGCCCGGGCTGGCACGCGGACGTGACCCCACTGATCAACCCTCCGTCACACTCGATTCTGCGCGCGGAGGTCGTGCCGTCCTACGGTGGGGACACGCAGTTCGTCAACGTCGCCGCGGTCTACCAGGGATTGTCGGCATCGATACGTGCCTTCATCGACGACTTGCGCGCCGAACACCGGTTCGGGGCAAGCGTTTCCGCCGATCGCAGCTCGGAGAAGATCGGCGACCTGGTTCGCACCAACCCGCTGGCCTCGATTCATCCCGTGGTACGGATACATCCGGAGACCAAGGAACGGGTCGTGTACGTCAACCCGTCGTTCACCCGTGAGATCGTCGACCTCTCGCCCCGCGAAAGCCGGCACGTGCTGGACCTGCTGTTCGAGGAGATCGCGCGTCCCGAGTACGCGGTGCGGTTCAAGTGGGAGCCGGGAAGCGTGGCGTTCTGGGACAACCGTGCTGCGCTGCACCTCGCGCCACGCGATTTCGAACACCTCGACGGAGACCGGGTACTACACCGCATCACGCTGGTCGGTGACGTCCCGGTGGGCCCGGACGGTCGCGAGTCCGAGTCGCTCGCAGGCGATTTCTTCGGGCGCGCCTGACATGGCGACCGTGCTCTCCCGCGTGCGGGCGGAGGCTCGGATCCCACCGAGCGCCGCCCTCGTCGACCCGCGTGCGCTGGCGGGCAAGCGGGAGCGCAGGCAGTTCGTCCCGCGCCCGGTGCAGCGCATGCTGGGCCCGGTGCTGCTCGTCGCGCTGTGGCAACTTCTTTCCAGCACTGGAGTATTCAACGCCAGGACGGTGCCACCTCCCAGCAGAGTCATCCAGGCGGCTGTCCACCTGATCGCCGACGGGTCTCTGCAGGAGCACCTGCTCACCAGCTTGTTGCGAGTCGGATACGGGGCGACCTTCGGTATCGCGCTGGGTCTGATATTGGCTCTGGCGTCGGGGCTGTCGCGGGTGGGTGAGAACTTCGTCGACGCGAACATGGAAGTGCTGCGCGCGGTTCCGAACTTCGCCCTGGTGCCGCTGCTGATCGTCTGGTTCGGCATCAGCGAGGTACCCAAGATCACGCTGATCACGCTCGCGGTGGCGGTGGCGATCTACATCAACACCTTCAGCGCGATCCGTAGCGTCGACGCGGGTCTCGTCGAAGCGGCCCGGTCCTTCGGAGTAGGGCGCGCCGAGCTCATCTACCGGGTCATCGTCCCCGGCTCGCTGCCGGGATTCCTGATAGGGCTGCGGCTCGCGCTGACCGCTTCGTGGCTGTCGCTCATCTTCGCCGAAACGATCAACGCGAAGAAGGGACTCGGCCGGATGATGACCGACGCCCGCGAGTACTTCCAGATCGACGTGGTCTTCGTGCTGATCGGGGTCTACGCGATCCTCGGGCTCACGTCGGTGCTCATCGTGCGGTTCCTCGAAGCCCGCCTGCTCACCTGGAGGCGATCGTATGACGGTGACTGAGGCGGCGACTGACACCGTGGTCGTCGCCCGCGGAGTTCGAAAGACGTTCGGCGATCCCCGCGTGAACAAGCCCGTGATCGAGGAGCTGAACCTCGAGATCCGCAGCGGCGAGTTCGTTGCGCTGCTGGGCCGCAGCGGTTCGGGCAAGAGCACGTTCCTGCGCGCGCTGGGGGCGCTCGACGGTGACTTCGAAGGCTATGTCCGGGTGCCGGAGCGGCGCGCCATCGTCTTCCAGGAGCCCCGGCTGTTGCCGTGGCAGCGGGTGTTGACCAACGTGACCGTCGGCCTGCCCGCGACCGCCGCGGTGCGGGAGCAGGGGAGGGCCGCACTGAGCGAGGTCAACCTCGCCGCGAAGGCCAAGGTGTGGCCAAGGACCTTGTCCGGGGGAGAAGCGCAGCGGGTCGCACTTGCCAGGGCACTGGTGCGCGAACCCGAACTGCTGCTGCTCGACGAGCCGTTCGGTGCGCTCGACGCGCTTACCCGCATCAAGATGCACGGGTTGCTGTTGGCCCTATGCCGTCGACACGAGCCTGCCGTCCTTCTGGTGACCCACGACGTCGATGAGGCAATTCTGTTGGCCGACAGGGTGATCGTCCTGACCGACGGCGTCCTGTCGCTGGACGTCGAGGTGAACGTGGCCAAACCTCGGGCTCGGGATTCACCCGACTTCGCGACGCTGCGCCGCCGACTCCTGTCCGAACTGGGCGTCACGGGCGAGGTCGAGCTATGAACCGTGCCCACGGGCACCTGACGAAGGACCGAAAAATGTTCGATGCATCGCGGTGGAAAGTCGTTGCACTGCTGATGAGTTCGCTGATGCTGGCTGCGTGCGGGCTGTCCGACGACGAGGCGGGCACTGCGATCGATTCGGTGAAGATCGCCAACAAAGTCGACGTGCCTGCCGGCACGAAGCTCGTCGTTGCGGAACAGAACGCCACGCAGTCCCTGCCGTGGCATCTTGCCAATGCGGGTCAGGGCGCACCGTATTCGGTGGAGTTCGCCGACTTCAGTGGCGGGTCGGCGGTCATCGAGGCGCTGCGGTCGGGGGCCGCCGACATCGGGTCGATCGGCGAGGCGCCGGTGCCCATCGCGGTCGACAGCGGCGTGACGGATCTGGTGACGATCGGCCTGCAAGCCAATCCGGGCACCAGCGGCGGCTACTTCCTGGTGGCCAAGCCCGGCGGCGTCACGAAGATCGAGGACCTCCGCGGGAAGCGCGTGGCCTACCCCCCGGGTTCCGGGCGTCACATGATCACTGCGGCGCTGCTGAAGCAGCATGGCCTCGATCTCAAGACCGACGTGCAGCCCGTGGAACTCGCTGGAACCGAGGTGGTTCCGACGTTCGCGGCGGGGGCGGTCGACGCCGCCATCGTGCTGGGCAACCAGTACTACCAGTTGGGCTCGCCACTGATCCTCGGTGACGGCACCGGGATCAACACCGGCATCCAGAGCCTGATCGTGCGCAAGGAGATCCTCGACGATCCGGTCAAGGCGGCGGCCATCGGCGATTACGTCGGACGGGCCATTGCCGCCAACAACTGGAAGGACAGCCACGCCGACCAATGGATCAACGAGTACTACGTCAAGCAGCAGGGCATCACGGCCGACCAGGGCAAGAAGCTGTACGACGAGGACGGCCTCGCCGCCTACTATCCGATCGACCCGGCCTCGACGGCGTTGTTCCAGAGCGTGGCCGACGGCCTGTACGGCACCGGAACGACCAAGACCCACGTCGACCTCAAACCGTACGTCGACGGCCGCTACAACGACATCGTCAAGGCCCAGAACGAACTCGACGGTGTGACGCCCAAACCCATCAATTCCTGACGAGAAGGGGAAAACCGCATGACACAGGTAGTTCAGGCGCTCGACGTCCGGCCGCAATCGGGTTGGACCGGAGCCGAGATTTACGGCGCCGACTTGACCAAGCCACTGGATGGACGGCAGGTCGCCGAAATCCGTGGGGCACTTTTGAAGTGGAAGGTGGTGTTCTTCCGCGACCAGTTCATCGACCACGATGACCATCTGCGATTTGCCTCGGCGTTTGGGGCGCCGACGCCCGCTCACCCACTGTTCGATGCGATTGCCGACCCGAACTACCCGACGATCTACCCGATCTTCCGCGACCGGTTCAAGGCGCGGTACGGAGGTAGCCGGGGCTTCGACAAGCCGAACTGGCACGCCGACGTCACGGCCGCGGTCAACCCGCCTGCGGCGTCGATTCTGCGCGCCGAGGTGATTCCGCCCTACGGCGGCGACACCCAATGGTCGAACACCGTCGCCGCGTACGCCGGCCTGTCTGCGCCGTTGCAACGCTTGGCCGACGGCCTTCGCGCCGTGCACCGCTTCTCGCCGCCCGACGGCACGACCGCCACCGAGGACTACGAGCGGAGGGTACGCCGGCGGCCGTTGATCACCGAACATCCTGTGGTCCGCGTCCACCCCGAGACAGGCGAGAAGGCGCTCTACGTCAACCCGGGATTCACCACGCACATCGAGGGCGTGTCGGCGCACGAGAGCCGTCGACTGCTTGGGCTGTTCTATGACGAACTGGCCCGCCCCGAGTACACCGTCCGCTTCAAGTGGGAGCCGGGAAGCATCGCATTCTGGGACAACCGTTCCACGGTGCATCTGGCGCCCAGCGACCTGACCACCGAACACGACCGCCGCCTGTATCGCGTGACGCTGGTGGGCGACGTCCCGCAGGGGCCGGACGGCAAGCCGTCGATCGCGCTCGACGGCGACCCATTCGAAGCAATCTGACGGCCATTCGATTCTCGGCCGCCCAGCGCATGAACAACACCAGGCCCTCCCCGGGGATATTCGGGAGGGCCTGGTGGCTTGGGGGGTCAGC
Source organism: Mycobacterium sp. (assembly GCA_025966225.1). Classification (GTDB taxonomy): domain Bacteria; phylum Actinomycetota; class Actinomycetes; order Mycobacteriales; family Mycobacteriaceae; genus Mycobacterium. The sequence continues at coordinate 3,774 of JAOPVI010000154.1, read as the reverse complement.
GACCCATTTGGCGGTTCAGGTCGGCGATGTGGTGGGCACCGTGGTGCGAGCGCCAGCCTGGGGTGGCCGAAGGAGCGGGATGCGCCTTGACCGTCGGGCTATAGGAGTAACCGGGGCCGGTCGGGGCTTGCGCGGAGGCGTTGGCGGTGCCGGCCAGTCCGAGGGCGGCGCCGCCGATGATGCCGGCCGTTATGATGATCAGTGCGACGTGGACGATGGTGGCCATTTCTTCAATCCTTCTTTCTGAGTGGGCTTTTCGTTTGTCTGCCGGTGTTATCCGGCGATGACTCAACTGTGCCTCGGAACCACTGCGATGTCTGTCGGGCGAGTGGTGGAGCGACCGGGTGAAACCCGTGTCCACCGATCGGTGGAAGTGGCGACCCGCTGCGCTCGCGAGATCTACCCAACGTCGTGATTCGAGGCGCGGGAACGACGCTGGTGTAGAACTCGCGAACGACGAGACCCTCGCCATGGCTGCCAAACCGCCGCCGCAGCGACGGGGAACGGGAGTTCGGCGTTAGGGGGCGATGAGTTCTTCGGAGCGTTGGATGGTGCCGGTGATGCCACTCGCGTCCTGTTGGGCCAGCAGCACGGCGGCGTTGCCCATGGCTTCGGGTGGCTCGACCATTTCCGCCGGGATCTCGAAGCCGCCGCCACCGGCCTGCCAACCCTCGGTGAGCACTACGCGCGACGGGCTGAGGCAGTTGACGGCGACGTTGTCGGGTTTCAAGTCGGCGGCGAGCCCGAGATACAGCCGCTCGGCGGCGGCCTTGGACACCCAGTAGGCGTTGGCGCCCTGGTCGATCATTGTGACGCCGGTCGTCGTCACGGCAATGAGCGATCCGCCCCCGCGTGCCCTCACGTGCGGGATGACGGCCTTGGTGACCAGGAATACGCCGGTCAGGTTCACGTCGAGGCAGAGCCGCCAACGCTTCAACGGCGTGGATTCGATTGGGCCGAGCCACAATACGCCCGCATTGGCCACCAGAATGTCGATGCCGCCGAACTCGGCGACCGTGGCGTCCACCGCGGCGTTGACCGACTCCTCGCTCGTGACGTCGCACGGCACCGCCAGCGCCCGTCCTCCGGCGGCGGTGATGCCGTCGCACACCGATCCGATGGTGCCCGGCAGCTTGCCCTGCTGTTCGGACCGGGCGGCGACGGCCACGGAAGCGCCCGCTGCGGCGAGGTGCGCCGCGACGGTCGCGCCGATTCCGCGGCTGGCGCCGGCGACGAACGCGACTCGGCCGCCCAGGGGCTGGTGCGCGTCCTGGCTCACTTGGGCGGGAACCGCAGGGCGCCGTCCAGCCGGATGATCTCGCCGTTGAGGTAGTCGTTCTCGATGATGCTCTGAGCCAGTTGGGCGTACTCGGTCGATCGGCCCATGCGCTTGGGGAACGGCACCTGCGGGCCCCAGTACTGCTCCAGCTGATCGCCGGCCTTGCCGTACGCGGGGGTGTTGATGGTGCCGGGGGCGATGGTGACGACGCGGATACCCAGCGGGGACAGGTCGCGCGCGGCTACCAGCGTCATGCCGAGCACACCGCCCTTGGCCGCAGAGTAGGGCAGCTGGCCGATCTGGCCTTCGTAGCCTGCGATCGATGCGGTGTTGACGATGACCCCACGGGCGCCCTCCTCGAGCGGCTCCGACTTGGCGATCGCGGCCGCCGACAGCCGCATGACGTTGAACACCGCGGTCAGGTAGAACTCGATGGTCTTCTTGAACCCGTCGAGGTCGAGCGGCGAGCCGTCCTTGCCAATCAGTCGGCCGCCGCTGGCGGGTCCGCCGTGGGTGTCCACCGAAATACGCAGGGGGGCAAGCGCAACCGCTTCGGCGATCGCCGCGTTGACCGACTCCTCCGACGTCGCGTCGGTGGGCACGTAGCGCACGCCAAGCTCGCTCTCGAGGGCCTTGCCCTTGTCGTCGGCGAGGTCGGCCACGACGACCTTGGCGCCCGCGTCGTGCAAACGGCGGACGGTCGCTTCGCCCAACCCGCCCGCTCCGCCGACGACGATCGCTGAGCTTCCGGCGATTTGCATGTTGTTCCCCTTCTTGCAACTGACGCTCTCTAGCTGAGAGAATAGCATTCTCACATCTGGTTCGAAATGGAGTCCGCTCATGCCCGAAGCCGTCATCGTCTCTGCGTTGCGAACGCCGATCGGCACCGCCAAGATGGCGCGCTGCACGACACGGACGCGTATGCACTCTGCTCGCTCGGTCACCCGGTCGCGGCCAGCGGCGCGCGCATGCTCGTCACACTGGTGCACGAATTGCGCCGTCGCTGAGGCGGAATCGGCGTCGCGGCCATGTGTGCGGGCGGCGGAATGGGCTCGGCCACGGTCATCGAGGTTCCGGCGCCATGAGCCGTAGACTCAGCCGCACCTGATGACCATCGAAGAGCTCATCGCCGCGGCGCGCAACGGTTCTACCCGGGCGGCCGGTCGGCTGCTGAGCCTGGCCGAGAGTCCGCGCCGTAGTGAGGTGCTGGCGGCGCTCGGTACCGACACTGCCCGCGTCATCGGCGTGACGGGCCCGCCAGGGGCGGGCAAGTCGACGACGATTGCCGTGCTGGTCACGGCCTATCGCGAGCGGGGACTGAGCGTTGCCGTGCTCGCCGTCGACCCGTCGTCGCCATACAGCGGTGGCGCACTGCTCGGTGACCGCATTCGGATGGCCGCGCACATCAACGACGACGGCGTGCTCATCCGGTCGGTGGCCACCCGCGGGCACCTCGGGGGCCTCGCCGAGGCGGTGCCCGCCGCCATCCGGGTGCTCGCGGCCCTGTCCTATGACGTCGTCCTCGTCGAGACCGTCGGCGTCGGACAGTCCGAGATCGAGATCGCCGCGGTGGCCGACCCGACCATCGTCGTGCTCAATCCTGGTGCGGGTGACGCGATTCAGGCGGCCAAGGCCGGCCTGCTCGAGGTCGCGGACATCGTGGTCATCAACAAGGCCGACCGCGATGGCGCGGATCAGACGGCGCGCGACCTGCACGCCGAGACGAGCGCGCCGATCCTGAAGATCATTGCGGCGCGGAATGAGGGCATCGGCGAATTGGTGGACGCGATCGAGGCCCATCACCGCGCCGATGGTCCCGAACGGCGCGCAGCCAGGGCGCGCGCCCAGATCCTGTCGCTGGCGCAGAGCGCGCTACGCACCCGGCCAGAACTCGACGACCTCGCGGCCGATGTCGCAGAGGGCCGGCTGGACGTCTACACCGCGACCGCATTGCTGTTCACCAGCACTGATGCAAAAGAGAATCACCTTTCCACTTTCCAGTAATGATGTTGTACGATTCTGTGAACGTGTTCTTGCATGCTTTCGACACTGCCTGAGGAGCCTCAATGCAGAAGGCCATCGACCCCGGAATCTCCACGTGGCCCGAGGACAATCCGCAACTGATCGGTAGTGGTTGTCGGGCGTGCGGCGCCACGGTGTTTCCCGTGCAGTCGCACTGTCCCAAGTGCAGCATGGCCGAGATGAGCGACGTGCTGTTGCCGCGGCGGGGCACGGTGATCGCTTGGACGACGCAGGGTTTCCCGCCGGGAGCGCCATACGCGGGGCCGACGGGCAAGGACTTCGTCCCGTTCGGTGTCGGACTCGTTCAGCTTGGTGACGTGGTGCGCGTCGAGGGGCGGTTGACCGAGAATGACCCCGAGAAGCTGAAGTTCGGCATGGAGGTCGAGCTCACCATGATTCCGTTCACCACTGACGCCGACGGCAACGAGATCGTCACCTTCGCGTTCCAGCCGTTTTAAGGAGAACCTGACATG
>JAOPVI010000135.1 GCA_025966225.1 Mycobacterium sp. | reverse complement strand
GCGCACAGGATCGCCAGCAGTGCGGCCAGCACCACGAGGTGAAGGCCCGAGCGGCGCTTGACGGCCGCGATGTCGAAGGCGCGGGCCACGCCTGCCACGCTGCCCAACCCGATGGCGCACACCACCGAGGCCAGGTTCGCCCACGACCAGTACTGAAACGGCCGGTCCTTCGCGATGCCCTGCCAGTAGCGCTCCTGCACCAACGTGTAGCCGTCGAACCACCAAAACCCCGCGAGCGCAAAGCCTCCCACGACGACGAGCGCGACCAGTACCGCTGGCACCACCGCACGCAGGGCCGAGCGCAGGTCCTTGGCGGCGATCACCACGGCGACGGCGAGCAAGGCGATCAGCCCAAGTCCGTAGTTGAGGAAGATGCCCCAACCCAGCAGCAGGCCCGCCCCCGCACCGGCCAGGATCGGCAGGCGTGCCGTCCCGCGCGCGGCCAGCGCCAGCAGCGCAAGCCCCCAGGCCGCCACCCCGGTGAAGTATCCGTCGGCGGACACCGCCACCCAGATCGCGGTCGGGGTCACCGCGACGAACGGGGCCGCAAGGCGCGCGGTCGATTCGTCCGCGAGCGCACGCACCGCGACGACGACCGCTGCCGCTGCGCTGGATCCGACGGCTAGACAGAGCAGCCCTGCCCAGGCCCCCCCGCCGAGTCCGATGCGGTCCAGCCAGACGAACGTCAGCAGAGCGCCCGGCGGGTGCCCAGAGACGTGGGTGATCCACGAATCGGGCTGGAAGTCGAGGATCCGGCTGGAGAAGGTGCGCAGCGCCTTCGGGATGTCGGTGATGCCAGGTACCTGGCGCAGATACTCGTTGGTGGTCGTCAGCCGACCCGCGAAGCCGCGGTGCCAGCCGTCGATCATCGCCAGCGCGAACGCCCAGGCGCAGGCCGCCGCCCAGGTCGCCCACGGCACCGCACGCCAGGGCAGTCGCCGCGCCACGGCGTCGCCCCACAGCACGGCCGCGGCGGCGATGACGATGGCAGGCAGCGTGCCCCAACCGACGTGTGCGTTCCACCCGCCGAAGATGGGTGCGGTCTGTGCGTAATCCCGGATCCGTTGCGGCGTGGCGTGGATCAGCGGCGTCACGAGGCCCATGCCCAGGTGCGGAACGACGAAGGCCGCGACGACCAGCACCAGAGCCAATCCGGCGGCGATCACCTCGCGGCGGATGGACTTCACGCCTACCCACCCTATTGCGTGGTGTCTGCTACCCCGCGGCGTCGCGCAGCAACGTCAGCACTGCGTCGTCGAGGGCCTCAGCGACCGACGACGCTTCCTGGCCTGCGTACGGCGCGATTGCGCCGGCCACCCGGTCGTAGGACAGCGTCACGCCGGCGTCGCGTTCGGCGACCAGGATCGTCACCGGAGCGTAAGAACCCGCGTCGGGGACCGTCGCGGTCATCTTGCTCATCGTCACCGGGTTGCCGGCGATGATCCGCAGCATCCGGCGGCTGCGGTCGGGGTCGCGGATCGCGAGGACGCCGCCTAGGTCGAGGCTCAGGAATTCGATCAACCCGCTACTGCCCGCAACCGGTTCGATCACCGCGTCGAACTCGTCGCGGTCCCGCGCAGCCAGCGACTGACGGTTGAGTCCGGCGAAGTCATCGGTCCTTCCGAGCCCGGCGTAGACCGCCGCGACGACGTCGTCGAACGGCCGGTCGGACCTGACGGTGACCCGCTGGATCGGAACCGTCGTCTCCGAGCTCTCACTCACTGGTTGTCCCGCCACTGGACCATCTTCTCCAGGGTACTGAAGTCGTAACCCGCTGCGGTGGGATGGAGCTCCGTGGTGAACAGCGTCACGCCCGCGTCACGGTAGGTGTCGGCGTCGCCGGGATTCTCCCACAGCGACGAGCGTTCGATGTCGGAGTCGTTGCGGCCGTTGGCCGTTGCGAGGTCGCCGACGAGCTTGCTGGCCTGGTTGAACTTGTCGATGGGCAGGAAGGTGTGCCAGATGTCGGCGTGCCTGGCGACCGCGGGCAGGGTGCGCTTCTCGCCGGAGCCACCGATCAGGATCGGAATCTTGCGCAGCGGCGGCGGCACCAGGTTGTCGAGGCGGTGCTCGATGCGAACCAGTCGCTCATCGAACAGATCGAATCTGGACTTCCACGTCCCGTAGTCGTAACCGTATGTGGTGTAGTCCTTTTCATACCAACCCGCACCGAGGCCGAGGATCAGTCGGCCGCCGCTGATGTGGTCTACGGTGCGCGCCATGTCGGCGAGCAGATCCGGGTTCCGGTACCCGATGCCGGTGACCAGCAGGCCGATCTCGGCGCGGGTGGTGAGCTCGCCCCACGACGCCAGCGCGGTCCATCCCTCGAAGTTGACTTCGTCGGGCTGGACCTCCGAGAGGATGGGCATGCCGTCGACGATGCCCTCGAACGACGGGCGGTGGAAGTGGTCGTATCCGAAGATGACGTCGGCACCGAGCTCCTCGGCGTGGAGTACGGCAGCGCGCCAACTCCGGTAGTCGGGGGCTCCGCCAGGCCAGAGCTGAACGCCGACGCGTACGGGTCGAGACATGTGGGGTGCTCCTTCGAGTTGGGGCGGTCGACAGCGGCCGCCGTCAACGACAAGTTGGCTTCTGTACCGTTTATTCCAGAATGGCGTAGACTGACCACATGGCAAGACCACGCACCTTCGACGAGGCTGACGTGGTGGAGGCTGCGCGCGAGCAATTCTGGACCCGCGGGTACTCGTCCACCTCCGTCGACGACCTCACCGCGGCCACGGGTTTGGGCAAGGGCAGCCTCTACGGCGCCTTCGGCGACAAGCATTCGCTGTTCGTGCGGGCCCTCGACGACTACTGCACGACTACAGTCGCTCGGGTCTCGGCGCAACTGCGGCAGCCTGGCGTCCCCGCCATCGACAGACTGGCCAACCACGTACAGGCAATCGTCGGAGACGTCATCGCCGACGCCGACGGGCGGGGCTGCATGATGGCGAAGAGCTCGGCCGAACTGGGCGGAGCCGACCTCGACGTCGATCGCATCGTCGGCGACTCACTGCGTCGCTGGAGGGCGGACCTCGTCGACTGTCTGGTGGAGGCCCAGGGTGACGGCGCCATCACCGCCGAGGCCGATCCGCAGGCGCTGGCGACGATGCTGCTTGGATTGCTGCGGGGCTTGGAGGTGCTGCGCAACGGTGGCGTCAAGCCTGCGCAGCTTAGGGCTGCGGGCGAGCAGATACTCGCCCTGGTGGCCGTCGCCTGACGCCAATTGGTCGTGATCAGGTGCGTTTGCTGATTTAGAACGGCCGAAACCGGGTATCTCAGCGCGAGAGCTGGGACGCTACAACGAGTAGCCCATCGGATGAGGTTTCGGTAGCGTGTGTCGCCAAATCAACACTGACGGGATCGCTTAGGGGAGGACATGCAGGGCTCGAGTCACGATGTCGTCGTCACCGGTATTGCGATGAGCACTGCGGTGGCCTCCGATGCCGAGCAAACCTGGAAGGCGTTGCTCGACGGCCAAAGCGGAGTTCGCCTACTCGGTGAGGCGTTACCAGCAGACGTGGACCTGCCCACCCGCATGGGCGCGGGCATACTCGAGAACTTCGACGCTGACCTGAACCGGGTCGAACTCCGCAGGCTGTCGTATCTGCAGAAGGTTGCCCTGGTACTCAGCCGCCGCGCATGGGAGCACTGCGGGTCACCCGACGTCGACCCGACGCGGCTTGGGGTGTCCATCGCCAGCGGGTACGGCATCACCCAGGACGTCATCCTGGCCTACCACGGTATGCGCGAACGTGGGTTGAAAGCCGTGTCGCCCTTGGCCGTCCAGATGTTCATGCCCAATGGTCCCGCTGCGACCGTCGGACTCGACAGGGCGGCCAAGGCGGGCGTAACGGCATCCCTGATGGGCGACGCGTCGGGCAACGGCGCGGTGGCCAGCGCCTGGCGGCAGATCGTCTTCGGCGATGCCGACATGGTGATCTGCGGAGGCGTGGAGGACCGTATCGAACCGGTGCCGATCGCGGCGTACTCGCAACTGGACGGCGTGCTGTCCACCGACGACGACGACCCCAAGGCTGCGTGCCGCCCCTTCGACCGGGACCGAACCGGCATGGTGCTCGGCGAGGGCGGAGCGCTCCTGGTCCTCGAGACCGAGGTCCACGCCAAGGCCCGCGGCGCAACCATTCTGGCCCGCGTGCTTGGCGCGTCCATGAACTCCGACGGTTATGACCTGATGTTCAACGACCCCGATGCCGAACAGGCGGCGCACGCCGTCACCCGGGCGATCGAGCTGGCCGGCCTGAAACCGTCCGACATCGACCACGTCAACGCACACGCGACAGGCACCGTCCGTGGTGACCTGGCCGAGGCCGTGGCGCTGCAGAAGGCCTTCAGCGGAGCGGCTCGGGCGGTCTATGCATCGAAAGCCGCACTGGGTCACAGTTTTGGTGCCGCAGGCGCCATCGAATCCGCGCTGACGGTATTCGCATTGCGCGACGGACTCGTCCCCCCGACGCTCAATTTCACCGCACCCGATCCCGGCCTCGAACTCGACGTCGTGGCAGGGCAGCCGCGAAGCGGTGACTACCGCTACGCGGTCAACACCTCGTTCGGCTTCGGCGGCCACAACGTCGCCGTCGTCTACGGCAAGTACTGAGTCTCGGCTCCCAGAAAGAATTCAGCCGGGCCGCCGCACCGGCGCGCGCCCCTTCGGTTGTTGGGGTTCGGGCAACGACGCGTGGCGCGCGTTGATCCGTCGGGTCGAGTCGGCCTTGGTGGTCAGCCGAAGTTCCTCGCCTGCGTGCCGGATGGTCAGCTCCCCGGACGGTCCGTCCCGAAGGGTGTAGGTGACCTCGGCGTGGTCGAAGTCGACCGTGACGCGAAAGCCCCTCCAGCGCAATCGGAAACTCATCCGCGTGATCTCCTCGGGCAGCTGCGGGTCCAACGCGAGGATGCCTTCGTCGTCGCGCAGGCCGCCAAACCCGGCGACCAACGCCGTCCACGTTCCGGCGAGCGAGGCCATGTGCAGGCCGTCGCGCGTGTTGTGGTGTAGGTCGCGCAGATCGATCAGCGCCGCCTCGGTGGTGTAGTCGTGGGCGAGCTCCAAGTGCCCCACCTCCGCGCACAGCACGGCCTGTGTGCACGCCGACAGCGAGGAGTCGCGCACCATGCGCGGCTCGTAGTAGGCGACGTTGCGGGCCTTCTGCGCCGGGGTGAAGGCGTGCCCCTGCCAGTGCATCGCCAGTACCAGGTCGGCCTGCTTGATCACCTGCGCCGGGTACAGCAGGACGTAGGGCTCGTGCAACAGCAGGGGATACTCGGTGTCGTCCGTGAAGTTCCATTCGCGCAGATTGGTGAAGCCCTCGCACTGCTGGTGCACACCGAGCCCGGCGTCGAAGGGAAGGTGAACCGCGTCGGCCGCGTCACGCCATGCCGCCGCCTCCTCGGTGCTGACGTCCAGCGCACGGGCGCTTTCGGCATGGCGCAGACACGCGTCCGCCGCGATGCGCAGGTTGTGGGCAGCCATCAGGTTGGTGAACGTGTTGTCCCGCACCACCGCGGTGTACTCGTCCGGTCCGGTGACCCCGTCGAGATGCCATATCCCGTGCCGGTCGTGGTGGCCCAGCGACATCCACAGCCGAGCCGTCTCGACGAGGACGGCAAGCCCGCACTCCTCCTCGAGCGTCTGGTCGCCGGTGACGATGCGGTAGCGCTCGAACGCCGCGGCGATGTCGGCGTTGACGTGCCAGGCAGCGGTGCCGGCAGGCCAGTACGCCGAGCACTCCTGTCCGCGGATGGTGCGCCACGGGAAGGCCGCTCCGTTGAGGTCGAGCTCCTGGGCCCGTTGGCGGGCCAGGTCGAGCGTCGACGCCCGCCAGCGCAGGGCATCGGCCGCGGCGTCGGGATGTGTGTAGGTCAGCACCGGCAGCACGTAGCCTTCGGTGTCCCAGAAGGCGTGGCCGTCGTAGCCGGTTCCGGTGAGGCCCTTACCGGGGATGGCCCGCCGTTCGGCGCGCGCGCTTGCCTGCAGCACGTGGAACAGGCCGAAGCGCACCGCCTGCTGGCAGTCCGGATCGCCGTCGACCTCGACGTCGGCGCTGTCCCAGAAGTCGTCCAGGTAGGCCCGTTGGGCGTCGAGCAGGCCCTGCCAACCGGTGTAGCGCGCGCCGGTAAGCGCACCGGCCACCTGGTCGCGCAGCGCTGGCCGCGAGCGCAGGCTCGACCAGCCGTACGCCAGGTACTTCACGATGCGCAGTTTCTGTCCCGGTCGCAAACCGCAGATCACGGTCGTCCGCGCCACGTCGTCGCGGGCCTCGGTGCCGACCTCCACCCGGCCCGGAACCTCGACGTCGTGATCCATCGCCGCGGCCATCATCAACTCGCTCGAGTGGGTGCGGTGAATGAGTACCGCCCGCTGCCCGTCGCACTCGTGGGTGACGGCCTGCAAAGGCGTGGTCAGCAGGGCCGCCACGCGCGGATCCGCCGATGTCTTGGGCTGATCCTCATTGGCCACCAGCTCGGATTGCACTGTGATGCGGGCGAATTCGTCCACCGCTTCGACGACGTACTCGATGGCCGCGACGCCGCGCTGCACCAGCGAGACGATCCGGGTGGTGGTCAAGGCGATCTGTCGCCCGGCAGGAGAACGCCAGCGCGCAGTCCGGGTCAGGGTGCCTGCGCGCATGTCGAGCACTCGCTCGTGCTGCTGGAGTTCGCCGTACCGGACGTCGAAGGGTTCGTCGTCGACCAGGAGCCGAATGATCTTGCCGTTGGTCACGTCGACCAGCGTCTGACCCTCCTCCGGGTAGCCGTATCCGGCCTCGGCGTAGGGAAGCGGGCGAAGCTCGAAGAACGAATTGAGGTAAGTGCCCGGCAGCCCGTGGGGCTCGCCCTCGTCGAAGTTGCCGCGCAGCCCCACGTGTCCGTTCGACAGGGCGAACACCGATTCGGACTGGGCGAGCAGGTCGAGGTCGAGTGCGGTCTCCCGGACGTGCCACGGTTCGACGGAAAATGCCGAGTCGTGAATCACGAGTCGGCAAGCAGGTCGGCGAGGTCGGAGACGACGACGTCGGCGCCGTGGGCGCGTAGTGCGTCGGCGTGCCCGACGCGGTCGACGCCGACCACCAAGCCGAAGTGACCGGCGCGGCCGGCCTCGACGCCCGACAGCGCGTCCTCGAACACCGCCGCCTCCGACGGTTCGACACCCACGAGTTCAGCGCCCCGCAGGTACGAGTCCGGTGCCGGCTTCCCGGCGATGTGCTCCTTGCGCAAGGTGACTCCGTCCACGCGCTGGCTCACGTACTTGGCCAGCCCGGTCACCTCGAGCACCTCGCGGGTGTTCGCGGACGAGGAGACGACGGCCACGGCCAGCTTGGCGTGCACCACGGCTTCCAGGTAGCGCCTGGACCCTTCGAACACCCGTACGCCGTCGGTATGCAGTGTCTTCAGAAAGGCTTCGTTCTTGGCGTTCCCGAGTCCCTGGACCGAGTCGGAGCCGGCAGCGTCGGCTGGACCGCCCTCCGGCAGTTCGATGTTCCTGCTGTGCAGAAACGAACGAACGCCGTCCTCGCGCGTCTTCCCGTCGACGTATGTCCCGTAGTCGTCATCGGCGTCGAATGGCACGAAGGGCTCACCGGTAGCCGTGGCCCGCCGGTGTAAGAAGTCGTCGAACATGGCCTTCCAGGCCTTGCGGTGCACGCTGGCCGTATCGGTCAGAACACCGTCGAGATCGAACAGACACGCGCGAATTTCAGCCGGAAGCCCCAATCTCACGGGCGCCGGGTACCCACTTTCCGGGAAGTGGCAACGCCCAATACGCGCCTGCGGTCAGCGGGCTGTCTGAATCAGCTCGGCGATTGCGCCCTTGTCATCTCGATCGACGACGGGGAAACTCGTCCGAGTTGGCTTGGAGCACGTCGAAGTACTCCTCGAAAGTCGGGAGCGTCTCGACGCCTCATCGGTCTGCCCGTTCATGTGGTCCGTTCGCATCATCCGTGGACGGTTGCAACTGTTCTCAGCGCCCTCGCTCGTGGCGCAAGATCGGGCCGCCCAAGAGGTTTAATGCGCGGCGCATTGGGAACGACCGTGAGTTGAATC
>JAOPVI010000100.1 GCA_025966225.1 Mycobacterium sp. | reverse complement strand
CGATGGTGCTGGTGCCCGAAGTCGTTGACTCCCTTGGTGGCAAGGCCGCCGTCCTGGCCGCCGGTGGCATCGGCTCCGGCCGCCAGGTCGCGGCAGCTCTCGCGCTCGGCGCGCAGGGCGTGTGGATGGGCTCGGCGTTCCTCACCGCGGCCGAGTACGACCTCGGTGAGCGGCTGCCTTCGGGGCGCTCGGTGATCCAGGAGGCCATGCTGGCGGCGACGTCGAGCGACACCGTGCGCCGCCGCATCTACACGGGCAAGCCCGCGCGACTGCTGAAGAGCCGGTGGACCGAAGCCTGGGACGCCGACGGCGCTCCGGAACCGTTGCCGATGCCGCTGCAGAACATTCTCGTCAGCGAAGCGCATCAGCGCATGAGCGAGTCGTCGGATCCGACCACCGTTGCCATGCCGGTCGGCCAGATCGTGGGGCGGATGAACGAGATTCGACCCGTCGCCGACATCATTGCCGAGTTGGTGGACGGCTTCGAGGCCGCGACCACGCGGCTGGACGGCATCCGCGATGCCTGAACCGCGAAATGCGTCCGACTGAGGTGAAGCTCAGGTCGTGATCGTGGTGTCCGAGTCGATGACGTCGGTGGGGGCGCCGACGATTTCCCCTTGATCCCAGGTTTGTCCGATTCGTTCACGACGCGAGGCCGCCGCACGCCTAGGTTGCGGGGATGGACATTTCAGTGCAATCAGTCGTCGTCGAAGTGGTGCCTCGGGACCTGCAGCGGTCCCTGGACTTCTATCGGCTGCTCGGCTTGAACGTGCCCAGTTCGGACGAACCGCACGTCGAAGCACAGCTGCCGGGCGGCAACAAGCTGGCGTTCGACACGGAAGAAGTCATCGGCGGTATGCATCCCGGATGGACGCCGCCAGAGGGGCCAGGACGGGTTGCGATCGCGTTCGGGTTCGGGGCACCCGGCGACGTCGACGCCGTATTCGAACGGCTCACCGCCGCAGGGCATCCCGCCACTGTCGAACCGTTCGACGCGCCGTGGGGGCAGCGCTATGCGACCGTCGAGGATCCGGACGGGACGTCGGTCGACCTGTTTGCCGCGCTTACCTAGCGGCTCGCGAGCGTCGTGACCGCCGCGCCTGCCAATTCACGCACCTCGCGGTGCAGGTGGGGCTGATCGGCGTAGCCGGCGCTCGCGGCCACGTCGGCGATCGGCCTGCCCGCTCGCAGCATCGCGACGGCGCGGCGGAACCGCATTATGCGCCGGAAGGTGGTGGGTCCGTATCCGTAGACCGCGGCGCACTGGCGCTGAAGCGTGCGTGGCGACCAGCCGATGTCGTCGGCGACCGCGGAGACGGGCGTGCCGGCGGCCAACCTGCCCGTGACGTGGTGCAGCGTGGCCAGCGGCCACGGAGCGGTCTGCCTCCTGGGCCGCTCGGACGCCAGGGCGACCGCCAGCTCAGTCAGTGTGGACGGCACGGGTTGTGTTGGTCGGAGTTCGGCGAGCGGAATCCGGCCGCCAACGAGTTCCGCTGCGGGCACGCCTAGCAGTCGGGGTAGCACGCCTGGGCGAAACCGCAGCCCCACGAAGGGCCGCGCGCCGCGCCCGGCGATGACGGGCGTGGTGTCGGGCCCTGCGACGACGATGCGGTCGTCCATTCGGATGAGATCCATGCAGCCGTCCGGGAGTACGTGGATGGCAGGGCCGGACGAATCCCCGACCCACGCGCATTCGACCAGGTCCCGCAAAGGGGTCGGTGGTGGAGATTCGCGGTAGCCCACGAATCCAACCTACCGACGGATGGCGACAACCGTGTCAGTGCAGTCCGTGGCCTCGGCCGACAAGTGACGCTTGAGGACCTTGAATGTCTCGGTGCGGGGTAGCTCCGCACTGATGCGGACATAGGCCGGCCACTGCTTGGGGCCAAGATCGGGTTGTTCGGCGAGGAACGCCTCGAACCCTTGGCCGTCGAAGTCGGCGCCCGCGCCGAGCACCAGTGCGGCCATCACCTGGTCGCCGACGGCAGGGTCGGGGATGGGGTAGACGGCGGCCTCGACGACGTCGGGATGCCGCAGCAGGATGCGCTCGATGGGCGCCGTGCCCAGGTTTTCCCCATCGACGCGCATCCAGTCGCCGAGCCGCCCGGCGAAGTAGACGTAGCCGGCTTCGTCGCGGTAGGCAAGGTCGCCCGAGTGATAGACGCCGCCTTCCATGCGCTCCGCTTCTGCACCCTCGTCGCCGTAGTAGCCGCGAAACCAGCCGCGGCCCTTGGGGTTCACCAGTTCGCCGACCTCGCCCGGCGGGCAGGGCCATCCGGTCTCGACGTCGAGTATGGCGACCTCGTCGGTAAGCGGCCCGAGCGACCCGTCGGGGGTGTCCGGGGTCCGCGCGATCGCGATCCCGCCTTCGGTGGACCCGAAACCGTCGACGACGGTCACGTCGAAGCGCTGCGCGAACCGCACCAGATCGCCTGGGGCGCCCTCGTTGCCGTATAGGAAGACCAGGGGGTTGTCGGCGTCGTCGGCGCGCGGCGGCGTGGCCAGCACGTAGGACAGTGGCTTGCCGACGTAGTTCGCGTAGGTGGCGCCGTAGCGGCGCACGTCCGGCATGAACTGCGACGCAGAGAACTTGCGGCGCAACGCGATCGACGCTCCCGCGGCGGCGGCCACCGCCCAGCCCGCCATCACCGCGTTGGAGTGGAAGAGCGGCATCGACAAATAGGCGGTGTCCGTCGGTCCGAGCCCGAACCGCTGGGAGAGCATCCGGCCGGGGAAAGCCACCTTGTCATTGGTCACCCGGACGGCCTTTGGTTCTCCGCTGGTGCCCGACGTGAAGATCAGCATGAACAGCTCGTCGGGGTGGACGTCGGCGAAGGCGACGGGGACACCCCGGTGAGCCTCGAGTTCTGCTGCCCAGGTCGGTGATTCGACGTCGACGTACGGCACGTTCGACGACGGCTCCGGCGCCGTGTCGGTCAGAACCAGCTGGCAGTCCGCCCGCTCGACGTCGCGCGCCAGCGCGGCCCCGCGGCGGGTCGGGTTCAGCCCGACCACCACCAGCCCGGCGACGCTCGCGGCCACCAACACCGTCGAGAAGAACGACGTATTGCCAAGCAGCACACCAACGTGCGGTGGCTTGGCCGGATCCAGCCTGACCTTCAGCGCCGCCGCGAGTTCGGCGCCTGCTTTCAGGTGGGCACTCCAGGTGACGAACCCGGTCTCGTCATGGATGCCGCGATCCGTGACGTCGACGAGCGGCGCCAGCAGCTCCGCGACGGTCGGGTTGCGTTCCGCGCTCACCGCCGGATGTTCTTCGCGCGAGCGCTCGTCACCCCTAGGCAGGGGTCTCGGCCAGCTCGCGGCCGATCCGAAGCAGCTGTCCCGTGGCGCTGCCGACCGCGAACTCGGACTGCTTGGCGGCCAGGAAGTACCGGTGCACCGGATGATCGGTGTCGATGCCGACGCCGCCGTGGACGTGGACGGTCGTATGCGCGACGCGGTGGCCCGCATCGGCCGCCCAGAATGCCGCGCTGCCGACCTCGAGCTCGGCGGGCAGGTCCTCGGAGAGCCGCCACGCGGCCTGCGTCACGGTGAGCCGAAGCGCCTTGACGTCGATGTAGCCGTCGGCAAGCCGCGAGGAGACGGCCTGGAAGCTGCCGATCGGCCGTTCGAACTGCTCGCGCTCACGCGCGTAGGTCGCGGTCAACTCCAACGCTCGTTCCAGCACGCCGAGTTGGAATGCGCTGCGCCCCAACAAACCATGTGTTCCCAGCCAGGTGACGACGTCCTCACCGCCCACTACGCGGTCGGAGCCGACCTCGGCGCCCTGCAGGTCGAGGTGGGACACACTGCCGTGCCCGGTCGTGTCCAATGAGGTGACCGACACTCCGGCGTCACTGGACGCGACGACGAACACCTTTACCCCGGAATCGGTTTCGGCGGGAACCAGGAAGGCGTCGGCGACGGGGCCGTAGGCAACCAGGGCCCGTGACCCGGTCAGCCGGAAGCCGTCCCCGTTGGACTGGGCCTGCACGGGTCCCTGGCCCATCTCACCGTCGAGTGCGACGGCGAGGATCTGCTCGCCCTTGACCGCGGGGGCGGCCCACTCGTTCTGCAGCGCTTCGGTTCCGAACTTGGCGAGCGCACCCGCGGCCAGTACCACCGACTCGAGGTATGGCACCGCGGCGAGCTGGCGGCCGAGCGCGGTCAGGATGGCCGTCTGCTCGAGCACGCCAAAACCGCCGCCGCCCAATGACTCTGGCGCCGCGGCGGAGAGCACGTCGGCGTCGACCAGCTTGCTCCACAGGGTCCGGTCGAACCGTTGGTCGAGCTTGTCGAGGTCCTTGTGGTGCGCGGGCGTGCACACCGACTCGGTGATGTCGCGCACCAGGCCGGAGAGGTCGTTCGTTTCTTCTGGCGTCGAGAAGTCCATGAAAGTCTCCGTCCTTACCGGTTCACTCGGGGCAGGCCGAGGGCGACCATACCGATGATGTCGCGTTGGATCTCGTTGGTACCGCCGCCGAAGGTCAGGATCAGGCAGGACCGGTGCATGCGCTCGATGCGGCCCCGCAGCAGGGCGCCGGGGGTGTCGGTGCGCAGCGTGGCCGCGGTGCCCAACACCTCCATGAGCAGCCGGTAGGCCTCGGTGGCCAGCTCGGTGCCGTAGACCTTGGCCGCCGATGCGTCGGCGGGGGACGGCGCATCCTCGGTGGACGCAAGTTCCCAGTTGATGAGCTTGAGCACCTCGGCCTTGGCGTGTACGCGAGCGAGGTTGAGCTGCACCCATTCCGAGTCGATCAGCCGGTTGCCGTGCGAGTCCTTGGTGTTCTGCGCCCACTGCCGAACTCCGTCGAGCGCGGAGAAGATCGGCTGCGCGGACACCAGCGCGACGCGCTCGTGGTTGAGCTGGTTGGTGACCAGCTTCCAGCCGGCGTTCTCTTCGCCGACCAGGCTGGACGTCGGCACCCGCACGTCCTGGTAGTAGGTGGCGCTGGTGTCGACACCCGACATCGTGTGCACGGGCGTCCAGGAGAAGCCCTCGGCGGTGGTTGGCACGATGAGCATCGAGATACCGCGATGCTTCTTGGCCTCCGGGTTGGTGCGCACCGCCAGCCACACGTAGTCGGCGTACGCGATGAGGCTGGTCCACATCTTCTGGCCGTTGATCAGGTAGTCGTCGCCGTCGCGCACCGCGGTGGTGCGCAGCGCCGCGAGATCGGTGCCCGCGCCGGGCTCCGAGTACCCGATGGCGAAGTGCAGCTCGCCCGCCGCGATCCTGGGCAGGAAGAACTTCTTCTGCTCCTCGGTGCCGAACGCCATGATCGTCGGCGCCACGCTGTTGATCGTCAGGAACGGCACCGGGACGTTCGCGATGGACGCCTCGTCGTTGAAGATCAGCCCGTCCATGGGCGGACGCGCCTGGCCGCCGTACTCCTTCGGCCAGGACAGCGTCAGCCAGCCGTCCTTGCCCATCTGCGCGACGGTGTCGCGGTAGACGCTGCCTCGTCCCATCTCGCCGTCGCTGGAACTCAGCGCCTCGGCTCGGTCGGGGGTCATCAGCTTGGTGAAGTACGCGCGTAGTTCGCGGCGCAACTCCTCCTGCTCGGGGCTGTAGCCGATCCGCATTGCGTCTTCCTCGTCTTCTCCGTTTTGAGGGTCTTCCCTTCCCCGGTTGTAACACGTTCTAGTCTGAGGGTCCAGGGCGGTGCCACCCTGGCGCCGGTCGGGTGAGGTCGTATTCTGACTCGAGCCCGGTGGATGGCAGTACTTCAGGGAGGTTTCTCATGCGAGTGGAAGTCGATCGCGACCGCTGCGAAGGTAACGCGGTATGCCTGGGAATCGCCCCGGACCTGTTCGATCTCGACGACGAGGACTATGCCGTCGTCAAGGCCGATCCCGTGCCCGTTGACCAGGAGGAGCTGGCGGAGCAGTCCATCGCGGAGTGCCCGAGAGCTGCCTTGATCCGTAGAGACTAGAGGTATTCATAAATTGACTACGAAATCTGACGCGACGGAGCTGTCTGGCCTGGTCGCCGTAGTGACGGGTGCGGCCGCGGGGCTTGGACGGGCCGAGGCCATCGGATTGGCGCGGGCTGGTGCGACGGTCGTGGTCAACGACATCGCCCCGGCACTCGACAAGTCGGACGTGCTCGCCGAGATTGCTGCGGTTGGCGCCAAGGGTGTTGCCGTGGCAGGCGACATCAGCCAGCGCAGCACCGCCGACGAACTGGTCGCGACGGCTGACGGGCTCGGCGGGCTGGCCATCGTGGTCAACAACGCGGGCATCACCCGTGACCGAATGCTGTTCAACATGACCGACGAGGACTGGGACGCGGTCATGGCCGTGCATCTGCGCGGGCACTTCCTGCTGACCCGCAATGCGGCGACGTACTGGCGCGACAAGGCCAAGTCCAACGGCGGTACCGTCTACGGGCGCATCGTCAACACGTCGTCCGAGGCCGGTATCTCCGGGCCCGCCGGGCAGGCGAACTACGGTGCCGCGAAGGCGGGCATCACGTCGCTGACCCTGACGGCGGCCCGTGGGCTCGGTCGGTACGGCGTCCGGGCCAACGCGATCGCGCCGCGGGCCAGGACTGCGATGACCGCCGACGTGTTCGGCGACGTCCCGGAATTACCCGAGGGCGGAGTCGATCCACTGTCGCCAGAGCACGTGGTTCAGCTGGTGCGCTTCCTTAGTTCCCCGGCGGCGGAAGGGGTCAACGGACAGCTGTTCATCGTCTATGGTCCGACCGTGACGCTGGTTTCGGCGCCCACCGCTGAGCGTCAGTTCAGTGCAGCGGGTGACGTGTGGGACCCGACCGGGCTGTCCGAGGAGATGCAAAGTTACTTTGCTACGCGCGATCCGGGGCTCAGCTTCAGCGCTCGGATGGACATGGGCGAACGGCATTGACAGGCATTGTTGTCAATGCGCTGCAAGCGGTAGAACACGTTCCAGAATGGACATGTGACAGAGCTGTCTTGACCAGCATATACACAGTTGTACTGACTAGTTCAGCGGTTCTTTGACACTGCGAACGTGTTCTAGTTAATATGAGCCCCGCTCACTAAGAGTAGCGCTTAACTATGGGGTGGGACGGGCTACGCGAAACGTCAATAACGGACGTTTCGCCACGCCCACAGCCGTGCCCGCCCCGAGAAACGGAGCCGAGGTTGATCGAACAGCTTGCGGTTCCGGCCCGAGCCGTTGGCGGGTTCGTCGAGATGGCCTTCGACACGTTCCTCAAGATGTGGCGGCGGCCCTTCCAATTCCGTGAGTTCCTCGATCAGACGTGGATGATCGCGCGCGTGTCACTAGTGCCTACACTGCTGGTCGCGATCCCGTTCACCGTGCTGGTGGCCTTCACCCTCAACATCCTGCTTCGCGAGATCGGCGCCGCTGATCTGTCCGGCGCGGGTACCGCCTTCGGAACCATCACCCAGCTGGGTCCGGTGGTCACGGTGCTCGTCGTGGCAGGTGCCGGAGCAACGGCCATCTGCGCCGATTTGGGCGCCAGAACCATTCGCGAAGAGATCGACGCGATGCGGGTGCTCGGCATCGACCCGATCCAGCGGCTGGTCGTTCCGCGCGTGCTGGCGTCGACGGTCGTGGCGCTCCTGCTCAACGGTTTGGTCTGTGCGATCGGGATCACCGGTGGATACGCCTTCTCGGTCTTCCTTCAGGGCGTCAACCCCGGTGCGTTCATCAACGGGTTGACGGTGTTGACCGGGCTGCCCGAGCTGATACTCGCCGAGATCAAGGCCTTGCTCTTCGGCGTGGTGGCCGGCCTGGTCGGTTGCTACCGCGGGTTGACGGTGCAGGGTGGACCCAAGGGCGTCGGCATCGCGGTCAACGAAACCGTGGTGTACGCCTTCATCTGCCTGTTCGTGATCAACGTGATCATGACCGCGATCGGCGTCAGGGTGCTGACGCGATGAGCGCTTGCGCGAAGAGCCGAAGGCTCAGATGAGCTACGACGCGACCATCCGCCTGCGGCGGTTCTTCCGTGGCCTGCCCAAGGTCGTTGACACGGTGGGGGAGCAGGCGCTGTTCTACGGCGAGTCGATCCGCTACATCCCCAACGCGCTGACCCGCTACCGCAAGGAGACCGTCCGGCTGATCGCCGAGATGACCATGGGCGCCGGCGCGCTCGTGATGATCGGTGGCACCGTCGGCGTGGCCGCCTTCCTGACCTTGGCGTCCGGTGGTGTCATTGCCGTGCAGGGTTATTCGTCGCTTGGCAACATCGGTATCGAGGCGCTGACGGGCTTCCTGTCGGCGTTCCTGAACGTGCGAATCGTCGCGCCGGTCATCGCGGGCATCGCATTGGCGGCGACCATCGGCGCGGGCACCACGGCACAGCTCGGCGCCATGCGTGTCGCAGAGGAGATCGACGCCGTCGAGGCGATGGCCGTGCACTCGGTGTCCTACCTGGTGTCCACGCGAATCATCGCGGGGCTCATCGCGATCGTTCCGCTCTACTCGCTTTCGGTGCTTGCGGCGTTCTTCGCGGCCCGCTTCACCACGGTGTTCATCAACGGACAGTCGGCCGGCCTGTACGACCACTACTTCAATACCTTCCTGGTGCCGACCGACCTCTTGTGGTCGTTCCTGCAGGCGATCGTGATGTCGATCGCGGTCATGCTCGTGCATACCTACTACGGCTACAACGCCTCTGGCGGCCCCGTCGGCGTCGGCATCGCCGTCGGCCAGGCGGTCCGGACGTCCCTGATCGTGGTCGTCACCATCACCCTGTTCATCTCCCTGGCCGTCTACGGCGCGTCGGGCAACTTCAACCTTTCCGGATAGGCGGGGAGTTCGATGGCCAACGGTGACGCCAAGCGCAGCCACGTGCGGATCGCTGCGGCGATCCTTGCCGCCGTGCTGCTGGCCGCCACCGTGTTCACCTACCTGTCCTATACGGCCTTCTTCACCTCGGTCGACACGGTCACGGTGTTCTCCAAGCGCGCGGGCCTCGTCATGGAGCAGGACGCCAAGGTCAAGTACCGCGGCATCCAGATCGGTCAGGTCAAGGGCATCGCCTATGCGGGCGACCAGGCCAAGCTGACGCTGGCCATCGACAGCAGCCAGCTGTCGTACATTCCGGCGAATGCGACCGTGAAGATAGGCGGCACAACGGTTTTCGGGGCCAAGTCGGTGGAGTTCCTGCCGCCGGACAAGCCGATCGGCGGCTCGCTCAAGCCGGGTGCCCAAGTGAACGCAGAATCGGTTCAGCTCGAGGTCAACACGCTCTTCCAGACCTTGCAGGACGTGTTGAAGAAGGTCGATCCGATCAACCTCAACGCGACCATCACGGCGTTGGGTGAGGGCCTGCGCGGCAACGGCGACAACCTCGGCGCGACGATGGCCGGCCTGAATTACTACCTGCAGCAACTCAATCCGAAGCTGCCCACGTTGCAGCAGGACTTTCAGAAGACCGCAGCCGTCGCCGCCATTTACGGTGACGCGGCGCCGGACCTGGCTACGGTCTTCGACAACGTGCCGACCATCAGCAATACGGTGGTCGACCAGCAGGACAACCTGAACGCGACGTTGTTGGCCGCGACCGGGCTGGCCAACAACGGCACCGCGACCTTGCAACCTGCGGCCGAGGATCTCATCGCAGCGATCCAGCGGTTCCGGGCGCCGTTGAAGGTGCTTGGCGACTACTCGCCGGAACTCGGGTGCATCTTCACGGGCACCAAGAAGGCCCTCGACACCTTCGCGCCCGTCATCGGCGGCATCCGGCCCGGGCTGTTCGTGGCATCGAACTTCATCCCCGGTGCTCCGGCCTACACCTATCCGGAGAGCCTGCCCATCGTGAACGCGTCCGGCGGACCGAACTGTCGTGGCCTACCCAACGTGCCGACCAAGCAGTACGGCGGATCCTGGTACCACACACCGTTTTTGGTCACCGACAATGCCTACGTGCCGTTCCAGCCGAATACCGAGCTCCAATTCGACGCGCCGTCGACGCTGCAGTTCCTCTTCAATGGCGCGTACGCAGAACGGGACGACTTCTGATGAGCGCTTGCGCGAAGAAGAACATGGGACGCTGCTGATGGGCAAGAACGCGACGCTGATCAAGGTCAGCATCTTCACCGTCGTCATGGTGCTGGTGGCGGCGGGTTTGGTGATCGTGTTCGGCCAGTTCCGCTTCTCGTCGGGCAACACCTTTCACGCCAACTTCGCCGAGGCATCACGGCTGAAGGCGGGCCAGGACGTCCGGATCGCAGGCGTGCCGGTCGGCTCGGTCAAGACGGTCAAACTCAATCCGGACAACAGCGTCGACGTGATGTTCGACGTGAGCAATCGCTACCAGCTGTACACCTCCACCAGGGCGGCGGTGCGCTACCAGAACCTCGTCGGCGACCGCTACCTCGAAATCACCTCGGGCCCGGGCGAACTGCGCAAGCTCCCGCCCGGCGCCACCATCGTCCGGGCGAACACCCAACCAGCACTCGACCTCGACGCCCTGCTCGGTGGCCTCAAGCCCGTGCTCAAGGGTCTCGATGGCAAGAAGGTCAACGAGGTCAGCAACGCCGTCATCGAACTGCTGCAAGGCCAAGGCGGGGCGCTGAACAACCTGCTCACAAGCACGGGCGCCTTCACTTCCGATCTGGCCGCGCGCGACCAGTTGATCGGCGACGTGATCAACAACCTGAACACGGTGCTCGGCACGGTCGACGACAAGGGCGCGCAGTTCAACGCCAGCGTCGATCAACTCCAGCAGCTCATCACCGGGCTCGCCGAGAACCGTGACCCCGTCGCAGGCGCGATCCCGCCGCTGGCGTCGGCCACCAACGATCTGACCAACCTGCTACAGACCAGCAGGCGACCCGTGCAGGGCGTCATCGAGAACCTCCGGCCGTTCGCGCAGCGCATGGACGAGCGCAAGGCCGACATCAACAAGGTCATCGAGCCGCTCGCCGAGAACTACCTGCGACTCAACGCGCTCGGCGCGTACGGCTCGTTCTTCAACATCTACTACTGCTCGATCCGGATAAAGATCAACGGCCCCGCTGGCAGCGACATCCTCATCCCGTTCGGTGGTCCGCCCGATCCGTCGAAGGGAAGGTGCTCGGAGAATGGCTAGGCCAGGCGAGGGAAACCCGTTACGCACCGGGATCTTCGGCATCGCCATCGTGGCGGGGCTGGTCTTGGTGTCCTTCGGCTATACCGGCCTGCCGTTCTGGCCTCAGGGCAAGAACTATGCGGCCTTCTTCACCGACGCGGGCGGCATCACGCCCGGTAACGACGTCAGCGTCTCCGGCATCAAGGTCGGCAAGGTGTCGTCGGTGGAGCTCGCGGGTGACTCCGCGAAGGTCAACTTCACCGTCGACCGCCACATCAAGGTCGGCGACCAGTCGCTGGTCGCGATCAAGACCGACACCGTGCTCGGCCAGAAGTCGCTGCGCGTCACCCCGCAGGGCGCAGGCAACGTGACCACCATCCCGTTGGGCCGCACCACGACTCCGTACACGCTCAACACTGCGCTGCAGGATCTCGGCCAGAACGCCAGCGACCTCGACAAGCCCAGGTTCGAAGAGGCGCTCAACACGCTGACCTCGACGCTCAAGGACGCAACCCCGCAATTGCGCGGTGCCCTCGACGGCGTCGCCAACCTGTCCCGCAGCCTCAACGAGCGTGACGAAGCCCTGCAACAACTGCTGATGCATGCCAAGCGGGTATCCGACACCCTGGCTCAGCGGGCCGGTCAGGTGAATCAACTCGTCACCGACGGCAACCTGCTGTTTGCCGCGCTCGATGAGCGGCGGCAGGCGTTGAGCACGCTGATCGGCGGCATTCAGGAACTGTCGCACCAGCTTTCGGGCTTCGTATCCGACAACAAGCGGGAATTCAAACCGGCGCTGGACCGGCTCAATGCCGTGGTGGACAACCTGCTCGAACGCAAGGATCACATCGGCGAAGCGCTGCGCAGGTTGCCGCCGTACGCAACGGCGCTCGGCGAGGTCGTCGGCTCGGGCCCCGGCTTCCAGATCAACCTCTACGGGCTGCCTCCTGCCAGCCTGTCCGAGGTCCTGCTCGATACGTACTTCCAACCGGGCAAGTTGCCGGACAGCTTGGCCGACTACCTGCGTGGATTCATTTCCGAGCGCCTGATCATCAGGCCGAAGTCGCCATGAGCCAAGGGAATTCGACAGTTTTGCGCTCGCGCTGGCTTCGCTTCGTCGCCGCCGCCCTGCTGGTGGTGGCGCTGATCGGTGGCGTCTACACGGTGTGGCCGTCGCGGCAGGGCGACAAGGTGGTGGCGTACTTCACCACGGCGGTCGGGCTCTACCCGGGCGACGAGGTCCGGGTGGTCGGCGTGCCCGTCGGCACCATCGAGTCCATCCAACCGCGCGCCACCGACGTCAAGGTCACCATGAAGGTGCGCGACGGCGTCAAGCTGCCCGCCGACGCCCGCGCCATCGTGATCGCGCCGAACCTGGTGTCAGCCAGATTCGTCCAGTTCACCCCGGCATACACCGGCGGCGCGGTCATGGCCGACGGGGCCGAGGTGGGCCTCGATCGCACCGGTGTTCCCGTGGAGTGGGACGAGGTCAAGGAGCAGCTCACCCAACTGAGCACGCAACTCGGACCCCAGGTGGGTTCCGTGCAGGGTCCACTGAGTGCGTTCGTGAACCAGGCCGCCGATACGTTCGACGGCAACGGCGACTCGTTCCGCAACGCGTTGCGGGAGTTGTCGCAAACCGCTGGCCGCCTAGGGGATTCGCGCACCGACCTGTTCGGCACGGTGCGCAACCTGCAGGTACTGGTCAACGCGCTGTCGAACAGCAACGAGCAGATCGTGCAGTTCTCCAATCACGTCGCCTCGGTGTCGCAGGTACTGGCCGACAGTTCCAAGGACCTCGATCAGACCCTCGGTGCACTGAACCAGGCCCTGAGTGACGTCAAGGGCTTCCTCAACCAGAACAACTCGGCCCTGATCGCCCAGATCGGCAAGCTCACCGAGTTCACGTCGCTGCTCACCGCGCACAGCGACGACATCGAGCAGGTTCTCCACATCACGCCCAACGGCCTGCAGAACTTCTACAACATCTACAACCCGGCGCAGGGCACCGTGGGTGGCCTGCTGTCGCTTCCGAACTTCGCCAACCCGGTCCAGTTCATCTGTGGCGGAACGTTCGACGTCGGGGCCTCCCCTGACAACTACAAGCGCGCGGAGATCTGCCGCCAGCGGATGGGCCCGGTTTTGAAGCGCATCGCGGTGAACTATCCGCCCATCCTGTTCCACCCGATCAACAGCATCACGGCGTACAAGGGCCAGATCATCTACGACACCCCAGAAACCGAGGCCAAGGCGCAGACCCCGGTGCCGTACCTGCAGTGGCAGCCCGCCCCCGGGGTGAGCCCGCCGACCCCCAGCCCCGACGGAATGCTCAGCGATCTGATCCTGCCGCCGCCGGCCGTGCAAGGTCAGATCTCACCTGCGGGACCCGTGCCCGCGGCGCCGCCCATGGGCGCAGGACCGCTCCCTGGTCCGGCTCCCGGTACACCACTGCCAGCCGAGTCGGGAGGTGGATAGTGGGTAACACGTTGCGTGCCTTGGCGCTTGGCTCAGGCGTGGTGCTGCTGGCCGGCTGCTCGTTCGGCGGGCTGAACTCGATGGACATGCCGGGGACCGCCGGGCACGGAACTGGCTCGTACACCATCACCGTGGAGCTTCCCGACGTGACGACGTTGCCGCAGAACTCTCCGGTCATGATTGACGACGTCACCGTCGGGAGCGTCTCGGGCATCGAGGCCCTGCAGCGACCCGACGGCACGTTCGCGGCCGCGGTGAAGCTGTCGCTGGACAAGAACGTCAACCTGCCGGAGAACTCGACCGCGACGGTCGCGCAGACATCGCTGCTCGGCTCGCAGCACGTCGAGCTCAAGGCGCCGGTGGATCAGCCCGCTCAAGGCCTACTCCGCGAGAACTCCGTGATTCCCGAGAGCCAGACGAGCCGCTACCCCACAACCGAAGAGGTGCTGTCCTCCCTTGGTGTCGTGGTCAACAAGGGCAATCTCGGTGCGCTTCAAGACATCACCGATGAGGTCTATGCCGCGGTGGCAGGGCGGGCAGGCAGCTTCGCCGAACTGATTCCGCGGCTCGCCGAGCTGACGGGGTCGCTGCAACAACAGACCGTTGACATCATCGCCGCGGCCGATGGGCTGAATCGCTTTGCGGCCACCCTGGCGCGCAGCAAGGACAGCCTCGGCCGGGCGCTCGACTCGCTGCCCGGAGCGCTGAAGGTGCTCAACGACAACAGGTCCAACCTGGTCGACGCGTTCACCGCGCTTCGGAAGTTCGCTGGTGTGGCTTCGCACGTACTGTCGGGTATCAAGACGGACTTCGCGGCCGACTTCAAGGATCTCTACCCAGTCATCAAGGCGTTCAACGACAATGCCGACGACTTCATTTCGGATCTGGAACTCCTCCCCACGTTCCCGTTCCAGTACAAGTATCTGCGCAACGCGGTTCGCGGCGACTATCTGAACGTATTCGTCACCTTCGACCTGACGGTGCGCCGCACCGGTGAGACGGTGTTCACCACCTCGAAGGGCCTCGACCCGAACATGAAGCACCTCGACGAAGTCGTCAACCCGCCGGACTTCTTGACCGGGGCCATGGCGAACCTCTCCGGTCAGGCCGCCGACCCGTTCAAGATCCCGTCGGGCAGCGCCACCCAGCATCCAGAGGGGCCGTAGATGCTCGATCGGCTTTCTCGCATCCAGTTGACGATCTTCGCGATCGTCACGGTGGTCTGCGTCGGCGCCATCTCGGCGTTCTACCTGCACCTCCCATCCGCCGTCGGGATCGGCTCCTACGACATCACCGCCAACTTCAAAGCGGGCGGCGGGCTGTATCAGAACGCGAACGTCACCTACCGCGGGGTGACCATCGGGCGGGTCGAGTCGGTGGGGTTGACCAACGACGGCGTGGTCGCCGACATGAGGTTGAACACCAACACGCCGGTCCCGGAAAACGTCACTGCCACCGTCAAGAGCGTCTCGGCGATCGGCGAGCAGTACGTGGACCTGGTGCCGCCTGCCCCTGGAAACGAACCAGCGGCGAAGGCGAACCTGCGCGACGGCTCCAACATCCCCGTCGATCGCACCGCGGTAGGCCAGGACATCGCCGGATTGCTCACCCAGGCCGACAAGCTGGTCAACAGTGTCGGGAACAGCCGGATTCAGGACCTGCTGCGCGAAACGTTCAAGGCGTTCAACGGGTCCGGGCCCGAACTCGCGCGACTGATCCAGTCTTCCCGGCTGCTGGTGGACGAGGCCAACTCCAACTACGGCCAGACCACCCAGTTGATCGACCAGGCCGGCCCCTTCCTGGATGCGCAGGTCCGCAGTGGCGACGACATCAAGTCGCTGGCCGACGGGTTGGCTCGGTTCACCACCGAGGTCGCACACGCGGATCCCCAGCTACGGTCCGTGCTGCAGACCGTCCCCGGTGCGGCGCAGGCCGCCAACGCCACGTTCGACGGCATCCGCCCGTCGTTCCCGATGCTGGCCGCCAACCTCGCGAACTTCGGCCGCATCGGCGTGATCTACCACAAGTCCATTGAACAGGCGCTGGTCATCTTCCCGGCCTTGATGGCTGCGCTCATCACCGTCGGCGGTGGGCTGCCCGCCGACGAGGGCGGCAAGCTCGACTTCAAGGTCGACCTCGGGGATCCGCCACCGTGTTCGACCGGGTTCATCCCGCCGCCCCTGATCAGATCCCCGGCCGACACCACGCTGCGCGATCTTCCGACCGACCTGTACTGCAAGACGGCGCAGAACGATCCCTCCGTCGTGCGCGGCGCGCGCAACTACCCGTGCCAGGAGTTCCCGGGCAAGCGCGCCCCCACCATTCAGCTGTGCCGCGATCCGGTGGGCTACGTGCCGATCGGAAGCAACCCGTGGCGCGGTCCGCCGATTCCGTACGGGACGCCGATGGGCCAGTCGGAAGACAACCACTACGAGCCCGACAGTAGAAACATCCTGCCGCCCAACAAGTTCCCCTTCATTCCGCCTGGCGCAGACTACGACCCGGGCCCGCCGTCCGTTCAGCTGCCGCCGGGTGTGCTGCCGGGCCCAGGGCCCGCGCCGAACGCGCCCTTCCCGCTGCCGGTGCCTCCAAACGACAACGGGCCGCCACCGCCGCTGCCGTACTACGCGCCGCCCGACCAGATCGTCCCGCCGTATGGCCGGACGCCACCAGGGGCGCCCGCACCTGATGCGCCGCCACCGCCGGACGCACCGCCACTGCCCGCAGAGGTGACGCCTCCGCAGGCCAGCGCGCCCGCGGCCACCACGTACGATTCGAAGACCGGTGTGTTCGTCGACCCTGCCGGTGGCACCGGGGTCTTCGCCGGGGGCATGAACAACGGCGCCAGCGCAGAGAACTGGGTAGACCTGATGCTGGATCCACGGAAGGTGTAATGGGGCCGGACGACACGACCGAAATGACGCAGACGTCTCGGGCTGGCTCGCGCCGCCGCGCGTCACGGGCCGCCGGTCCGGCGACGGACGTCGACGTAGGCCCGGCCTCGGCGGGCATCCCCGTCGCGAAGCCCGCCGCCACCAAGGCGCGGGTCACCACGCCGGTCGGCCCGCCGCCGCGCCGCCAGCCGAACCGGGGCCCGGTGGTCGTGGTCGGGTTCGCCGTGCTTGCGGTACTGGCCTTGGTGCTCGGCGTCGTGGTGGCACTGTCCGCCGCTCACCAACGCAACGTGGATGCCATCCAGGCCCGTGATCAGCGTTTCGTCGACACGGCGTCGCAAACCGTCGAGAACATGTTCAGTTACACCCAGAACACCATCGACGAAAGCGTGAACCGCTTCGTCGACGGCACCAGCGGGCCGTTGCGCGACATGATGAGCCAGGGCAAGAACGTGGACAACCTCAAGGCGATCT
>JAOPVI010000098.1 GCA_025966225.1 Mycobacterium sp. | reverse complement strand
CTTCTTCGACCACTCCGGGTCGTCGACGGTCTTGCCCTCCGGAGCGGTGAACACCGCGATGATGTGGCTGGATCTGTCGCGGCCGTATACCTCGTCGGCCAGCACCGATGCCTTCACGGACTCGCTGCCGTCGTCGTAGAAGCCGCTCTGGGTGACGTGCTTGCCGAGGCTCGCCCCGAACACCCCGCCGCCAAGGCAGACAGCTACCATCACACCGATCACGATGAATCGGTATCGGTAGACCATTCGACCCCACCAGGCGAACACGTCAGCTCCTAACTGATCCTCTTCAAGTCTTTCGGCCTACGCTGCTTCAGCTGTCAGACGCGCGAGGTCAGTAGCGACGACAGCGGTCGGAATGGCTGCAGCCAGGCGCCCTGCTCGGGCAGCGAATCAAGGCCGATTCGTGGTAACGGCTCCCTGAACACACCAGGAATGTCTTCGAGGTCGACGAACTCCAAGGAATCCGACGCTAGCGCCCAACTCGCGTGTTCGCGAAATCCGAGAACCTGGACGAAGGTGCCATCTTTGGCGATGTCCTCCAGCGGGTGACGGAACGCTTGGCCGTCGGCGGACGCCACGTAGATGCTGGCCAGCCCCTCGGCGCGGCGCAGCGCGATGTGTTCGAGCATGTCGCTGTCGACGTCACTGTCGTCATCGACCTTGGGCTTGGCGAACACGGCGAAACCGACGTTGCGCAACGCCTCGACCCAGGGGCGGACCACGTCGGCGCTACCCGGTGCGATGTTGGTGAAGACGGTGGCCTCGGGCTCGAGCGAGATCTGCCGCTCTTCCGGGGTGCGCAGCGCGGCCAGTTCGGCCGTGCGGGCCAGCAGCCAGCGGCCCAGTGCGTCGAACCTCGGGCGATGCGCTGCCGTTGGCCGCCCTCCGAGGATCGAACCGAGGCCCATGTCGAGATTGGGTGCGTCCCACACCAGCAGCACCCGCTCCGGGGCGGGTGCTGCGGCCGATTCCTCGGGAAGTCCCGGCAGTTGCGAGAGCTGGTCGGTGACGCTCATCGGCGCCTTCTCCTCTTCGCGCAAGCGCTCATCGGCGCCTCTCCCAGAGCATTTCCGTCACGGCGCTCCCGGCGCGGTGGGCCTTCTCCTCGAACTTCGTCGTCGGCCGTTGCACCGATATGGGCAGGTCGGCATCGTCCGGGGACACCCGCCGCAACAGTGGTTCGGCATCGCCGACCTCGGCAATCTGTTCGGCGTACTCGGCGTGATCGGTTGCGGCGTGCAGCAGCCCGCCCGGACGCAGCCGATCGGCCATCAACGCGACTGTGGGTGGTTGCAGCAGCCGGCGTTTGTGGTGGCGGGCCTTGGGCCACGGGTCGGGGAAGAACACCCGCACCCCCGTCAGCGACGCCGGGACGAGCAGGTGTTCCAGCACGTCGACACCGTCCCCTCGGATCAGCCGCACGTTGGTGAGCCCCTCGCGGTCGACGGCGCTGAGTAGCTGACCAAGGCCGCGGCGGTAAACCTCGACCGCGATGACGTCGAGGTGCGGCTCTGAGCAGGCCATCGCGAACGTGGACACGCCCGCTCCGCAGCCGATCTCCAGCACCAGCGGCGCGGACCTTTCGAACCACGCCGCGGCGTCCAGTTCGCCGGCGGGTTGGCCGTCGCCGTCCCTGGCCTGCATGCCCAGTTCGGGCCAGCGGCGATCCCAGGTCTGCTGTTGAGCGTCCGACAGCGTCGAATGCCGGGATCGGAAGCTGGTGACGCGCGGGAAGGGGTGCGCAGGCACGTGTGTTCCCTCGCGCTGCGCATGCATCAGTCCATCGTGACTCATTGAGGCCTTCGTACCAGCATCGAGATGCAGATTGATACCCAACAGTTGTCTTTCACTGGTACCCATCCACAGCCCGAAAAACGCCGCTCGAACGGGGTTCGTTGAGGTGCGACGATGGGCTGGGGGCCTTGGGGGGTGTGGCATCGGGATGCCGACTGAATCGACCGACGGACTGGCGGTCTTCGCCGAGGGGTTGACGCGATTCGCTGAAACAATGCGGGTGGCGCCGTTGTCACCGATCATCGCGCAGACGCGCCGCCCGGTACGGGTTGCCGTGTGCGGTAGGGGCGGGGTGGGACGAAGCACGGTCGAGCAGGCCTTGCGCCGCCGCGGAGTGCACGTCGTGAGCGAGGCTTCGGCCGAGGTCCGCGTGCTGGTGATCGCCGAGGTGCTCAAGCCAGAGGATCAGGCCGCGATCGCGTCGTCAGAACTGCCGATGGTGATCGTGCTCACCAAGGCCGATCTGATGGCCGACGTGAGCGGCTCGGACGCGGATGTGCCGATGATCGGCCTGCTCGCCACGGTCACCGCGCTGGACGACGATTTGGTGGCCGCGCTGCGCACGTTCGTCGACGAGCCTCCGGACCTGAGCTCCGTCGACGCCTTCGTCGAGTCGGCCCACTCGGTCGACCGCGACGTGCGGACCCGCCTGCTCGACCTGCTCGACCGGTTCGGCATCGCGAACGCCACGGCGGCGCTGGCGGCCGGAGCGCAGCCGACGGCCGTCGTCGAATGTCTTCAGCAGCTGAGCAACGTCGACGGAGTGCTGGCCCGGCTGCACGCGGTGGCCGCGCCCGTCCGGTATCGACGAGTGCAGCAGGCGCTAGGTGGGCTCCGCGCCTTGGCGGCGTGCACCGACGACGAGCGGCTGTGGCGGTTCCTGACCGCCGACGCGACGGTGGCGGCGCTGAGGGCGGCGGCCGTCGACGTCCTCGAGGGGGCCGGCGCGGTTGTGGACGGCGCCCTGCAACGGGCCTGCGCCGCGGACGTGGTCAGGGGCTCGCTGCGGCTGCTGGACCAGACCCAGGTCGGCTGATGACTGGGTCGCGGCAGGTCGTCCTGGTCACGGGGCCGCCGATGTCCGGGGTCAGCAGCCTCGTCGCGGTCCTTCGCGAGCGGATGCCCGAGGCTGCGATCGTGGAGGCCGATGAGCTCGGCCCGCACGATGTGCCCGCGGTCGTGGTGGTCGTGGTGTCGGGCGTCGCCCCGGTGACCGAATCCGATTGCAGCCAAGTGGAGCTCGCGACCACGCACACCGAGCTGGTGATCGGTGTGGTGTCCAAGATCGACGCTCATCGCGGCTGGCGCGACGTGCTCGCCGCGGACCGGGCGGCCCTTCGCACGCGGTCGGCCCGGTACCGGACGATGGCGTGGATGGCGGTCGCGGCTGCGCCCGACATCGGTGAGCCGAACGTTGACGAGCTCGTCGAGTCGTTACGCGAAGGACTACGTGACCCCGCCCTCGCCAATCGAAACCTGCTGCGCGCCAAGAACTCCGGCGAGGCCACCGCCCGCGAGGGCTGCATCGGGCGGTTGCGGGCAGGCCGGACCGCGCTGCTCCGCGACCGAAGGCAGGCCAGGTCCGAGCGCGCGCTGGCCCTGCGTGGCGGGCTTCAGGAGGCGCGCGCATCGCTCGGCCGGTTCGTCCGTCAGCGCGGCGTGGTCGTGCGTGCGGACTTCCGGGCCCGCGCCGCGGAGCTGCCCCGCGGAGGAAGGGCCCGATTCGAGGCCGACCTGCTCGGCGAGGTCGACGCGGTGCTCGACGAGCTCGAGGTCCGGATCCTGGCTCGAAGCGGCGAGCTGGCCGGAACGCTCGCCGTGGCCGCGCCCGCGCGCCCGAGCCCAGGCGCCGGGCCGCAGCTGACCGCTCCGCCCGTAGCGTCGCGGCACGGCGAGAGCCGATTGACGATGGTGCTTGGCGCGGGGTTCGGGTTGGGCGTCGCGATGGCGGTGAGCCGGCTGCTGGGCGGGCTGGCGCAGGAACTGGCCGTCGCGGCATTGGTCGTGGGCGGCATGTCCGGGTTCGCAGTGACGGTGTGGTTGGTGATGACCCGCGCCCTACTTCAGGAGCGCGCTGCGCTGGACCGCTGGGTCACCGAGGTCGTCACGACACTGCGCTGGCATGGCGAGGAGTTGGTCGCAGGCCGGCTGCTCGCTGCGGAGCTTGGCTTTGCGGCCGAATTGGCGGCTCGCGACGACGCTGAATCGGCCGAGCTATCGGAGCGCGTTGGCGCGATCGACGCCGAACTCAGGGCGCTGGCGCGGCTGACAGCGGTTGCACAGGAAGATTGAGCCGAATTTGGGGCTTCTGAATCGGTCCTGTGAGGGATCGGACATACTCCTGATTTACCGAGGGTATGCCACCCACGTTAACCTCTATATCAGGTATAACCGCGACCGCCAGCAGGAGAATTCGATGACCGCAGCGACCATTCCGGGTCTGGACAGCGCACCGACCAAGCATGAGGGGCTGCTTGCCTGGGTGCGTGAGGTGGCCGAGCTGACACAGCCCGATCGGGTGATGTTTGCCGACGGCTCCGAGGAGGAGTACGAGCGGCTGTGCGCGCACCTCGTCGAAGCAGGCACCTTCCAGAAGCTAAACCCGAAGAAGCAGCCGAATTCATACCTGGCGCTGTCCGACCCGTCTGACGTGGCGCGCGTCGAATCGCGGACTTACATCTGCTCGGAGCGTGAGATCGACGCTGGTCCGACCAACAACTGGATGGACCCCGCCGAGATGCGGGAGCTCATGAGCGGGCTCTACCGCGGCTGCATGCGGGGCCGGACGATGTGGGCGGTGCCGTTCTGCATGGGCCCGCTCGGTGCAGAGGATCCGAAGCTCGGCGTGGAGCTTACCGACTCGGAGTACGTCGTCGTCTCGATGCGCACGATGACCCGGATGGGCCAGGCGGCGCTGGACAAGATCGGCGACGACGGCTTCTTCGTGAAGGCGCTGCACTCGATTGGCGCGCCGCTGGAGTCCGGCCAGGCTGACGTGCCGTGGCCCTGCAACGACACGAAGTACATCACGCACTTCCCGGAGACCCGCGAGATCTGGAGCTACGGCTCCGGTTACGGCGGCAACGCGCTGCTGGGCAAGAAGTGTTACTCGCTGCGCATCGCCTCGGCCATGGCCCACGACGAGGGCTGGCTCGCCGAGCACATGCTGATCCTCAAGTTGATCTCGCCGGAGAACAAGGCGTACTTCATTGCCGCGGCGTTCCCGTCGGCGTGCGGCAAGACCAACCTCGCGATGCTGCAGCCCACCATCCCCGGCTGGCGCGCCGAGACCGTCGGTGACGACATCGCCTGGATGCGGTTCGGCAAGGACGGCAGGCTGTACGCCGTCAACCCCGAGTTCGGCTTCTTCGGCGTCGCGCCCGGCACCAACTGGGACTCGAACCCGAATGCGATGAAGACGATCGCTGCCGGCAACACCGTCTTCACCAACGTCGCCAAGACCGACAATGGCGACGTGTGGTGGGAGGGCCTCGAGGGCGAGCCCGATCACCTGATCGACTGGAAGGGCCACGACTGGATCCTGCGTGAGACGGATACCAAGGCAGCGCACCCGAATTCGCGCTACTGCACCCCGATCTCGCAGTGCCCGACGCTGGCGCCGGAGTGGGACGACCCCCAGGGCGTGCCGATCTCGGCGATTCTCTTCGGCGGCCGTCGCAAGACCACCGTTCCGTTGATCACCCAGGCCCGCGACTGGCAACACGGCGTATTCATTGGCGCCACACTGGGTTCCGAGCAGACCGCCGCCGCCGAAGGCAAGGTCGGCACGGTGCGTCGCGACCCGATGGCGATGCTGCCGTTCATCGGCTACAACGTCGGCGACTACATGCAGCACTGGATCAACATCGGCAAGAACGCCGACGAGTCGAAGATGCCCGCCGTGTTCTTCGTGAACTGGTTCCGCCGCGGCGACGACGGCCGCTTCCTGTGGCCGGGCTTCGGCGAGAACAGCCGGGTGCTCAAGTGGGCCATCGAGCGCATCGAGCATCAGGCCGAGGGCAAGTCGACCGCCATCGGCATCGTGCCGACGGCCGCCGACCTCGACCTGTCCGGATTGGACGTGGAGGCCGCGGACGTCGACGAGGCGCTGGCCGTGAACGCCGACGAGTGGCGCAAGGAACTGCCGCTCATCGAGGAGTGGTTCGAGTTCGTCGGCGAGAAGCTGCCGACCGGCATCAAAGACGAGTTCGACGCGCTCAAGACTCGGTTGGCCGAGGCCGACTAGTAGTAGTCCCCCCTTTCGCGAGCGTGCGTGTCTGCACACGACACGCCGCAAGACTTCGGCATTTTGCGCACGCTCGCGCGTTCACGAAAGCTCCGCGCGGGCCAGGCCGAGCTGCTCCAGTGCATACGTCGCCATGCCGGCGTTTGTCATGCCTTCGCCGAAGCGTGAGAAGGCCACGTAGTCAATGTCGCCCAACACCTCGCGCAGGTGGCTCCTCGTGGCCTCGAGCTCTGCGTTGGCGCTGACGGTCCAGGGATTGGACGCGAACGCGTTGATCTTGGCGGCAGGTTCGTAGTGCCCGAGCCGGTCGAGCGCCCTGGCAAGGATGGCCAGGGGACTGCTCATCAACGAGAAACTTCCCGAGTCGTGAAACTTCCGGATCGCCAGCGCCAAAAGGTCAAAGGCTGCGACCCAGTCCTCGAGCCCGGCCGCGAGCCGGGCCAGCGTGGCAGACAAGTGGGACTCAGCCCAGCTGTTCCCGCTACTCGTGGCGAGTTCGAGTCCCCGCTGCAGGATGCCGTACGCGGCCGCCGGGTTCGTGTTGCGGTACCCCATGCCGGAGGCGAGGAGCAAGATGCAGGCGAGTTGCGGATTGTCGGCCGTGTCGACGGAGGCGATGAGGCTCTCCGAAATGGCCAAGGCTTCGTCGTGCTCGCCGCAGATGGTCAACGCCAGCACCAGCGCCGATCGGGTTCGAATGTGGTCGCCTCCCCCGCGGCCGATGATGTTGCGGCACCGAGCTACCCAACCCGCTGGCTTGCCCACGGCTAGGTAGGCGCCGCCGAGCCAGGCCTCGAATTCGTATGGAATCGGTTCGAAACGGCCGCTGTCCACCGCGGTCTCTGCGGCGTCGCAGAAGAGCACAGAGGCTTCGGCCCGCCCCGCGACGAAGCAGTACGCGGATATCGCGTACAGCTGCGCCAGCCGGGGATGGAGGACGGCGATTGCCAGCGGCAGAAGTTCCTCGGCCCATCCAATCGGCTCTACTTGTTCGATCCAAAAGCCAAGGTAGCCAGCAGAAAAGGCGATGGCGGCGCTGGTATCTAGCTCGCCTCGGTCGGCAGCCCAGCGAAATGCCGCGCGTAGATTGGGAAGCTCCGCGGTGAGCCAGTCGTACGTCTCACGCTGACGCGGACCATCCCAGACATCGAGCATGTCGCTGCTCCGAATTGCGAAGAACCGCGCGTGGATTGCGCGGGTCTCGTCGGCCGCACCGCTGTAGGTGAGTTGATCTTCGGCGAACTGGCGGATGGTCTCCAACATCGAGAATCGCGTCCGCCCAGACGCCCGGCCGGCGACGACCAGTGACTTGCGGACCAGGGAGTCGAGCAAGTCGACCACCGCGTACTCGTCACCGTTGCCGGAAACTGCGCACGCCGCGGCGAGGTCAAAACCTCCGGTGAACACCGAACACCTTCGCAGGACGGACGCTTCGGCATCGTCTAGCAGATCGTAGGACCATTGCACGGCATGGCGGAGCGTCTGGTGACGCTCCAGTCCGCGCCGCGAACCGACCAGTAGGTGGAACCGATCGTCGAGTCGCTCTCGAAGCTCCAACACCGTCATCGACTGCATTCGGGACGCGGCCAGCTCGATCGCGAGCGGAATGCCATCGAGGCGGCGGCAGATCTCGGTCACGGCCTCCATTTCGGTAACGAGGGAGATCGCCGGGGCCACGGCTTGGGCACGTTCTACGAACAGCGTTGAGGCACTGGGACTTACCTCGAGTGGCGGCACTGGCCGAAGCTGTTCGTCGGGTAATCGCAGACCCTCGCGGCTGGTGGCCAGGACCCGCACCGTCTTCGACGCGGCGAGGATTGCCTCGACCATGTCCGCGGCGGCGTCGAGCACGTGCTCACAATTGTCGAAGACCAGCAGACGGTGGCGGCCGTCCAGGGCGGTGGCGACGCTGTCGGCCAGGCTGAGCCCGGACTGCTGGGTGATGCCGAGGACCGCGGCGACGGCCTCGGGTACGGCAGCCGGATCGGTGATCGCAGCCAACTCGACGAGCCACCCGCCGTCGGGAAAGTCTGCGGCCACACACGAAGCGACCTCCAATGCCAACCGCGTCTTGCCCACTCCGCCCACTCCGATCAACGTGACCAAGCGATGGCTGCGGAGCGCCTCGGCAACTGCGGCGACGTCAACTTCGCGACCGATGAGACGCGTGGGTGGAAGCCGCAGATTCCCCGGTGCGGGATCGACGGTCTTGAGTGGCGGGAACTCATCGCGTACGCCGGGCGCACGGACCTGAAACAACTGCACCGGCTTGGCGATGTCGCGCATCCGGTGGGAGCCCAGATCGAGGAGGTCGACGTCGCCGAGCAGGTCCGCCGTGAGCCCGTCGAGCAGGATCTGCCCACCGTGTCCTGCGGCCATCACGCGCGCGCCCCGGTTGAGGGTGATGCCGAAGTAGTCGCCGTCGCGAGTCTCGGCCTCGCCGGTCGCGATGCCCATCCGCACCGGCAACTCAAGCACCCGCTGCGCGGCGATCGCCGCGTCGACGGCCACCCTGGGGGACGAGAACGCCGCGCAGACACCGTCGCCGGTGTGTTTGAACAGCGAACCGCCACAATCGATTATCGCGGCGCGCAACACCGCGTCATGTGCGACGAGCGCAGCGCGCATCGCGCCGGCGTCGGCTTCCCACCGCCGCGTCGAACCCTCGATGTCGGTGAACAGAAACGTGACGATCCCCGAAGACGTGGCTGTCCCGTCCATGCCGCCGTTCGTCGATCGCATCGGAGCACCCAACCCTCGATCACCTCGGCATCCTGATCGTAGGTCCGTGGAGTCCGACCGGCGGAGCTTTGAACATCACCAAGGTCATGCGGTCGGCGGTGGGGATCCGTCGCAATCCGTGAGGGTAGCCAGATATTCGGATTTGGGATGCCGAACTTCGAGTTCCCATGGCTCTGGCCAGCTAATTAGAACCTGCTGGCCTACTATTTCGGTAGCACTGCTAAGTTGCTAAGGCTCGCTCGATTGCGTACCGTCGCTATCAGCGAAGGGGAGTAGCTCCCACCCGCCGACTGGTTCGGCGGATACGGATGATCGACATACTGGCGGCTTTGCCGCCCGGTCATCCACCGGACCCATCCGGCGAGCGAGACCTTCGGTTGACATCCGTTGTCGACCTGAGGCCTGGCCGCCGCACGCCGAGGTTGCAGGTCGAATGAGCTGAGGACCAAATATGGACACCGGTCTCGATCACCGTCGACTTCTGCGTCCCCTCCTGATCACCGCCGCCTTCATCCTCCCTGCGATGGTGCTGCGGTTCGGCGGCATCCATCCAAACCCCGTCGTGGCGCTGGTCGGCTATGGCGCCGCCGTCGTCGCCGCCAGCTTCCTGTTGGCCTGGGCGGCCGAAGCGGCCCAGCTCGACGTGTCGGGCGGACTGGCGATCGCAGTGCTCGCGTTGATCGCAGTGCTACCGGAGTACGCCGTCGACCTCTATTACGCCTACACCGCCGGCCACAACGCGGATTACGCCCAGTACGCCGCGGCCAACATGACGGGGTCGAACCGGCTGCTGATGGGCGTCGGGTGGCCCATCGTCGTGCTTGTCAGCCTCTACGTCGCAAACAAGTTCGCGGGCAAGCGAAACGGTGTGCGCACCAACATGCTGGGCCTCG
Organism: Mycobacterium sp.; assembly: GCA_025966225.1. GTDB lineage: Bacteria > Actinomycetota > Actinomycetes > Mycobacteriales > Mycobacteriaceae > Mycobacterium. Next base: position 2,573 of record JAOPVI010000098.1, on the reverse strand, counting down.
AGCCCGGTAACCGAGTCGAGTTGGGCTTCCTGCTGATCGCGGGCGTCATCGCGTTCGTCGTGCCGGTCACCGGCCGCATCCACCTGGTGCTCGGCGTCGCGCTGCTGGCCTGGTTCGGGCTCTATCTGTACAAGCTGACCCGTGGCGACGTCGAGGAGCCGGAACTGATCGGCGCCGCCGCCGCCATTGGCGCCCTGCCGCAACGCAGGCGACGCCTGACCGTCGTCGCGCTCTTCGTGATCGCGGCCGCCGTCATCCTGGCCTGTGCGGAGCCGTTCGCAGAGAGCCTCATCGGCGCGGGGACCGAGTTGGGCATCGATCGCTTCCTGCTGGTCCAATGGCTGGCGCCGCTGGCCTCGGAGGCGCCCGAGTTCATCATCGCGATCATCTTCGCCGCCCGCGGCAAGGGCACCCAGGCGATCGCGACGCTGATCTCGTCGAAGGTCAATCAGTGGACGCTGCTGATGGGCTCGCTGCCCATTGCGTACATGGCGGGCGGCGGCGGCGCGGCCCTCGTGCTCGATGGCCGCCAGGTCGAGGAGGTCCTGCTGACCGCGACGCAGACGATGATGGGCGTGGCGATGATTCTGGCGCTGCGATTCCATCGCCACACGGCTTGGGCGCTGTTGGCACTGTTCATGGTGCAGTTCCCGATCACGTCGACGGAGGGCCGGTTGATCCTCTGCGGTGTGTACGCCGCGATCGCCATCGCCGGACTGGTGATCAACCGCAGGCACGTCCTGCCGACGCTTCGTGCGCCGTTCACGAGAACTGAACTCGCAGCTGATGATTCGCGGCTGGCGGAACCCGGCGAGTTGGAGTCAATCCGGGGCTAGGACCTCTGCGCGAGCACGATCGTCGCGGCCGACGAAGCTGGTGCTCGGAGTCCGCAGATCTGCCCACCGTGGCCGGCTGACATCACCCAGGCCGCGCGGTTGAGAACGGTGCCGAAGTAGTCGTCGCCGCGTAATTCGGCGTCACCGGTCGCAACACCCATCCGCACCGGCAACTCAAGCGCCCGCTGAGCGTCAACTGCGGCGTCGACGGCCGACCGCGGCGAGGCGAACACTGCGCACATCTCGTCGCCGGTGTAGTTGAACACGCTACCGTCATTCGCATCGATGGCTTCCCGCAAGACTTTGTTGTGCGCCTCCAGCGCAACCCGCATGGCATCGACGTCGGCCTCCCACCGGCGGGTCGAACCCTCGATGTCGGTGAACAGAAAAGTGACGATGCTCATGGCGACTTGTCCTCGCGCAAGAGCTCGTGGCGAGCGAGATCGATCTGTTCGAACGCGTATGTCACCATAGCGACGTTGGTCATGGAATCGCCTGTGCTGCGGAATGATTCGTAGGACTCCTCGCCGAGAACCTTGCGCAGGTGCGCGATCGTCGCTTGGAGCTCGGGATATGTTGCTCGTGCAAAGGGGTGTGCGCCTGCCGCGCTGAAGACTGCTGCAGGCTCGTAATATCCGAGCCGATCCATGACGTCGGCGAGGACTGCGAGCGCGCTGGGCACAATGGAGAAGCTGCCGGAATCGTAGAAGCGACGGAGCGCCATGGTCACGTACTCGAGGGCATCCGTGTGTTGGCCTTGGCCGGCGGCAATCCGCGACAAATTCCCCGCATGGTAGGAGTCGAACTGCCGGTTGCCGCTGTCTTGCGCGATCCTCTGACCCCGCCGGTGGGCATCGTAGGCGGCGATTGGATTGGCGTTGCGTTGGGCGATGCCGTACGCGAGGAGCGCATAGCTGGCCACGTGAGGATTGTCGGTAGCCTCGGCGGCGGCCGGTAATTTCGCCGAAGTCGCCAGCGCCTCGTCATCGGCGCCAATCGTGCTCAGCGCCAACGCAAGGGATGCACAGGCGAACATATGATTGCCTGAATCTCGCGCGATCATGTTGCGGCTTACTTCAACGAATCGGTCTGGCCGGCCTTGAGCTAGGTACACCCCACCGAGCCAGGCCTCGCCTTCATAAGGGATCGGGTCAAACCTTCCGGTTTCGATGATGGCCAGGGCGGCATCGGCGTAGCTGACTGCGTCGTCACTCCGGCCGGTCGCGTAGCACTGGGCGGCCACACTGTAGAGCTGTGCCAGGCGCCGATGCTCGGTAGGCCGTGCGGACGCTATGAGTTCTTCAGCCCATGCGACCGGCTCGTATTGTTCGACTCGGGTACCAAGGAACGCCGCGAAAATGGCGATCGCGGCGGCGGTATCGAGATCATCGTGGTCGGCGGCCCATCGGAACGCCAAGCGCAGGTTCGCGAGCTCTGCGGTGAACCAATCGTAGGCGTCGCGTTGGCGCGGACCGTCCCACAGGGCCAGCACATCGGCTTCACGGCCGGCGAAGTACTGGGCGTGTGCGGTGCGGGCGTCGTCCGCTTCGCCATTGTGCACGAGTTGTTCTTCGGCGAATTGGCGGATGGTCTCCAACATCGAGAAGCGGGTGCGCCCCGACGATTGGTCGGGGACGACCAAGGACTTGCGCTCCAACGCATCGAGCAGATCCAAGGTGGCAAAGTTGTCGCCAGAATTCGCCACAGCCTGGGCACCTGCGACATCGAATCCGCCTG
>JAOPVI010000089.1 GCA_025966225.1 Mycobacterium sp. | reverse complement strand
CCCCCCGACTGCGTTCGCCGACCCGTGATGTCGGTGGCCCCGGGCAAGATCGTGCCCTGTTGCTACTGCGACGGGAACGAGGAAGCCGATGGACAATCACGAACAGCTGCCGAGCGCACGTGAAAGTGCAAGCGCCGGTGCGCAAACCGGAGGACGCGCGTTGGCGTTTACCCGGATTGCCGCGGTGCTCATCACCGTGGGCATCGGCGCGGCCAGCTTCGTGTTGTCGTTCGCGGCGCTGCGCGACCTCGCCGCCCGCGCGGGCATATCGGAGCGGCTGGCATGGCTCTGGCCGCTGATCGTCGACGGCACCATCCTGCAGGCCACCATGGCGGTGGTCGCGTTGGCCGGTCACCGCGACCAGGATCGCAGCCGCCGCTACTTCTGGATCGTCCTGTCATCGTCGGCGGCGGTCAGTGTGGGGGCCAACGCATTACACGCGGTCATCTCCGGATCAGCGCCTTTGAGTCCGTGGCTGGCGGCCGCGATCGCGGTGGTCGCGCCGGTCAGCCTGCTGGCCTCCACCCACGGGCTGAGCCTGCTGATCCGGGTGTCGGGACCCGTCGACCCGGTCCGGCTCCGCATCGCGGTGGCGACCATCGAAGCGCCCCAGCACGATCGACCGGCGACGCCACCGGTCACGGAGTTGAACGAGCATTCGGAGCAACGGAGCGCCCCGGTCGCCGTCGCCGCCCGGCAGCCGTGGGAGTCCGTGGCGGAGGTGATCGCCTCCCGCGACGGCGCGAGGGACTTCGAGGTTGGCGACGTCGCGAGCGTGCTGCACCTGAGCTACGAACGCGAGCTGAGTCACCAGGCCATCGGCAGGCAACTCGGCATCGATCATCGCGTGGTCGACGAGATTGTCTCCGCCAGTTCAGAATTGCTGCGCTCGGGGGACGTCAGCGTGGAGCGCGTTGCGGTATAGAGCGGAATATTGCTGAAGCGCAAGACAACTCGGCCTGCCACCGCGATGAGAAGTGGCAGGCCGAGTGTTCCCTCGATACGCGTCAGATTGGGCAGTTCACGAACGGTACGCACGGCGGTGGTGGACCCCAGTACGGCGGGGGTGGCGGCGGGCCCCACCGGTCAGGACCCCTGTCGCCCCAGTAGTCGCGATCGTGATTGTCGAAGTCGGCGTCGCGGTGGTGCTCGTCGTGACAGTTCCCGCCGTCCCAGTTGTTGCCCCAGTCTGGGTGCCAGTCGTCACCGGGGCACCAGTGGTAGGTCGGGATGGGAGCCAGTGGTTGGGCTTGGGCGATACCGTCGCCCAGGCCCCACCCAGCCAGTCCCAAGCCGCCGGACAGCAAAACGGTCGTCGCAATTCTCGTAGCTAGTTTCACGGTTTGGATATCGCGAAAGACGTTGCCTACGTTACCTTCTGGTTTGCTGTCGCCAATGTGTAGATAAGCTGTGAACGATGACCAGGCCAAATCATGCCACGGCCCGCCGCACCTCTCGGGGCGGCGGGCCGGACGTCGTCAGGGTCTAGGGCGGGCAGTTCACGAAGGGGATGCACGGCGGTGGCGGACCCCAACGACCAGGCCCGTCGTCACCCCGATAGTCGCGGTCGTGGTTGTTGTAGTCGATGTCGCGGTGGTGGTCGTCGTGACAGTTCCCGCCGTCCCAGTTGTTGCCCCACCCTGGATCCCAGTTGTCACCGGGGCACCAGTGATACGTCGGGATGGGCGCCATCGGTTGGCCCTGGGCGACACCGCCGGCCAACCCCAGTGCGGCCAGGCCCAAGCTGCCTGACAGCACGACATTCGTCGCGAACCTCCGTGTTAATTTCACGGGCTGAGTATCGCCAAAAGGATCGCCGTCTAACCGGCCAATCCGCTGGCAATAGCCGCAAAATCACCTGTGCAGAGCGCACGTTGTAGCGTCGCCGCGAGTGCGAACAGCTGCCGCTGTGGACCTCCGCCGTCGAGATGGCCTGTGACTCGTGGAACGTGCCGGGAAACTGATGCAGCTCGACTTGCACGCCGGGCGCGGCGACGTGCTTGTCGTTGATCAGATTCCACAGGGCACCCTGCGGGGAGGCTGAGGCTGCCCGCATTCTTAACGTGGACGTGACGACGGCGGTGTTTCCGATATGCGTCCTACGGCCACGCGAATGCCCTCGGGGAGGTTGCCCTTCAGTACGCAAAGTCGATGGCGTCCAACAACGTTTCGATACACCCGGTGTCCGATACTCCATCGTTTGCGCCGAATACCGAAAACTCCTGAGTGGACGCGGCCCGCAAACCGAGCACAATCCTCCGAAAACGACACGATCGCCGCAACCTCTCAATCGAGAGTGTTGCGACGACCGTGTGAACCCGCCCTGAAGAGGGGGCCGATTGTTCGGCGGTTACTTCCGGTGGCGACCGCCGGCGCCTGAGCCCTTGCTGCTCCCGGCGCTCGCGCTGCTCTTGCCAGTGTCGCTGCTGCTCCCGGCACTCGCGCCGCTCTTGGCAGTGCCGCCGCTGACGGCCTTCGTGATGCCTGCACTGACGTTGGAGATCGCGGCCCGGACCGGATTGTTCGCGATGGTGGGCTTGCCGGATGTGCCGCCGCCACTGACCGAAGCGGCTGCGCCCGTTGCGGTTGCAGTGGCGTCCGTCACCGCTGCGACGCTGTCCGTCGTGGCCGCAGGAACTGTCCTCGGTGCCGTCACGGGAACATGCAGCTTCGGCAGGCCAACCAGCGTCGTCGACGCCGACGCATTCTCCGCAGTCGCAGTCGCAGTCGCAATCGCGGTGTCGGTGACCGGCGAGTTGACCGTGAGCTTGGACAGCAAGGATGAAAGCGGGTTGACCGCAGCGTCTTTGGCCGTGGCCGTGTCGCTCAGCGTGGACAGCGGGGCAGTCTGTACTGCCTTCTTGCCGTCCCAGTGATCGCCGAGCAGCACCCCGACGGTCTGCGAGATGCCCTCCAAAGCCCCAATCGGGCCGACCGCGTTGCTTGGAATGTTGAGGGTGAGGGAGGGCCCGAGTGCGTTAGTCGTGATGTTAAAGCCAAGGCTGTTCAGGATCGAGCCGCCGGGAGTGGTTATAGGATTGATAGTGCCGTTTTGTGTGTAAGTGCCTTGCGACACGCTGCCGACGGAGAGTAGCCCGCCGAAGGCGACGTCGAGCGCATTGATCGTGGTGCCCGCCGGCAAAATACCCGCTTGGGCTATCAGCGGCACCAGCGCATCGAGGTTGAGGTCGGCGCCGTTGAAGACCGCGTTGACGGCGTTGGCCGGCACGTTCAACAGGTCTGACAACGCCGTCGTCGGGTCTTTGGCCTGGAGCGCGGCCCCAATGGCCGTAACGCTGTTGAGGAGTGCCACCCCGGGGCTGATGACGGGGCCCACCGCACCCATGAGGAGGCCGCTCGCTGGCGACTCCAAGAAGTTCAGGACCTGGGTAACCGCGGCAACATCGGTGCCGGCCGGTAAGAATCCGGGAATAAAGCCGGCCAAGAGGCCATGGAGGGTATCGACGGAATGGGCAGTTGCCGCCGTCTTCGTGGCGGCGCTCTCGTTCAGCCCAGTGAGACCAGACGCCACGGTCTGCGCGTTGGTGGCGATCTGCGTTAACACGGTTTGGAGGCTCGACGGGTCGTTGATCACTTCCTTGAGGAAGCCGACATCGTTGACGATCGCCTGCTGCAGCCCCACGCCAGGGGCCAGGAGGAAGTTATTCTCAAGCGTCGTGGCGTTTTTGGTCGCGGTGTTGATAGCGGTCTGCCACGCTGCGAGGGGATCCCAACCTGCCGTGAGCCGCACCGCGGCGGCCTGCAACTCGTGTTGCAGGTGGGGCACTACCGGGGTGACTCCCGGCGCGACGGCGATTAGGCCGGCGACAGCGACGCCGGCGGTGATCCAGTGTTGGGTGGGTACTTCTTTCGCACCAACAGTGATGCGTGGCCGAGCGGCAAGCTGCATTTCGTTCCTTAATGAGATTGTGACCGGGACGGCGGTAATTTACCCACAAGTAAGTAGCGAGGGAAGTCATTTTGGAAGAAATGATTTCACCAACTTCACCTGCACTTATGTCAGGGAGTTCACAGGAATTTGCCGTCAAAATAGCTGCACTAACATTGCCATTCTGAATTGCCATTCAGAATGGCAAACAAATGAAATCGAACGTCAGTGACCAGTTGTTTTAAAACTGGCAGGATGCGTCAACTTAACTGTCAGTAGCTAGAAAAGGCGGTGCGGCAGCGTCACCGCTGCCACTCGGTTGCCGGAACCGGCCCGGCAACGTGCGTGCCGAGGTTCGAAATCGGTAGGTCATCGGCGGCGTCCCCGGGGTCGGCAAGCCAGCGCGGGGGCCCCTCGACCCGTCGGGTTGCTTTGCTTAAGTAACGACATTTCATCGCTCGGCCCGATGCTGCTCGCGGAGCAATCGGAGGCCGTGCGCGGCGAAGGCAGCGACCAGGAAGACGATCAACAGCCGGTAGGGCGGTCGGGCGAGCTCCCAGACGAACCACGCAGCGAACGCCGGCGCCCGCTCGGTGACTGGCCAGCACCCCCGCGGCACACGTCGACGACACCGCCGAGGCCTGCACGTCGGCCCCGGCCAGATGGTTGAGGGCAAGGGCGCGCGTCACCGTGCGGCCCGCTTCGATGTGGGTGTGGGCTCCGCGAACTTCAGCTCTGACCGGAGGCCTGCTGCTGGTGCGC
>JAOPVI010000086.1 GCA_025966225.1 Mycobacterium sp. | reverse complement strand
CATTGCTTGTCTCGGCGGGCTGGTTCGTCCTGCTGACCCTGCTGTGGCCGGCGTCCTCGCGGCCCTACATCGCGGGTTCGGAGGACAACAACTTCATGAACCTGGTGTTGGGCTACAACGGATTCGCCCGCGTGCTCGGCAAGAACCACGACATGTTCGAACCGAACCCCGTGATCGGCGCGTCGGCGGGCACTTCCTTCGAGGCCAGCGAGGGCCACCACGGTGGGTTACACGGCTTCGATCAACCTCAGGGCCTGACGCGGCTCTTCTCCGGTGAATTCGGCTACGAAATCGGCTGGGTGCTCCCCGCCGCCCTACTCGCGTTGGTGCTGGTGCTCGTCTCCCGGGGCCGCGCCCCGCGCACCGACATGGTGCGGGCGGGCGCGATTCTGTTCGGCGGTTGGCTGCTGGTCGACGGCCTCGTACTCAGCTACATGAAGTCCATGGTCCATCCGTATTACTCCCTTTCGTTCGTGCCTGCGGTCGCCGGGATCTTCGCGATCGGCGTCTACGAGATGTGGGGCAAGCGCGAATCCTGGTTCGGCCGCGGCGGCCTCGTCGCGATGATCCTCGGGACCGGGGTGTGGAGCTGGTGGACCCTTGGCCGCAACGCAACCTGGCTCCCCGCACTGCGCTGGACCATCCTCGCGGCGGCGATCATCGCGGCCGCCGCCCTTCTGCTGTCGCTGACGTCGGAAGCACGCCAGCGGTTCGCCGCAGTGTCACTGGCCGCGGGCCTCGCAGTTGCGCTACTGGGAGCGGGCGCCTACAGCATTGCGACGATCGGCCAACCCCACGACGGCGGTATGCCCAGGGTCGGTCCCGCCGAGGCCGACAAGCAGGGCGGCGGAGGTTGGGGGCAGGACGTGGACAATCCGCGGCTGGAGGCCATGCTGCGCGCCACGAAGACCGATTGGTCGGCGGCCGTCGACCGCTCTTCGGCGGCCGCCAGCCTCGAGTTGCCCACCGACACCGCGGTGATGGCCATCGGCGGATTCGGCGGACGCGATCCGGTGCCGACACTGGCCCAGTTCCAGCAGTACGTCGCCGCTCATCGGGTCACCTATTACGTGGCGCCCAGCAGTGACAAGAAACCGGGCGGATCCGATGGCAAGTCGCACACCGACATCACGGCCTGGGTGGCTGCCAACTTCACCCCGGTCAGGGTTGGCTCGGACACCGTCTACGACCTCACCGCTCCCGCGAAGTGAGGCCACCAGGCGGATAGGACCACGGACTTCCCAGGGTTCGACGGACGCCCGTCGGCGCGAGGCTGAAGGCATCAGTCAATCGCACCTGAAAGGCAAGTCATGACGCTCAAAGCCCTCAAAGTCGTAGTCATCGGTGGTACCGGACTCATCGGTTCGAAGGTCGTCGCCAACCTCACCGAATTGGGGCACGAGGCGATCGCCGCGGCTCCGCGATCGGGGGTCAACACCCTGACCGGGGAGGGGGTTACCGAGGTGCTGGCAGGCGCACAGGTGGTCGTCGACGTGTCGAACTCACCGTCGTTCGCCGACGACGACGTGATGCACTTCTTCACCACGTCGACCGGCAATCTGCTGGCGGCCGAACGGGCGACCGGCGTCGCGCACCACGTCGCGCTCTCCGTCGTGGGTTCCGACCGCAATCCCAACAGCGGCTACCTCCGCGCCAAGGATGCCCAGGAAAAGCTGATCAAGGAGTCCGGCGCCGCGTATTCGATCGTGCGGGCGACGCAGTTCTACGAGTTCGTCACGCAGATCGCCGACTCGGCGACGGACGGAAACGTCGTGCGACTGCCGCACGCGCTCATGCAGCCCATGGCCGCTGAAGACGTCGCATCCGCCGTCACCCGCGCGGTGACCGGTGCTCCAGTCAACGGGATCACCGAGATTGCGGGGCCCGAGAAGATCGGGATGGACGACTTCATTCGCACGGGCCTCGCTGCCCAGGGCGACCAACGCCAGGTGGTGGCCGATTCGCAAGCCCCCTACTTCGGTGAGGTGATCGACGATCACAGCATCGTTCCCGCCGACGGCGCCACCGTCTTCCCGACCCGGTTCGCCGACTGGCTCGCCTCGCACGTGACCAGCGGAGCGCGGTGACCCGGGACCTCGGCACGGAACTCACCGGTCCCACCGCGTTGATCACGGGAGGGACGGCCGGAATCGGGCTCGAGGAAAGGGAGCATCTACACGTCAGCGGGTAGCTATCGTGAGCCCATGACCGACAGTGGTCACAGCGAACTGTCCGACGTCGAGGTGCGGATGCGGACCCTGGAATCGATCCTCACTGAGAAGGGGTACATCGATCCAGCCGCCGTCGATGCGATCGTCGAGACATACGAGACGCGGATCGGGCCACGCAACGGGGCGAAGGTGGTCGCCAAGGCATGGGCCGACGAGGGCTTCGCCCAAGCCCTGCGCGAAGACGCGACCACCGCGGTTGCCGACATGGGCTTCGGCGGCCGTCAGGGTGAACACCTGAACGTGGCCGAGAACACGCCGGAAGAACACAACATGGTGGTCTGCACCTTGTGCTCCTGCTACCCGTGGCCGCTGCTCGGACTGCCGCCGGTTTGGTACAAGTCGGCGCCGTATCGGTCGCGCGCGGTGATGGAACCGCGCAGCGTGCTCGCGGACTTCGGGGTGACACTGCCGGAGACCACTCGCATCCGGGTGTGGGATTCCACTGCCGAGCTACGTCACCTCGTCATTCCGATGCGGCCCAACGGGACTGACGGTTGGAGTGCGGACGAACTTGCGTCCCTCGTCACGCGCGACTCGATGATCGGCACCGGGTTGGCGCTCGACCCCGACAAGGTGACCCGCTAGTGGACGGCGTGCACGACATGGGCGGGATGATGAACTTCGGTCCCGTGGTGACCGAGGCCGACGAGCCGACGTTCCATGCTGAGTGGGAGCGCAGATCCTTCGGCGTGAGCCTCGCCGCGAGCGCGACCGGCCTCTGGAACCTGGACATGGGCCGCAGCGCTCGCGAGTCCCTGCCACCCGCGGTGTACCTGTCCTCGAGCTACTTCGAGATCTGGATGCGTGGCCTCGAGGCGCTCCTACTGAAGAGCGGCCTGGTCACCGACGAGGACCTGGCGGCCGGGCGCGCCGTCACACCTGCATTGCCGGTCAAGCGCGTGTTGACGCCCGAGCGGGTCTGGCCGTCCACCCAGGCGGGTACGCCGAGTGAGCGCCCGACGCTGACGCCTGCGCGCTTCGCGGTCGGGGACCGCGTCGTCACCCGAAACATCCACCCGCACGGCCATACTCGGCTGCCGCGCTACGCCCGCGGCAAGCTCGGCGAGGTCGAGTCGGTGCACGGCGTCCACGTATTCCCCGATGCGCATGCAGCCGGACTCGGCGAGGCCCCGCAGTGGTTGTACACCGTGCGGTTCACTGGAGTCGAGTTGTGGGGCGACGATGCCGACCCGACGCTCCTCACGTCGATCGACGCGTGGGAGAGCTATCTTTCCGCCGCGTAGTGCCGCGTAGTTCAGTGGCCGCCGAGCGGAAATGGCATGTCGAGTCCTGAACTGGACTGTTTCACTTTCAACCCCGACGCTACGCGGTTAATGGCATAGGGCTATGGTCCATTTTCATGACCGATTCATGGGCCACTTCGCGTCGCGGGTCAGCTGCGGTATTGGGCGCCGACATGCATCTGGACCTCACCGGATCGGGGTTGCGGGCCGGGCTCATGGATGCCCTGCGCGAGGCCGTGCGCAGTGGCCGGCTGACCCCCGGCACGCGGCTGCCGTCGTCGCGCTCGCTTGCCGCCGACCTCGGCGTGGCCCGCAATACCGTCGCCGACTCGTACGCCGAACTGATCGCGGAGGGCTGGCTCACCGCCAAACAGGGCTCGGGAACCAGGGTGGCCAGGCGGGCCGAGCCGCGCACGACTACCGCGGCGACGGGCGGCGCCAGGCCGACCCGGCAGCGGCCCACGCACGGCCTGATGCCCGGCTCACCGAAGCTCGCCGAGTTTCCGCGTGCGCAGTGGCTCGCCGCGGCCCGTCGGGCTCTGAGTGCCGCGCCGCACGATGCCTTCGGGTACGGCGACCCAGCGGGCCGGATCGAGTTGCGCACCGCGCTGGCGGATTATCTGGCGCGGGCCCGAGGGGTGTACGCCCAGCCGGAGCGGGTCGTCGTCTGCTCCGGTTTCCACCACGGCTTGATGCTGACAGCGCACGTGCTCAAGGCCCGCCGGGTCCCGGCGGTGGCCGTCGAGTCGTACGGATTCGACGTCTACCGCGACCTGCTGGAGGGTGCCGGGCTGCGCATCCCATCGCTCTGCGTGGACGAGCGTGGTGCGTGCACAGACGATTTGGCGAGCCTGCCCGGCGTCGGGGCGGTCCTGCTGACGCCTGCGCATCAGTATCCGACTGGAGTCGAGTTGCGCCCGGACCGACGTGCGACGGCAGTCGACTGGGCGCGTGCCAGCGGCGGGTTGATCCTCGAGGACGACTACGACGGCGAATTCAGATACGACCGTCAGCCAGTAGGTGCACTGCAGGGGCTCGACCCCGAGCGGGTGGTGTACTTCGGTTCGGCGAGCAAGTCGCTGGCCCCGGGCCTTCGGCTCGCATGGATGGTGGTGCCCGAGGAACTGGTCGCCGACGTCGTCGTTGCCAAGGGGGCCGTCGACTGGCCGAGCGCGCTGGAGCAGTTGACCCTCGCGGAGTTCATCGAGTCTGGCTCGTACGACCGTCATGTGCGCTCAATGCGGCTCCAATACCGGCGCCGTCGCGACCAATTGGTCGCCACTCTGGCGCAGCAGGCCCCCGGCATACGGGTGACCGGTATGGACGCCGGCCTGCAGGCGGTGCTCGAACTGCCGCGCGGGACAGAGCGTTCCGTGGTCGAGGCGGCGGCCCGCCATGGGCTGGCCGTCAGCGGGTTGGCGGAGTACCGCTACCAGGAGGCCGGCTCCGGAGTCGAGGAGCCGGAGCGCGACGCGCTGGTGATCGGCTACGCGGGACCATCCGACAGCGCGTGGCCGGGCGCGCTGGACGCGCTGTGCAGCGTGCTGCCGTAACTCGGTCGGCGGAGGCGGGTGGAGGCCTCACCGGCATGGGCGAAGTCGGGCGTCGGCGTCACAGGGTGGCCAAGGCCTCGGCTAGCCCGTCCTCGGAGATGGTGCCGGTGACTTCATTGGCGACGGCGAGCAGGTCGGCGGGCGAGTGGCCCATTGCGACGCCGCGCCCACGTTCGGCGGCCCACGTGAGTAGCTCGATGTCGTTGCGCCCGTCGGCCACGGCCAGCACCCGCTCCCGCGGGATGCCGAGCTCGATGCGTACGCGTTCCATCGCCGTGGCCTTGTTGACGCCCTCGGCGGCGATGTCGAGCCAGGCCGTCCAGCCGATGAAGTAACTCACCCGGTGCAGGCCCATTCGCTCGACCACGGCGAGAAAGTCCACCATGTCGTGATCGGGGGAGACCACGACGACGCGAGTGGCCTGGTGATGTAGCAACTCGTCGAACGTCACCTGCTTGGCGCCTGCCCCGATGGTGGCGTTGGAGAACGGTTCGGTGTACCGGTAGTGCCCGCATGCGTCCTCGACCGCGAAGCGGGCCTTCGGGAGATGCCCGCTGATCGTCTTGAGCGCATCGGTCGGGTCGAAGCACTCCGCCCACTCCCGTCGGTAGCCACCGGGTGCGTTGGGGTCGCGGCGCATGACGATGGCGCCGTTGGAGCACACCAGGAACTGCGGCGTGATGCCCAGGTACTCGACCACCGGAACCGTGGTCGCCGGGCAGCGACCGGTGGCAAGCATGACCTGATGACCTGCGGCACTGAGGCGGCGAACCTGCTCGATCACCTCGGCGCTGGCGGTCTCGTCGCTCCGCAGCACGGTGCCGTCGACGTCCAGGGTGACAAGCCAAGGGCCATGGCCGGTTTCAGCCGGTGTGCTCATGCCTGGTCCTCCCTCCAAGGGCTGGCTGCACCCTGAGGCCGATGAGCGCCAACACCACCGTTGTCACGGTGTACCAGAACACCGTCGGCACCAACCCTACGGGCTCGACGAGTTGTCCTGCGACGACGATCGGCACGCCGAACGCGAGGTAGGAGACGAGGTAGACGCTCGCGACGACCGCCGCCCGCTGATGCGCGGCCGCGAGCGGGACGATCAGCTGCAAGGATGCCGTGAATGACGCGCCGAAGCCGGCACCGGCGATCGCCTGTCCGATGAGCATGATGGCAAGGCTCCCGCCAAGGATCCCGCTGACGATGCCGATGGCCCCGCCGATCGACGCAAAGATGCCGATGGTCATCGCCCGGCGGGGATCCAGTCGGGCGAACGCCAGTCCGCTGACGGCTGACATCGCAGGCGAGCCGAACCCGGACAGGCCGCTGAGTAGGCCGCTGTTCACTCCGAAGACGCTGTGGACCATGCTCGGGGCCAGCCCGCCGGAGAGCCCGGAGACCATCCACACCGCAGCGATCACGGGCGCCGCGGCGGCGAATTCCCTTCGGGCAGTTGGGGGGACCGCCACCCGCGGGATCAGCGAGCGCAGCGCGCCCGGGGCGCGGGTCACCGTCTCCGGAGCCAGGGCGACGGCGACGATTCCAAGCATCGTGACGACGGTGAGCACCGTGAAGACGATGGCATTTGACGCAGTCGTGAACTGGATCGCGAGGCCCGCCAGTAACGAGCCGACGGCGAGTCCACCGGTCAGCCCGACGCTTCCGAGCACCGCGCCCAACCCCTTCCGATTCGGCGGCGCGAGTTCGACGAGGGCTGCGGTGAAGGCCGTCGTGGCTGCGCCGGTGGCAAGGCCTTGCACGATGCGGCCTGCGATCACCCATTCGACATCGGGGGCGACGAGGAACATGACGTTCGAGATCAATTGAATGATCAATGCGCCCACCAGGACTGGCCGCCGGCCGACGTGGTCGGAGAGCGAGCCCGCCGTCAGCACGGCGGCGAGGAAGCCGACCGCGAACACGGCGAACGCCAGCGTGAGCAGCATCGGAGGGAACTGCCACTGCTCCTGATAGACGACGAGCAGCGGCATCAGCGCCCCCGCCGCCGCGTACAAACTCGTGAACGCGATCGCTTCCCCCGTCAACGCCAGTCCAGCGGACTTACGCATTCGGCGTGTGGTGACCGGGAACCATCCGGGTGGACACCCCAAAGCGGTTCCACGCGTTGATCGCCGTGATCGCGGCAATGAGGTGGGCCAATTCGGTGTCGTCGAACTCGTTGGTGGCCTTCGCAAAAACCTCGTCCGGAACGAATCCATCTGTGAGCACGGTGATCGCCTCGGTCAGCGCGATCGCGGCGAGCTCCCTGGAGGTGTAGAAGTGCTTCGACTCGTTCCACGCGTCGAGTTGGATGATGCGCTCGGCGGATTCGCCTGCTGCCAGCGCGTCCTTGCTGTGCATGTCGAGGCAGAAGGCGCAGTGGTTGAGCTGGGAGGCGCGGATCTTGACCAGATTGAGCAAGGTCGGTTCGACCCCCAGCTTCGCGACCGTGTCCAACCGGATCATCGCCTTGTAGGCCTCGGGCGCCAGCGTTGCCCAGTCCAGGCGCGGGGTTTCTTCTACTGCTGTATTGGTTGTCATTCCAGCAACGCTACGACCGTAATGGCCTAGGCATATATGCCAATCAGACGTCCATTCACTGGGCCACTTCGTCAGGCGCTAGAGTCCGACCCACTCGAGCGCCTCGTCGAACTCCTCGGAGGCGATCTTGTCTCCCTTGCCGTCGGCGAGCGCCTGCTCGTACACCCCGACGACCTCGTCGGCGACCTCGGCGAACCGTCGGTCCCAGGCCTCCGAGTCGTGGCGCCAGTACCCGACGACGTCGAATTGTTCGCCTGCCCAACCCAACGCGCGGAAGTGTTTGCGCACCGCACGGGATTCCGTCGCCTCGCCCGCGAACCAGCAGTAGCCCCGTCCCGGCGGAAGGGACTGTTGCGCAACAAGTTCGGCCAACCTGCTGCCCGGTCGGCCGTTGCCACTGCCCACGGCGGGTACCAGCGTGAGGTTCGGAGGCGCTGGCAAATAGTCGAGTTCGGTGTGCTCGCGGACTTCGGCGATCGCGAAGATGTCCGTCCGGCTCGAGGACTCGGAGATGATCCGGGCCATCGCGGGCAGGCCGGCCAGATCGGCCACCAGCAGCTGCCAGTCCGCAGTGGGCTCGGGCAGGTACCACGAACGCGCGTGGCTCAGTCCGACAGCGTCGCCGGGGGCGGCTCGTCGCGCCCACTCGGTGCCCGGCCCGCTGGCATGCAGGACGACGTCGACGGTGAGTCGTTTGGCGTCCGAGTCGTGGAAGCGAATCGAGTAGTTGCGGCCCTCCGGCGCCGACTCGGGGTCGTGGTAGTCCCACACCCCGTCGACGCACTGCATGTCCGGTACGCCATGTCGACCTGCGGCAGGGACGTAGATGCCCACCGCCGCGTCGGCCGCCGTCGGAAGTCCGAGTCGGGTGAGGTTTGGCACGTCGAGCACGATCCGGCGCATTCGAGCGCTCAAGTCCGACGCATCGATCACGGTGGCGCGCGCGAAAGTCATCGAGGCAAGGCTAGCCACACCAGAGCTGAGGACAACCTCGCCGCACGTTCGGTGAAGCTGCGAGAGCGGAAGCGTTAGACCCCGACGGCGCGTTCCAGGTCGGCCAGGGAGTCCTCGAGGTGGAGCAGCAGCCGCTGCATGTGAGGCACTTCGCGCCGGCCCCCGACGATGCCGAAGTCGAGGTTGTCGGCGTTGTTGGTGATTGTGATGTTGAGCGCCTGGCCGTCGAGCGGGATCGAGAACGGGTAGTTGCCGTCGAGCCTGGCGCCACCCCAATACATCGGTTCCCGGACACCGGGCACGTTCGAGATGACGATGTTGAACGGCGGCGGCGCGTTCGACACGAACCCGGGCAGCAGACCCATTGCGATGCCGGACATGAGGAACGCCGACAGTGCGAGTGCCTGCGTCTTCGGAAGTTCGGCGAACACCTGCTTGTTCTCGCTCATCGACGTGCTGATCGACTCGAGCCGCTTGGCCGCATCGTCGATGTCGGTGGCGAGGTTGCACAGGATGGTGCCGACCATGTTGCCGCCCGCATCCTGATCGTCCTTGGAGCGCAGGCTCAGCGGCACCATCGCGATCAGCGGGGCGTCGGGCAGTGCATCATGCTCGGCGAGGTACCCGCGCAACGCGCCTGCGCACATGGCCAGGACGACGTCGTTGACCGTCACCCCCGCGGCGTCCTTGATGGCCCGGATGCGCGCGAGCGGCCACGACTGCGCCGCGACGCGGCGGGCTCCGCCGATGTTCACGTTGAACATCGTCTTCGGCGCCCGGAACGGCAGGGTGAGGTGCTGTTCGAAGAGCGCCGCCCTAGCCACGGCCAGCCCCGATGGGGCAAGTCCGGCAATCGCTCCCGCGGTGTCGGCGAGCGACCGCAGCGCCGAGCGTGGTTCCGGTGCCTTGGATCGCTTCCTCGGCCCCAATGTCCAAGGCACCCGCAACTCGAGGTCGTCGGGGTCGGACGTCATCGCGCGCATCAGCAACCGTTGGGCGGATACCCCGTCGATGAGCGAGTGCTGGAACTTCACGTACACGGCGAAGCGGCCATCGTTGAGGCCCTCGATCAGGTTTGCCTCCCATAGCGGGCGGTGCCGGTCGAGCAGCGTGCCGTGCAGCCGTGACGTGAGCTCGAGCAGGTCACGCACCCGGCCAGGACGAGGCAGCGCCGACCGGCGCAGGTGATAGTCGATGTCGACGTCGTCGTCGTAGGTCCACGCCACGGGCGGGATGCCACCCAGCATGCGCGCTGGGTGCTTGCGGAAGGTCGGCTGGAAGTCGTCGCGCTTCGAGATGTCCTCGTAGATGTCGCGCACGAAGTCGGGGCCCGCACCCTCTGGCGGTTGATACAGCGACAGTCCGCCGACGTGCATGGGGTGCTCGCGGGATTCGCCGACGAGGAACAACGAGTCGGTTGGCGAGATCAATTCCATGCTGGTGACGTTACCCACCCCTTCCGTGGGTATGTGATGGCAACGACGAATGTGTGGTGAGAAAGTTACCGGTGGGTACTCTTAGCCGGTGAGTACTGGCGGAGGGGTCTCATGACGGAACTGAAGTTCATCGACATCCACGGCGAGCGAATCGCCGTCCGCGACGCGGGCGAGGGCGACGAGGCGATCCTGCTGATTCACGGCATGGCAGGCAGCTCGCAGACCTGGCGCGAGATCATGCCCCAGCTGGCCAAGAAGTATCGGGTCGTCGCACCCGATCTCCTCGGCCACGGGCAATCGTCGAAACCCCGCAGCGACTACTCGCTCGGCGCCTTCGCCGTCGGGCTGCGCGACTTGTTGGACGAGCTCGGGATCGAGTCGGCGACGGTCGTCGGCCACTCCCTTGGTGGCGGCGTTGCCATGCAGTTCCTCTATCAGCATCCCGACTACTGCCGCAGGCTCGTGCTCATCAGCAGCGGGGGACTGGGTCAGGACGTGGGCTTTATACTGCGCCTGCTCTCGGCGCCGGGAGCCGAACTTGTCATGCCGATCATCGCGCCGACACCGGTGCTGCGCGCCGGGAACGCCGTGCGGTCGTTTCTGAGTTCACGCGGGCTTCGCTCACCGCGCGGTGCCGAGATCTGGAACGCCTACTCGTCGTTCTCGGATCCCCAGACCCGCGACGCGTTCCTGCGCACCCTGCGTTCGGTCGTCGACTACCGCGGTCAGGCCGTCAGCGCGCTCAACCGCTTGCAGCTGCGTGCGGAAATGCCCACCCTGGCCATCTGGGGTGAAGAGGACACCATCATTCCGGTCGACCATGCCTACGCGGCACTCGAGGCTCGGCCGGACTGCCGGCTCGAGGTCCTGCCGGGTGTCGGGCACTTCGCCCACGTCGAGGCGCCCGTTGAGGTAGCCGACCTCCTCGACGAATTCATCTCGAGCACGGCGGAATCCGACGCAAAGTCGATACCTGGCACGCGGTAGCCGCCGAGGCGCGCACCTGAGGATTGCGGTTGCGCCATCCTGCGGCCGGGTACTCGGCGACCGTGGCGGGAGACCCCGACGACCCCGGCGAGCGCGGCCGGGGCATGGATGACCCGACTGTTCGCGCGGTCGGCAAGCTGTCGGAGGCGCTCGAGTTCGTGGAGCGGGCGCGCGGACACCTGTACTCGTTTCATCAGCTGATCGGGCACGCCGACCTGCTCGTGGGGGATGCCTGCGACGAGCTGGCCGACGCTGGCCACGCTGAGGTGGCCGAGCGGCTACGAACCGACCTGGTCGGTCGCAACGTGCTGCACGGTCGATGGACATTTCAAGTCGTCGAGGAGTTCGACGATGATTACTGGTCGGTGTTCCGAGAACACGAACGTCGGGTTCGGGCCGAGCTTCAGGACGGCGAGCGGCACGTCTTCGAGGCGCGCATGAAAGAAGCGCGTCGCACCAGGTTTCGCCCGGGTCACGAGGCGCATCCCTGAGCGTTTCGATCCTCGTGCCAGCGGTTACGTTTACGCGATCGTTGATCTGGGCATACCCGCCCACGAACGCGATCAAGGAGTGGGACATGCTCAATGCCTCGATCAAAGCCGAGGAAATGTACGACGAGCTTCGTGAGCAGGGCAATTTCCAGGAGCAGGCCGCGCGGTTCTCCAACGCTGCGGCGGCAACGGGTAGGTCGGCCGTCGGTAGGAAGGGTGGCCGCGCGGGGTCCTATGACGCCTGGACGGTGCTCGAACTGAGGACTAGGGCCAAGGAACTTGGCATCACGGGATACTCCGGGCTGAACAAGAGCGATCTGATCTCCGAACTGCGCGAGCGCTGAGCCAGCGCGTTCCAGGTGGGCGGGGGCTGGCAATCAGACTTAGAAGAAGCGTGCTCACTGGCCCCGGGATAACGCGGAAGCGGCGCGGCAAGGGGTTCTCCTATCACGTCCAAGGAGGCAAGGCGCTCACCGACGACGCCACCCTGACGCGAATCAACGAGTTGGTCATTCCGCCTGCGTGGAAGAAGGTGTGGATCAGTCCTCACCCGAACGGCCACATTCAGGCGGTCGGTACTGACGCCGCGGGTCGACGCCAATACCTGTATCACCAGTCGTGGCAAGAGGAACGGGCCGAGGAGAAATTCGACCGAGTGCTCGAAATGTCTGTGCGACTTCCCGACTGGCGGGCGAGTGTCGCCAAGGACCTCGCCGGTCGCGGCCTCACGCGCGACCGTGTGTTGGCCTTGGCGCTGCACCTTCTGGATCTCGGGTACTTTCGCTCCGGCGGAGAGCTATACGCCGAGGAGAACGAGTCTTACGGGCTTTCCACGCTGCTGTGTGAACACGTCACACTGCGCAAGGACTCCGTGGAATTCGACTACCCCGCCAAGAGTGGGGTCCGTCGCACCTTGGAGCTCGACGACCCCGAAGTGGTTCGGGCGGTGCGGTCGCTGCTTCGCCGTAGCGCTCGAAGCGAGCGACTACTGATGTGCCGCAACGGGTCCGGATGGATCGACGTGCACGCAAGCGACCTCAATGCACGCTTCAAGGAACTGGCGGGGGCGGACTGCAGCGTCAAGGATCTGAGAACTTGGCACGGCACGGTGCTTGCGGCGGTGGCGTTCGTCGATGCAGATCCTCCGGTCGATCCGAAGGTGATCAAGCGAGTCGAATCCGCAGTGATGAAGGAGGTCGCCGAAGGTTTGGGCAACACTCCCGCCGTCGCGCGTGGGTCCTACGTCGACCCACGCGTCGTCGAGGGCTACGAAGCTGGCATGACCATCGCTGCTGCGGTGAAGCGGGCCGGACGTGTGAAGGACGCTGACAAGGCTCAAGGGATCCTGGAGAAGGCGACGAGGACGTTGATACGGCGAGTGGCTGCGACGTGACAGGCTGCCTGGGCATGTTTTAGCGCCGCGCATCGCGGGAAGCATGACCGGGGGCGAACGCGACGCAATCTCGAGGAGGCCGGCAGGCCAGGCTCCCTGAGCCGGTCTGCCTATATCTATGAAGTCTATGAATACTTTTCACGCAGTCTCGCCGAGAGCGACCTGGACCGGACTGTGGTCATCGGAGTTCGGCCACTGGATCGCGACGAAGGGACTTCACATCGTCGTGGTGGTGATCGCCACGGTCGTCGCGACCCGCGTGCTGCGCCGCATCGCCGCCAAGATCAGTAGCCGGCTCGCAGGCTCCACGCAAGACGCCGTGCAGTCCGAAGCCGTCAAGCATCGTCAAGCTGTCGCGTCGGTGATCTCGTCGGTGTCCATCGCGGTGCTGTACGTCGTGGTGTCGGTCGACATCATCGATGCCTTCGGATTGCCCGTTGGATCACTGGTCGCGCCGGCAGCGGTATTGGGCGCTGCGTTCGGCTTCGGAGCTCAACGAATAGTGCAGGACCTCTTGAGTGGATTCTTCATCATCACCGAAAAACAATATGGCTTTGGGGATCTCGTTCAGTTGACCATCACAGGTTCGTCCGACGACGCTCGCGGCACGGTCGAAGACGTGACCCTTCGTGTCACGAAGCTCCGGACCGGCGATGGCGAGGTCTACACCGTGCCCAACGGTCAGATCGTCAAGTCGCTCAACCTATCCAAGGATTGGGCGCGCGCGGTGATCGACGTGCCTGTGCCGGCGACGGCGGATCTGACCAAGGTCACCGATGTCCTTCGCGGTGTTTCGGCGACCGCGATGAAGGACGACACACTTCCGGAGCTCTTGCTGGACGAGCCCGCAGTAATGGGCGTGGAAAGCATCGGAGTCGACGAGATCAAGGTCAGGATGGTGGCCCGGACGTTGCCGGGCAAGCAATTCGACGTAGGACGGCGACTGCGAGTGCTCGTGGTCGACGCACTCGGGCGCGCGGGCATTCACAGCGGTGCGATGGTGGAGGCGTCGTGATGCGCTAGAACGTGGTCACCAGTATGACGAAGGCGATTGCCGTCGCGGCCCAAGTGCATACCGGTACGAGGAACCCCAGCCGGTGCTTGGCGGTCAGGAAGGACAGCAGCACACCGACGACGGCGACGATCGGCGGTCCGTACAGAATGAGGCTGAACACGAATTCACTAGGGCCGGTACCCCCGCACGGCCCGTCGGTGCAGGCGGCCGTGCCCATCACACTGAGATATGCGAAGGCCACGACGGCCAATGCTCCGAGCACGGCCAAGAGTGCGAGCGTCCAGTTCCAGAATGTTCTGGCGCCGTGGGAGTGTGCGTCGTTGTCGGCCGACCGATCCGGTGACCGTGGCTCGTCGTGTTGAACGTCCGACATCTTGATCGCCTCCGGCTCCGGTGGGTCGACGTGCGTCTTTCGTGCAGTGGCTACCCTGCCGGGCAGACCTCGAAACGAGTCACCCGTTTCTCGGCTCGCGATGGCGGGTACACATGTGCGCGACCGAATCGGCATCTGAAGTGATTCGGCAGTTGCACCGTTACCCGCGCCCTAGTTCAAGCCCATGGACTTCCTGGGCATCTTTGACATTGGATGCCCAGCATCCGAAGGAGCGAGGAGCTAGCCGTGGGAAATACCGGGCTGACCTGTGAGCAGGCCGTGGTCGTCATACCCGCGCACAATGAGTCGACCAACTTGCCGGAGTGCGTCAAGGCGATGGTGACGGCCGCGGCGTGTCTGCGCGTTCCCGTGCTCATCGTCGTCGTGCTCGACGCATGTGATGACCAGAGTCGATACCTCGCAGGAGACTTCGGCGCCGACGTGCATTTCGTCGAAGTCGAGGTCCGCAATGTGGGGGCTGCCCGGCGGGCGGGCTTCGAATACGCGCGGGGCTTTTGCAGTGAGCAGCTGACCGATGAATCACGCATCTGGTACGCCACCACCGACGCCGATAGTCGCGTCGACGCCGATTGGCTGGTCCAGCAGACCGAGTCCGGTGCCGACATGGTGCTTGGCGTCGTCCGCATCGCGAACTGGCGGCGCGTGCCCGCGACAGTCGCTCGCATGTATCTGAACGCATATCGCGCGAAGCGTCGCGGCGGTGAGCACGGTCACATCCACGGAGCCAACATGGGATTTCGCGCCGACGCGTATTGGCGGGTAGGTGGGTTCGCCCCGTTGGCGACCGGTGAGGACGTCGAGCTCGTACGGCGATTCGAGCAGGCGGGTTGTCGCATCCATCGCGACGAACAGCTGTCGGTGGTGACCTCGGCGCGGCAGGTGGGCCGAGCGCCACACGGTTTCGCGAGCCACCTCAGATCCGTGGGCATTCGCGCAGGCCGGGAATCAGCGTGAGCGCCGAATTGGTCTGGCGCTGGCTCGAAGCCGGAGAGCTCGACCTTCCCGCCCCGGGTTCCGGCCAGACTGGCAAGCGGCTGTCGAAGCTGGCGGCGCTCACCGAATACGACGTGGTGGCAGGGCGCCTGGCCGAGGCGCACACCGACGCCGTGGCGATCCTGGCCGAGCTCGATGGCCCGCCCCCATCGCGGGAACAGTTGTGGGGGGTGTGGGCCGCCGAGGCGCCGGACGCGGTTCTGCGCGTCGATGAGCAAACGTCCAACTCAGTCCTCGAGGGCACCAAGGCCTGGTGTTCTGGAGCGAAGTTGTGCACGCATGCCCTGGTGACCGCGCGGCGTCACGACAACACCCGCGGTCTGTATGCCGTCGAGCTGAATCAGGCCGAAGTAAGGCCGTTGACGAGCAGTTGGCGAAACGCCGGAATGCGCGCCAGCGATACCAGATCCGTGCAGTTCACCAATGCAGTGGCCACGCCCGTCGGGCGACCGGGACAGTATCTCGACCGCCCTGGTTTCTGGCACGGCGCGGTGGGAGTGGCGGCGTGCTGGCTGGGTGGCGCACGCGGCGTGGCCGCCCCGCTCTACCGTGCGGTCGGCGACGAATACCGCAACGGCAGCGACGACGTTCACACCCACGCCCACCTCGGGGCGGTCGACGCAGCGCTGGCCGCCGCCGAAGCGATACTCGCGTGTGCGGCGAGTTACATCGATGCCCAGCTCCCCGACGACCGGGCCGAACTGATCGCCCGTCGGGTTCGTGCCGTCGTCGAACACGCCGTCGACGAGGCGATCACGCGTACCGGAAGGGCATTGGGCCCAGCACCTTTGGCCTTGGATACCAAGCACGCGCAGCGTGTCGCCGACTTGACGATGTACGTGCGGCAGAGTCACGCCGAGCGGGACCTCGCCGCCTTGGGACGGGTGGCGGCCAGGTGAAAGCCGGGTGGTGCGAGAACGGCGCTCGCTTCGCGGCTGCCCCGGTCGCGTCGGGAGGTACGCCGACCACCACGTGGCTCGCCTGGCAGCGGGAGTTTCCCGAACTGAACCTGGACGAATGTCCCGGGCTGGTCCTTGTTGCTCCGCACCCCGACGACGAGACGTTCGGCTTCGGAGCGACGGCGGCCGCATTGCGTGCGCGCGGCGTCGACGTCCAGGTGGTGTGCGCGACCGACGGCGGGGGCGCGTATCCCGGCCTCTCGCGCATGGAGCGCATTTGGTTGGAACGTGACCGGCGCGCCGAACTATGCCGTGCGGCAGCAGTCCTGGGGCTCGGTGAGCCGATCTTCTTGGGACTGCCCGACGGGGACCTTCGCGCGCACGAGTCGCAACTTTCCGACGTGATCGGCCAACTGCTCGACAGCGGCCCGACGGGTGCGTGGTGTGCAACGACATGGCGAGGCGACGGGCATCCGGACCACGAGGCCGTCGGGCGTGCGGCGAGCGTGGCGGCCCATCAGGTCGGCGCGACCCCGCTGGAGTACCCGGTCTGGATGTGGCACTGGGCGCATCCAGACGACGAGGACGTGCCGTGGCAGCGCATGTTCAGGATCCCGCTCGACCCGGCCGCGACCGCGCGGAAGCGAGCAGCTGTCAATGTCTTTCAGTCGCAGCTCGCCGCGTTTTCATCCGATTTCGAGCCGGTGGTGCCCCCGTTTGCCGTCCAGCGACTGCTACGGCTGGGTGAGGTGGTGTTCCGGTGAACCTGCGCCTGCCCGACCAGTACTTCGTCGACATGTACGCCGAATCGCCTGACCCGTGGCGGCTCTCCGAACGGTGGTACGAGCAGCGCAAGTACGCGCTCACCGTCGCCATGCTGCCAAAGCCGGGGTTTCGCCATGCCTTCGAGCCGGGGTGCTCGGTCGGCGTGCTCACCGAACACCTCACCCACCGATGCGAGCACGTGACGGCAACCGACGTCGCGGAAGCGGCCCTCGAGGCGACCCGCGCCCGTTTGGACCGCAGCAACCGACGAGACCGCGTCACCCTGCGCCATCTGTCCCTCGACTCGGAGTGGCCTGCCGAGGACTTCGACCTGATCGTGTTGTCGGAAGTGGCCTACTACCTCAGTGGGCCTGCGCTGCGCGGCGTGCTTGACCGGGAATGTCGACGACTTCGCCTGGGCACGACGATCATTGCGGCGCATTGGCGGCACCGCGTCGATGACTATCCGCTCACCGGCGACGAGGCCAACGCACTGATCGCAGAGACCGACGAACTGAACCAGACCGCGGGCTACGTGGATGAGGACGTCGCCATCGGCGTGTACGTCAAGGGGGCGGCCCCGTCCGTCGCGGCCCGCTCCGGCGTGCCAGGCGCTAATTCCGGGAGAGTGTCCTGAGGTGGTTCCGCGGCGGCCTGCTGACCACACCGATGGCACTGTCCAACGTGCCGGCGACGGGTAGGGTGCGCTCGGGATTGCAGATTCGCAGCAACCTGGACACTTCGCGTCCTGGTACGACCACCCAGTTCACGTCGCTGCGCGAACACGCCACGTTGATGTGGTGCAACGATGAGAAGCCCTGTGTACCACAGAAACTCAGGCCACGAAGATCAACGATCAGGCGACGTTTCGCGTCCAGCACGCCTTCGACGTAGTCGGCGAGGTCCCAGGCGTTGGACGCATCGAGCTCGCCGACCGCCGTCACCAGCACCATGGCCGTTCCGATGAGGCTGCTCGAGAAACTCGCAGGTTTGTGCGGCGCACCGGGTGTGGGTGCGACAGGAGCGGTGTTTGCGGCGGACAAGCTAGAACTCCGAAACTTGGCGGGGTGGCCTTCAGCCATCGGCCACACCTCGTGCGGCTGCGGACTCAACCTGCGTTCGACGTTAGTACGGATTGCTAACCGACACAACGACGGCTCGTTGCGCGCAAGCCCGTCGCCCGGCGGGTCCGCGGCCGGCGGCCCCGGCTGAAAGCAGGTTCGTTACCTTGAGTAAGAAACTTTCTGAAATCCGGAATACCGGCGACCTGTGATCGCGCTGTAATTCTCGTAGGAAGAGTCTGAGTTATTAGGAGACCGAACGTGAACGCAAGAACCATCAAGCCTTTCGCAGCCATCGCAGGAAGCGGGGCCGTCGTCGCGGCAGCCTTGTTCGCCATGGTCCTGCAGGGTTCGCCTGATTCCGGAACCATGGCAGGCGACATGTCGACCGGCGTGACAGTTACCGCCACCCTCCCGCCGTCTGAAGCCGCGATCCCCGAGGCTGCCCCGAGCATCAAGGGTCCCGCCCCGTTGCCGCCGGAGGAGCAGGGTCTGCCCGGCTGACCCGGACTGATTGCTTGCCAGTGATTGCCCGGCACAATTGCCCGGCAGATGGCATGCACGTAGCCTCGGGTCGTGGCGCGACCCGAGGCCGCCAGCATCGACGAACTGGCCGGTTTGGAGTTCTTCACTAGCTGTCCGAAAGCGTCGTTGGGGCCGCTGGCCGCTCAGTTGCGACCGTTGACCGCCGTGCCGGGGCAAGTCCTCATGCGCCAGGGCGAGCACGCGGTGTCATTTCTGCTGATCGGCTCTGGACATGCGGAGGTCAAGCACGTCGGCGCCGATGGGGAGACCATCGACGTCGACGTGGGGCCGGGTCTGATCGTCGGCGAGATGGCCCTGCTCCGCGACGCCCCCCGCAATGCGACCGTGATGGCCCGCGACGAGCTCACGGGCTGGGTTGGCGGCCGCGAGGCCTTCGCCACGATGCTGGACGTGCCGTGCACGATGGACAAGTTGTTGCGCACGGCACGCCAGCGTCTTGCGGCGTACCTCACTCCGATTCCCGTTGCCATGCGCGACGGCACGGAGCTGTACCTGCGACCAGTCCTGCCGGGAGACAACGCGCGCGCCGCCCGCGGGCCCGTTCAGTTCTCCAGTGACACGTTCTATCGGCGGTTCCAGACCACGCGCACACCCACCAGGGCGTTGATGACGTACCTGTTCGAGGTCGACTACGTCGACCACTTCGTGTGGGTGATGACGGATGGGCCCGACGGGCCGGTGGTCGCCGACGCGCGTTTCGTCCGGGACGTGGCCGACCCGAGCACCGCCGAGATCGCGTTCATCGTCGGCGACGACTATCAGGGCCGGGGTATAGGGACATTCCTGATGGATGCACTTTCGGTGGCGGCCCGCAGTGACGGCGTGCAGCGGTTCACCGCGCGGGTACTGTCCGAGAACTATTCGATGCGCGTCATCCTCGACCGGTACGGGGCCCAGTGGCATCGCGATGAACAAGGGGTGGTGACCACGGTGATCGACGTACCGGTGCTGCGCGACCTGTCCATTTCGAGCGACATGTATCGACGGATCCGCGCTACGGCCAGGCAGGTAATGAGGGCGGTCGGTTGATGCGTCCGCCCTTGTCGAAGGACACTCGACTCTGCATTTCGCTCGCCGCGCGCCCGAGCAACATCGGCACCAGGTTCCACAACTACCTCTATGACGAACTCGGCCTCGACTACCTCTACAAGGCGTTCACCACTACCGACATCGCCGCGGCCATCGGCGGGGTGCGGGCGCTCGGCATCCGCGGCTGCTCGGTGTCGATGCCGTTCAAGGAGGACGTCATCGGACTGGTCGACGAAGTCGAGCAGTCAGCGCGCGCCATCGGTTCGGTCAACACCATCGTCAACGACGTGTCCGTGCCCGGCGGCCGGCTCACCGCGGCGAACACCGATTACCTTGCGGTCCAACGGCTCATCGACGAGTACCGGCTGGACTCGTCGGGTTCGGTGCTGATCCGCGGTAGCGGGGGCATGGCGAGCGCGGTGGGCGCGGCCTTCCGTGACCATGGTTTCGGCTCCGGGGTCATCGTCGCGCGCAACGGGGACGCGGGCCGTGCGCTCGCCGAGCGGCTCGGCTACGACTACGCGGCCGACGTCGGCACCCGTTCCGCATCGGTGATCGTGAACGTCACCCCGATCGGGATGGCAGGCGCGCCCGAGGCGACCGAAAAGGCCTTCGAGGCCAGTGCGATCGCCAACGCGCACACGGTGTTCGACGTCGTTGCGCTGCCGTCGGAGACGCCCTTGATCACCGCGGCGCGCGCCGCAGGGGCCAACGTCATCACCGGGGCCGAGGTCATCGCCCTACAGGCGGCCGAGCAGTTCGAGCGCTATACCGGAGTGCGGCCGACGGCCGAACAGATCGCCGAGGCTTCGGCGGTATCCCGGGCGTGACGCTCAGGGCGCGTTGACCACCACGATGGAACGTCGCACCCGCTCGAGCCGATGGGCGTTGAAACCCGCGTAGAACAACCTGGCTTGCACGAACCAGTTGATCGACGAGTGGACGGCCGCCGCCGTCGGGGGAGCGTCGGCCGGGAGTGGTATCTCGAAGGGCAGCACCACGGGTACGCCCGCCCGCAGCGGAATTCGCTTGCCCAGCGGCACGATTCGACCGTCCAGTTGGGCGCCGGGGCCGGGCGCGCGGGTCAAGGGGTGGGACTCCCGTTCACGCTGCCACGACACCGCGAGCTCGCCGTCCGGCAGATCCATCGTGGGTGTCAGGGTCGCCTGGCCGATGATGGTCTCGCCGGCCAGGTACACCGGCTTCGACAGCGTGATGTCGATGACGGTCTCGACCGCGCCGGAGACCACTTCGAGCGGCTCCACGTACGCCTCGACGTCGGCGGTGCCGATGAGCACGGTGAACTCGCCGCGGGCGACCCGATCGTGACTGGCGGACCGGCCGCCGCGCTCGATGGTGAGTCGGCATTCCCACCGCGCGATCGCCGATGACGAAGCTGGTGCCCACGAGGGAATCTTGAAAGTCGCAGAGGTACCGGTGAACTCGCCGGTCGCGATGGGAACGTCCTCGACGGTGACGCTCACCCACTCGTCGGTGTCGCGGTCGCCGCCGTAGTTGGTGCCGACCTGATCGGCCGTCCAGATGGTGTCGTTGCCCGCCGCGGCGGCGGAGTCGACCCGACCGGCCCAGTGGTAGCGGTAGAAGTTCGTGTAACCCCAGTCCAGGCGGGCCGAGCGGACCTTGTCTATCGGCTTGTCCGTCGTGACGGCGGCCGTCACGGTCTGCCGCGGCCGAACGACCTCCGGCGTCACCGTTACCATTACGCCGCCGGAGCGGCTGAAGAGCCCCACGCGGCGCCGCGCTACTTGCGCTCTTGGGAGGCGGCGTATTCCTCGGGATGGTTCTTCTTCTGGTAATTCCGCATCGGCCAGAACAATACCCAGAGGATCGGATAGATCGTCACGTAGAACAGCAGCGTCGCCAAGCCGCCGCACAAGACCGCGAACACCCACGCCGGGTAGATGATGATCAGGCAGAACTGGATGAACTGCTTGAGCACAACCGGATAGCCTTCGGCCATCGACCAGACGAAACGGGGGCTCATCGCACGCGTGAACTGCTTCCACTTCGACGTCTCCGCCTCGACCTCGGCCTGCGCCTCACTGACGTCGCGACCGCGTTCCTCGCGAGTCAGCCCACGCTGAGGCGGCGGCGGTTCGCTGGAATTCGGCTGCTGAGCGGCTGTCATGTTGCCTCTCCTCGATTGTGGGGGTGCTGTGACTGCGTCGGATGGTGGCCTCCTGCAGGGGTCCAGCCTGCGCCTCGGAGCCGTCCGCGTTTATGGCCGACGAAGATTGAGCCGTCTGTCACGACCACGATCGGGTGTCAACGCTCGCTGGGAGCCGCCTGATTACG
Source organism: Mycobacterium sp. (assembly GCA_025966225.1). Lineage (GTDB taxonomy): Bacteria > Actinomycetota > Actinomycetes > Mycobacteriales > Mycobacteriaceae > Mycobacterium. The sequence goes on along the minus strand of JAOPVI010000086.1, from coordinate 75,932 downwards.
GCGTGATCTTGGTGTTCTCGTCGATAGCGGAGGTGGCGTCCATCAGCGGGCCCATCTGGTCCTCGGTGCCGTCGGCATTGAGTTGAAGCACGAACATGCCGCTGTTGTCCGCGGCGGGAATGAAGACGGTTTTTTGCGCGATCATGCGCTTGTCGCCGTCCTTCACGTAGCTGCCGCCCAGCTGGACCGCGTCGAAACCACCCAGTGTGCTGGTCTCGCCCGTGGGGGGGCCGTCGAAGCCGGGCAGGTTGTTGAGTTCGCCGGGTGCGTACTGCACCAGCTTGGCCGGGTCGACGTCGCCCGTCAGCTTGGACACGATCGCGATGATCGACGGGGGGTCGCTGGCCGTCGCCGGGTCGCTGAAGATGAGCGCGTTGTACGCGTAGTCGGGCGTCTTGTCGCCGGCCTCCGCCCAGCCGTCCGGGACGGGCAGGTCGATGGTCGGAGCGCCTGCGTCGCCACGCTTGACGGGGGTCTCCGTGAGGCCGGCTCCCTTGATGTAATCGGCGATGGTCTCGTTCTTGCCCGCAGCAGGCGTGGCGCTCGGCTTGGCGGTCGCGCTCGTCTCGGAACTCGTCTTGGTGCTGGTCGACGACGAGGACGAAGTGGTGGTTTCGCTCTTCGAGCCGCAACCCGTGAGTGCGACGCCCAACGCGAGCACGGCGATCGCGGTACCGCAAATCTGCAAGGGCTTAATCATGAGAGTCTCCTGTGGTCGGAAGCAGGCGCAAGCCTACGGTTGGCAAACGAAATCTGCACGCGTTTGGGTCACGTCGTCAGAAGCCGATCTCGTGCTTGGCAAAGCGGCCGGTGACGTTGCCGGACAGCGACTCGTCGTAGGGGTCGATGGCCTGCGCGTGCGCGCCCTCATCGAGGTGAAGGTCGTCGAAGTTCACCCAGATGATGCTCGGGCTGGTGGTCAGCTCGAAGAAGTAGGTGTGGTTGGTCAGATCGCACACCGTGCGGTACTCGGTGTTGTAGACGCCGAATTCGGCGTATGGCGCGCCGAATGGCACCGAGACGTTGCGCATGATCGCCATGACGCCTGCGACGGCCTGGCGCTCGTCGAGCGGCTTGGGGAGCAGCGCCGAGTAGTAGGCGGCCCGCTGGAATCGGTCGATGGCATTGACGTTTCCGGGAAGGGGCAGCTCGCAGCTGGGATGCGAAAAATCCTGCGCGGCAAGTAACTTCAGCTGCTCGTCGTAGGTTGGGTCGTTGGTCATCAGGGTGAACTCGCGGCCGTGGTGCACGACGACCTGGCCTGCGGCGAGCTCGACGATGGCGCTGTCGCCATCGGCGTCCTCGATCGCGAGGTGCAGGGTCGCGTCGTGCCCGTGGGCGCTGACCATCACCAGCTGGATGCCGTCCATCAGAGCCAGGGCCTCGGTGACGCTGCCGGCCTGGTCCAACAGATACTGCGCCCACAGCCCGGTGTGCAGGCCGGGGAGTTCGGCGTTGCGAGTCCCGACGTCGGTGGACTTGAGGTACAGCGCGTGGACGCCGAGCCCCCGCTCGTTGAGCCCGTCGACGGTGCCTATCCCGTAGACCGTCGTGATCAAGCTGGCGTAGGTGCTCGTCCAACGTAGCGGATTGTCAGGAACGACGACTTTCGTTATCAGCAGCCCGCCGTCGCGCTTGCGACCGCGAGGGAAGGCGACGATGAGCGGCTCCGTCGACTCCGGCCAGTCCATGGTCCGACCAGTCAGGACCGCGATGTCATTGCTATTCCACAAGACTCGGGTGCACATCACATGTCCTCTCGGCGCGTCCCGCCACGATGTCGGTGCCCGTCAGCGTAGCCGTGGTACCAAGGTTTCATGCGCGTCTTCGCGTCCTGCGTGGCAGTGGCGCTCTGCGCGGCGTGCGGTCAGGCGACCGCACCCGAAACGTCTTCATCGGGCTCGGCCTCGTCATCAGCGCCGGCGTCGTCGACGTCCGTTGCGTTCACGGTGACCCCCTCCAACGTCGTTCGCGCCAGGACGAAGCTTCCCCCGGACTACGAGTTGTCCGCGCTCCCTGCCGATGCCACCCCGACGGCGCTGTGGGGCATCGGCCAGAACTGGAACAGCGTCCCGCCGGAGTGCGCCGGCCTGGTCACCCCGATCACCGCTGACGTCCCGGTCAACGGCTGGTCCGCGTCCGGGCCCGGCGGCATCGCCTACGTGGTGGTGGCCGAGGCCAACGTGGGATTCGGACCGGCGATTCCAGACGGTTGCGTGCCATGGAGGATGTTCACCGACCACACCGACGCCGTCGTCGCCTTCACGGATGCTCCCGTGATCGCCGGGACGACGACGTTGGGTTTGGCGACGGACATGACGAGCAAGGTCGAAGGTGGTACCGAAACGCATTCGCGGGCGGAGACATTCGTCGCATACCTCGGCGCCTACGTCGTCTACGCCGTGCTCGTCACCGATCCAGGCGCATCCGGGCCACCGCTGGAACAGGATTTCGCGTCGAACCTTCTGGTCGAAACCGTGTCGGCGATACGAAGTTGACGGGTCGAAGACGGGTAGATTGACGCCGATGCTCAGAACGCTGCTCGTCGTCGCGTGCGCCGGTCTGTTGACCGCGTGCGCCAGCGGTGAATCGACCCCGACCACCACCGACATCGCCAAGGTGCTCGACGTCAAGTCGAGCTTCGGGCCTGCGTTCAAGGTCAGCACATTTGGGCCTGCCGGCGTCGATCCGCACCTGCTGTCGGGGCAGGCCCTGCCGCCAGGGGTGGTCTTCGATCCGGCCGACTGCGCGAAGGTCGCCGCGGGCCTGACGGTGCCGGAAGGGCTCAAGGGCAACATGGCCGCGACGACGGCCGAGGGTGAGGGCAACCGGTTCATCACCATCGCCGTCGAGACGTCGGAGGCGCTGCCGTTCCCCGACCCCGGCGACGCCTGCAAGAAGTTCGCCTTCGCTGCCAACGGCATGCGCGGCCTCGACGAGGTCGTCGAGTCGCCGACGATCGACGGGGTGCGCACGTTGGGCACCCACCGCGTCGTGCAGACGATGGTCAACGGCAAGCCTGCGAGCGGCGAGCTCTACAACTACGTCGCGGCCTTCGGGAACTACCGGGTGATCGTGACCGCGAATCCGCTGGTCGATCCGAGCAAGCCGGTGGTACCCGTCAATACCCAGCGGGCCAGCGACCTGTTGTCCGCGTCGGTGAAGGCGATCCGCGGCAACTAGCGCACACTCCTTGGCCGGAACTGGATGCTGATCCGCGGGCCCATTGGCTTGGCGGTCTTGGGTACCGCGTGCTCCCACGTGCGTTGACACGATCCACCCATCACCAGCAGGTCGCCGTGGCCCTGCGGCAGCCGGAGCGCGCGGCCGCCGGAGCGCGGTCGTAGTGCGAACACCCGCCTTGCGCCGAGGCTGACGATCGCCACCATGGTGTCCTCGGTGCTGCTGCGGCCGATGGTGTCGCCGTGCCACGCGACGCTGTCGGTGCCGTCGCGGTACAGGCACAGGCCCGCCGTGGTGAACGGTTCGCCCAGTTCGCGTGCGTAGATGTCGTTGAGCCGCACCCGCAACCGCGCTATGCCGGGGTGTGGAGCCGGCTCGGTGGTGAGGTCGTGAAAGCTGACCAGCCGCGGGACGTCGAGCACGCGGTCGTACATCTGGCGGCGTTCGGCGCGCCACGGGATCGTCTGCTCGAGGTCGTCGAACAGGTCTTCCCCGCAGAATCCAATTCCCTGGTCGCTGCGTTCCTGCCCGCCCGTCAACCAACCTGCCCGCACGTCGATCCACGCCCCGCCGCCGAGCTCACGCCGTTCGGCGTGGTCGAAGAGCGACGCCTGAACCGCCAAGGACACGTACACATGCTATCGCACATACATTCGAAATTCACAGCTTGGCCGCGCCGGGCCCGCTGGCCGCCAGCACGTCGTTCGGATTCGAGAGCGTGCACGTCTTGAGGCTCAGGCAACCGCATCCGATGCAGCCGGTGAGGTTGTCGCGTAATCGTTGCAGGTGCAGGATGCGCTCGTCGAGGTCGGCGCGCCAGCCAGCGGACAACTTGGCCCAGTCCCTGCTCGTGGGGACCCGGTCGTTCGGCAGCGTCGCGAGCGCATCGCGGATGCGCGCCAACGGAATGCCGAGTCGCTGCGACATCCGGATGAAGGCCACTCGCCGCAACGTCTCGCGCCCGTAGCGGCGTTGGTTGCCCGAGGTGCGTCTGCTGATGATGAGGTCTTCGCGTTCGTAGAAGTGCAGTGCGGACACCGCCACGCCGCTGCGATGCGACAGCTCGCCGGGGGTCAGGTCGGGTAGCTCCATGACCTAAACAATAGTTGAGGTGACGAATGAGGTTACGGTGCTAGGTGTGACGGGCACTGTGCTGGGCTCCAATTCAGAGGTGGGCACGCTGCGTGTGGTCATCCTGCATCGCCCAGGCGCGGAGCTGCAGCGGCTGACCCCACGCAACAACGACGCGCTGCTGTTCGACGGGCTGCCCTGGGTGGCCAAGGCGCAGCAGGAGCACGATGCGTTCGCCGACGTGATGCGCTCCCGCGGCGTCGAGGTGCTATTGCTTGGTGACCTGTTGACCGAAGCGCTGGTCAGTGGTGCCGCCCGCATGCAGGGCATCGCCGCGGCCGTCGACTCGCGCCGGCTCGGATTGCCACTGGCCCAAGAACTTTCGAAGTACCTGCGCACGCTGGATCCGGACACCCTTGCGCGGGTGCTGATGGCGGGGATGACGTTCAACGAGCTGCCGTTCCACGAGGGCGAGCTGTCGTTGGTGCGCCGCATGCATCACGGCGGCGACTTCGTCATCGATCCGCTGCCGAATCTGCTGTTCACCCGCGATTCGTCGTTCTGGATCGGGCCGCGCGTGGCCATCACGTCGCTGGCGTTGCCCGCGCGGATGCGCGAGACGTCGCTGACCGACCTGATCTACGCCCACCACCCCCGGTTCCTCGGCGTGCGACGGGCCTACGAGTCGCGGTCGGCCCCCGTCGAGGGCGGCGACGTGCTGCTGCTGGGGCCGGGCGTGGTCGCCGTCGGAGTGGGTGAGCGGACCACGCCTGCAGGCGCGGAGGCGCTGGCGCGCAGTCTTTTCGACGACAACCTTGCGCACACCGTGTTGGCCGTGCCGATCGCTCAGGAACGCGCACAGATGCATCTGGACACCGTGTGCACGATGGTCGATACCGACGCCGTGGTCATGTACCCGAACGTCGTCGATTCATTGTCGGCGTTCACGATTCGCCAAAAGTCCGACGGCGTGACGATCGAACGCGCAGCACCCTTCGTCCAGGCCGCCGCCGACGCCATGGGCATCGAGAAGCTGCGGGTCATCGACACCGGGCTCGACCCCGTCACGGCGGAGCGTGAGCAGTGGGACGACGGCAACAACACGCTGGCGTTGGCCCCTGGCGTCGTCGTCGCATACGAGCGCAATGCCGAAACCAATGCGCGGCTAGCAGATTCGGGCATCGAGGTGCTACCGATCGCGGCGTCGGAACTCGGTACGGGCCGCGGCGGGCCACGTTGTATGTCGTGTCCGGTGGCCCGCGACCCCCTGTAGTTCAGCGGCGGCGCCGTAGCAGGGCGTTGCGAGCCCGACGCACGACCGACATGGGCGAATGGGCATCGACGACTTCGATCTCGAACCAGCCCAGCTGTTGTATCAGTTCTTGGCGTCGAATTCGTTGCACGACGGATCCTTCGAATGACTCGTAGTGGCTCACGGCACCCCTGGCGTCGTCCCAGCCCATTCCGAGGTCCACGGCGGTCGGGCCGCGGCAGCCCTGATGTCGAACTCGGCCGTAGGAACAACTGACGGTGTGTGGGGCGAGCGGAATGTGTGGGCGAGCGCAGTGCGAAGCTAGCGCCAGGAGGGCAGCCAGATCTCCATGTTCCACGTCGATTGTGAGATCGGGAGGCCCGTCAGCACCGGGTACAGCCAGGCGAAGTTCGTAATGACAAGCGCGACATAGAAACACACCACGAGTAACCCGAGCGCATGGCGTTCCGCGTTCTGCCTCGGCGCGTAGAGCACGTCGCCCAGTATCAACGCGATGATCATCACCATGAACGGGGCCATTGGCGCGGCGTAGAAGAAGTACATCTGCCTGTCGATGTCGGCGAACCAAGGCAGGTAACCCGCGAAATAGCCGGTCAGCGCCACCGCGTAGCGCCAGTCGCGCTTGACGAACGCCCGCCACAGCGCCCAGCCCAGCACCGGCACCGCGACGAACCACATCGCAGGCGTGCCAACGAGCATCACGGCCTTGACGCACGACTGGGTACCGCAACCCGCGATGTTGTCCTGGTCGATCGCGTAGAGCACCGGGCGCAGCGACATCGGCCACGTCCACGGCTTCGACTCCCACGGGTGGTGGTTGCCTGCGGCGTTGGTCAATTCCGAGTGGAACTTGAAGACGCCGTAGGTGAAGTGCCACAGCGACCGAATGGCGTCTGGCAACAGACCACCCTCGCCGATCGACCGGTACTCCTCGTGGCGGTCGATGGCGGTCTCCGACGCGAACCAGGGCGCGTACGAGCCGAGGTAGACGGCGAACGGGATGAAGCCGAATACGTAGACCGCGGGCCCGAAGTCGCGCCGCAACGTCCCGAGCCACGGTCGCGGCACTCGGTACTGCCGCCTGGCGACGACGTCGAACGCCAACGTCATCAGGCCGAAGAACAAGATGAAGTACAGGCCCGACCACTTCGTCGCGAACGAAAGGCCGAGCAGCACCCCGGCGCCGAATCGCCACCACCGCACTCCGAGTCTGGGCCCCCACGGGGTGTCCGCGATGCGGCCTTCGAGCAGCGCGACGTGCATCCGCTCGCGCATCTGGTCGCGATCGACGATCAGCGCGCCGAATGCGGCGACCACGAAAACCACCAGGAAGACGTCGAGCAGCGCGGTGCGCGCCGTCACGAAGCTGACGCCGTCGGCGATGATCAACAGCCCGGCGATGCCGCCGATCAGCGTCGAGCGGGTGATCCGCCGGACGATGCGGGCCACCAGCAGCACGATGATCACGCCGCACACTGCGCCGGAGAACCGCCAGCCCAGTCCGGTGTAGCCGAACAGCGCCTCACCGATCGCCATCAGCTGCTTGCCGACCGGCGGGTGCACCACCAGCCCGTAGCCGGGGTTGTCCTCGACGAAGCCGTTGCCCAGCAGCTGCCAGGCCTGCGGCGCGTAGTGCTTCTCGTCGAAGATCGGGGTGCCTGCATCCGTTGGCGATCCGAGGTTGAGGAACCGCGTGAGCGCCGCGAGCGCGGTGATGATTGCCGTCATGACCCAGCCCTGCAAACGGTCCTGCGGGCCGAAGTCGGGCATCGGCACCAGCGGGCCCGGACTGATCACCGGGGCCGAGCGCTCGGGCGCGATGTCATCGAGCGTCGGAGCGGTCACGCAGCCGATCGTAGGCTGTGCCGTGTGACTGGCCCCAAGACAGGAGGACGCCTGCTGCTCGCCGCCACGCCTCTTGGGCAGGCCGCGGACGCATCGGCCCGGCTGATCGAGGCGCTGGGCAGCGCCGACGTGATCGCCGCGGAGGACACCCGCCGCGTGCGAGTGCTGGCCAGCGCGCTCGGCGTCCGGCCAGTTGGGCGCATCGTCAGCTTCTTCGACCAGAACGAGGCGACCAGGGTGCCAGGGCTCGTCGAGGAGGTCGCGGGTGGTGCGACGGTGCTGGTTGTCAGCGATGCGGGCATGCCCCTGATCAGCGATCCGGGCTACCGGCTGGTGGCGGCTTGCGCAGCGGCGGGTCTGGCGGTCAGCTGTCTGCCTGGGCCCTCGGCGGTGACGACGGCGCTGGCAGTGTCGGGCCTTCCGTCCGACAGGTTCTGCTTCGAGGGTTTCGCGCCGCGCAAGCACTCCGCGCGGGTGACGTGGCTGACCGGGTTGTCGGCTGAGCAACGGACGTGTGTGTTCTTCGAGTCGCCGCGCCGGTTGGGCGAATGCCTGCGCGACGCCGTCGACACGTTGGGGGCGGATCGACGAGCGGTGGTCTGCCGCGAACTGACCAAGACCCACGAGGAGGTCAAGCGCGGCACGTTGGCCGAGCTTGCGGACTGGGCTGCCGACGGGGTGCTCGGAGAGCTGACCGTCGTGTTGGCCGGAGCGCTCCCGCGAACCGACGTGGCCGAACTGGTCGCCGAGGTGACGAAGCTCGTCGATGCGGGCGCGAGGGTGAAGGACGCGTGCGCCGAGGTGATCGCGGCCAATCCCGGTGCCCCGTCGCGGCGTGAGCTCTACGATGCGGTTCTGCGGTCGCGAAGCTGAGGGGGTGAATCCTAGTCGTCCAGCTGCAGAAGCGAATTCAGCAGGATGCCGCCAGGCTCACCCGCCGCGCCGAACACCTCGCGCTGCACATCGATCATCACGGGCAACGCGCGCCGGAGCACCGCCACCCCAGCGGTCGTCACCTCGACGTTCTTGGCGCGGACGTCGGAGGTGCTGCGCGGGCGGCCGATCCAGTCCTTGGCCGCCAACGTCTTCATCATGTGCGACACCTGCATCGGCGCGATGTCGCCGGCCCTGGCGACGTCGACCTGGGTGACGGGGGCTCCGGATCGCCCGAGCCAGGCCGCCAGCGCCAGCGTTTGGAACTGCAGGTGGGTCAGCCCGAGACCGGTCAGCGCGCGGTCGGCCGCCCGCACGTAGCGGTGCATCACGCGCCAGATCACGAAGCCGACGGCACGCTCGGGACCACCGAGCGAAACGGTCTCGAAGAGGTCGGTGATGGCGTGTGCGTCGTTGCCCATGAACCCCGAGCCTAGTTCCCAGCCAACAAATAGTAAATGCGTTTACTATCGACTGAAGGGGCAATGCGGAAGCCATCCTCGACACCTAGGGTAGATCATGAAAATCGTTGGGCTGGAAGAGCACTACGTCACCGCCGACGTCCTCAAGGCGTGGCAGCGCCTCGATCCGCGGTGGCAGGACCCAGCCACGGGCTCGGCCGGTGCCGCCGAACGGGCGCTACTTTCGCTCGGCGACGAACGTCTGGCCGTGATGGACGCAGCGGGGGTCGACACTCAGGTGCTCTCGTTGACCACGCCTGGCGTGTGGAATCTCGACGCGGCCGATGGCGTCGCACTGCAGACTGCGTGCAACGACGAGGCCGCCGCCGCGGTGCGTGCACATCCGGACCGGCTGCAGGGCTTCGCGACCCTGGCGGCCCAGCGTCCGGAGGCCGCGGCGGACGAATTGGCCCGCGCGGTAACCACGCTCGGCTTCAACGGGGCACTGATCTTCAGCCGCGTGCGTGACACTCCAATCGATCACACTGAGTTCTGGCCGATTTTCGAGGCGGCCGAGGCGCTCGGCGCGCCGCTCTACCTGCATCCGCAATCGCCGCCGGCAGCGGTGCGAGCCGCTTACTACGGCGGATTCGGCGACGTCGTGGACGCCGCGTTCGCCACCCACGGAGTGGGTTGGCACTACGACGCGGGCGTCGAGTTGCTCCGGCTCATCCTGGCAGGTGTCTTCGACCGGTTCCCGCGACTGCAGGTGATCTTGGGGCACTGGGGCGAAATGGTGCCGTTCTATCTCGAGCGGATCGACCGGATGGCCCCGGTTGCGGCGTTGTCGCGCACCATCTCCGAGTACGTCCGCGACAACGTCTACCTCACCCCTGGCGGCGTCTTCAGTCAGCGGTACCTGCAGTGGGCCGTCGACGTCGTCGGGGTCGGACGAATCATGTTCGCCGCCGACTATCCCTTCGTCCCGACCGACGGCGGCGTCGCACGTGAGTTCCTTGCCGAAGCCGAGCTCAGCGGCGAAGACCGCACCCGAATTGCGTCGGGCAACTGGGCTCAGCTCTGCGCGGCTATCCGGCGCTGAGGAGCGGCGGTCCCCACGATGGGGGCGGCTTTGTGCAGGCACTCCTGCCATTCGGCGTCGGGGTCGGAATCGGCCGTGATGCCGCCGCCGACGCCGAGCACCGCATGTCCCGCGGTGTCGAACTCGACGGTGCGGATCGCGACATTGAGCTCGGTGCCGGCGAGCGGAGAGGCGAAACCGACTGTGCCGCAGTAAACCCCGCGGCGGCGCGGCTCCCACTTCGAAAGGAGCTCCCGGGCCCGGGCTTTCGGCGTGCCGGTGACAGAGGCCGGGGGGAAGGCGGCCTCGAGCACCGTCGCCATCGACACGTCGACGCTGACGCGGGCCGACACCGTCGACACCAGGTGCCACACTCCTGGCGCCCGGCGCACCGCGAGCAGTTCGGGCACCGTGACGGTCCCGGTCAGCGCGATGCGGCTCAGATCGTTGCGGACCAGGTCCACGATCATGATGTTCTCGGCCACGTCCTTGACCGAAGCGCGCAACGCCGACGGGGGGCGGTCAAGCGGGAGCGTGCCTTTGATGGGGCTAGACGTGACGGTGTCGCCGGTGCGGCGCAGGAACAGTTCCGGGGACAGCGACGCCACCGCGCCCCAGTCGCCTGCGACGAACGCCGCGCGCGCGGGTGCCGTGCGGGCGACGACGTCGGCGAAGAACTCGACGGGGGTGCCGCCAACTGCGCCGACGAACTGGGTGCACACACAAGCCTGGTACACCTCGCCCGCGGCGATGGCCTCCAGGCAGGCCAGCACTCCAGAGTGGTGGACCTCGCGGTCGGGTTCGATCCAGTCGATGGTCCAGGGCCCAGGCTCGCCGTGGGCGCTCACCGCCTCGCGCAGCCACTCCGGCGCCGCGGAACCGGAAAGGCTTTCGTACCACCAGTTTCCGTCGACATCCTGGCGTAGCACATCGTCGGACCATCCGCCCGCGGCCTCGGGGATCCGCGGACCCCGGCCGTCGGCCCCGGCATCGGGGTAGGACAGGTATCCGACCCAGCCGCCGCCGACCGCATCGGCTGGCATCGTCGGCGCGGCGCGGGGGTCGACGTCGAAGACGCGGTCGACGTGAACGGGTTCGATCGCCACACTCGGAGCGATGACTGCCCGCGCGCCGAACCAGTCGCCGCTCAACGCCGCGGGCGGCGCCAAACCGAGGCGGGCGGTCGCGGCGGCCACGCTGCGCAGCACCTCGGAGGCGCTGCGCGACGAGACGATCCGCTCGACACGCATCGCACTAGCGTGTCACGCGCTTGGTCGAATTGTCGCTCCGCAAGCGTTCAGCGCGAGATCTCGCGTGCGACCGTGACCCCGCCGAGCTTTTCGGGGTTGCGCATCGCATAGAAGTGGCTGATCTTCTCGTCCGTGAGCTCGACGGAGATGATGCCCTCCAGGTTGTCGCCGAGGTAGAGCACCAGTGCGGGCGCACCGTTGTAGAAGGCGGGCTCGACGCGGCCCAACTCGCCTGCCCCGCGGATGAGCCCAAGCACCAGACGGGCGACTCTGTCGGCGCCAAGTACCGGCCTGCGCGCGGCGCTGACCTTGCCGTCGCTGTCCGCGGTCCACACCACGTCTGGCGCCAGCATCGTGATGAGGGCATCGACGTCGCCCGTCGCCGCCGTGGCGAAGAACTGCGCGGTGAGCTCCATCGACCGCTGCGGATCGACGGGATCGAACCGCTTGCGCCGGGCAGCGACGTGCTCCCTGGCGCGGTGTGCAAGCTGCCGAACGGACGCGCTGGACTTGCCGATGGCCGAGGCGATCTCGTCGTGACTGAATCCGAATACCTCGCGCAACACGAAGACCGCCCGTTCGTCGGGACCCAACGTCTCCAGTACCACCAACATCGCCATCGACACCGATTCGGCGAGCACCACGTCCGACGAAGCGTCACCGGTGTCGACGAGCAACGGCTCGGGTAGCCACGGCCCGACGTACTCCTCGCGCCGACGCGCCTGGGCGCGAAGCGCGTTGAGCGCCTGCCGGGTGACCAGCTTGGCGAGGTAGGCCTTGGTGTCGGTCACCGTGGTCAGGTCGACGTCGGCCCAACGTAGGTAGCTCTCCTGCAGAACATCATCGGATTCCGTTGCCGTGCCTAGGATCTCGTATGCGATGGTGAACAGCAACGGCCGTAGCAGCGTGAACCGCTGCGCGTGTTCGTCGGCGTCACCCGAGCTCATCGGACCGCTGCCGCCTGCCCGGCCGCCAGCTGCTGCGCACGCTTGCCGCCCTTGAGCCAGAAGTACGAACCCGGCTTGCGGGCCTCCTTGGCCAGGAACGAGACCGTGCCCTTGCACACCGCTTCCTTGATGGATGCCGCGGCGCGACCGCCGACGTAGAGCTGCGTCACGCGGTCATCGAGGTGGGCCAGCTGGATGGTGCCTGCCTTGCGGCCCAGGCTGACGCATTGGCCGGTGAAGGCCTGGTTTACCACTGCCGGCTGGGTGCCCGCGATGCGGCTGAGCACGGTGTTGGCGGATTGGGCGCCGAGCGGGAGCGCCGCCTGGCAGCTCATCCGCAGTGGCGTGTCCGACGGCGCGGACGCGTCACCGGCGGCCACGATGTACGGATTGTCGACACTCGTCAGCGTCTCGTCGGTGAGCAGCCGTCCGATCGCGTCGGTGGCCAGGCCGCTGCGGGTGGCCAGGTCCGGCACGCCGAATCCGGCCGTCCAAATGGTGACGAAGCTGCGTAGCTCGCGGCCGTCGGCCAACGTCACCGAGTGCTTGCGTACCTCGGTGACCTTGGCATCTTGCCCGTCGATGACCGTCACGCCGAGCTTGTGCATGTGCTTGGCCACCGACCGACGCGCGCGGGCGCTGAAGTACGGGCCGAGTACGCCGCCGCACACCAACGTCACGTCGTGGCCCTCCTCGGCCAACTCGGTGGCAGTCTCGATACCGGTCGGGCCTGCGCCCACTACGACCGTTGGCGCTCCGGGAGTCACGTCGGCCAGCTTTGCGCGCAGCGACTCGGCGTGCTCCAACTCCGAGATGGGGTAAGCGAATTCGGCCGCCCCTGGCACTGTCAACGCGGCGCCGGTGCTTCCGACGGCGTAGATCAGGTAGTCGTAACCGATGGTGCCGCCGGAACCCAGCGTCACGGTGCGCGTCGCGGCATCGATGCGTTCGGCCGTGTCGACGAGCAGTCGGACGTCGACCCCGAGCACTTCCGCGTACTCCACGACGGCGTCGTCGGACCCGGTGACGAGTTGGTGCAGCCGGATGCGCTCGACGAACTTGGGCCGTGGGTTGATCAGCGTGATGGCGACGCCGCCGTTGAGCCGCAAGTGGTTCGCGGCAAGGACACCGGCGTATCCGCCACCGATGACGACGACTTGGGTCTTCTGGGTGGGCGTGGCCATGAGTACTCCTTTGAGATTCTTCGACTCAACAGTTGAGCCGGGCTGACCTCAAGACACCTCTGACCGCCGAAGTGTGACACGACGACGCCAACTGTGGCGCAGGTCACTCCACCTGGTGGCGGGGAAACACACCTTCCGGCGTCGGGAGCGCCGTGCCGGGCGCCAGCCGCGTGCCAATGTCGCCGAAGGTGCGTTGATCGGCAGGCTGACCGAGCAGGTCGAGCAACTTGGCCGCGGAGTCCGGCATGGCCCATTGCACCAGTAGCGCGGCGATCCGCACGACCTCCAGCGTGGTGTAGAGCACGGTCGCGAACCGCTCCTGGTCGGACGCCGCGTCGGACTTGCGCAGCACCCACGGCTCCTGTGCGGAGAAGTAGCGGTTGGCCGCGCCGAGCATCAGCCAGATGGCCTCCAACCCGAGGTGCATCGCGGGCACGTCGAAGTGCGCCCGCACCTTCGGGAGCAGTTCGTCGGCATTGGCCAGCAATTCGCGGTCCTCGTCCGTGAACTCGCCCGGCTGAGGTGCGATTCCGCCGAGGTTCTTGTTCACCATCGACAGCGACCGCTGCGCCAGGTTGCCCAACTCGTTGGCCAGGTCGGCGTTGATCCTGCCGATCATCGCGTCCTCGGTGAAGTTTCCGTCTTGGCCGAACGGCACCTCGCGCAGCAGGAAGTAGCGCACCGGGTCGACACCGAAGCGGTCGACGAGGTCGACCGGGTCGACGACGTTGCCCACCGACTTGCTCATCTTCTCGTCACGGACGAGCAGGTGGCCGTGCGCGAAGACCCGACGCGGCAACTCGATGCCCGCCGACATCAGGAACGCGGGCCAGTAGACGGTGTGGAACCGGATGATGTCCTTTCCGATCACGTGCAGGTCGGCAGGCCAGTACTTGCGGAACGAGTCGGATTCGGTGTCTGGGAAACCGGCCCCCGTCAGGTAGTTCGTGAGCGCGTCGACCCATACGTACATGACGTGGTCGGGGTGGTCGGGCACCTGGACGCCCCAGTCGAACGTCGTGCGCGAGATCGACAGGTCGCGCAGTCCGCCGGAGACGAAGCTCACCACCTCATTGCGCCGCGTGTCGGGGCCGATGAACTCGGGGTGCGCCGCGTAGTGCGCTAGCAGCCGATCGGCGTAGGCCGACAGCCGGAAGAAGTAGGTCTGCTCCTCGGTCCACGTCACCGGGGTGCCCGTCTCGATGGAGTACCGGATGCCGTCGTCGCGCAGCTCGAGCTCGTCGTCGGTGAAGAAGCGCTCGTCGCGCACCGAGTACCAGCCGGCGTACGAGTCGAGATAGATGTCGCCTGCCTTGTTCATCCGGTTCCAGATTTCGATGGACGCCTCGACGTGGTCGTCATCGGTGGTGCGGATGAAGCGGTCGAAGGAGATGTTGAGCTTCTCCTGGAAATGCTGGAAGGCGTCGGAGTTGCGCCGCGCCAGCGTCGCAGTGGAGATGCCCTCGGCCGCCGCGGTCTGCGCCATCTTGAGCCCATGCTCGTCGGTGCCGGTGAGGAAACGGACGTCGAACCCGTCGAGCCGCTTGAAGCGCGCGACGGCGTCGGTGGCGGTCTTCTCGTACGCGTGTCCGATGTGGGGAGCGCCGTTCGGGTAGTCGATGGCGGTGGTGATGTAGTACGGCGACGCGGGGGTGCGCGTCCTCGCGCCGGGGGATGGATTGGTCATGAGGGAGTCCACTTTATTGTGTGGGGCGTGACTCTCACGCGCGAGCGGCCACCTGCGCCGGAACCGTTGGCTCCCCTGTTCGATGCCCACACGCACCTGGACGCGTGCGGTGCATCGGACGCCGACGACGTGCACGCGATCCTCGACCGGGCCGCGGCCGTCGGCGTGACGGCCGTCGTCACGATCGCCGACGACATGGAGTCGGCGCGTTGGGTCACCCGAGCAGCCGACTGGGATCCGCGCGTCTATGCCGCCGTCGCCCTGCATCCGACCCGGGCCAACGCCCTCGACGACGCGGCACGCGCCGAGCTCGAACGGCTGTCGGCGCATCCCAGGGTCGTGGCCATCGGCGAGACCGGCATGGACATGTACTGGCCGGGCGAGCTCGACGGCTGCGCCGATGTCGCCCAGCAGCGGGAGGCGTTCGCGTGGCACATCGGGCTCGCCAAGCGCACCGGCAAGCCGCTGATGATTCACAACCGCGAGGCCGACGCCGAGGTGCTCGACGTCCTGCGTGCCGAAGGCGCTCCCGAGACGGTGATCTTCCATTGCTTCTCGTCGGGCCCCGAGATGGCGCGCATCTGCGTCGACGCCGGATGGCTGCTGAGCCTGTCTGGCACGGTCAGCTTCCGCAACGCCCGCGAGCTCCGCGAGGCGGCCAGGCTCATCCCGCCGGAGCAGCTGCTCGTCGAAACCGACGCGCCGTTCCTGACCCCACATCCGTTCCGCGGGGCACCAAATGAGTCATACTGCCTGCCGTACACGGTTCGCGCATTGGCCGAGGTCGTGGACCGTCCCGCTGAACAGCTAGCGAACGAGACTTCGCGGAACGCGACAATTGCCTACGGAATCGGCTGCTGAGCGAGTTGCTGCCTCAATGGCTTTTCGTTACCGTCCTGTAATAGATTGCGTTGGCGGCGCGGTTCGTGGCTGCCAATTACATAGCTCACAAAGTCGGGAATGCGCCACTATTGAACGCCTTGCACAAGCTTGATGAAGCACGCTCACCAATGTTGCGCCTCGTCGTTGGCGCCATGCTCGTGGCACTGATCTTCGCTGGCGGATACGCCGTCACCGCACACAAGACCGTCACGTTGAGCATTGATGGCGCCCCCATCACGGTGTCGACCATGAAGTCGCGCGTCATCGACGTGGTGAAGGAAAACGGGTTCGACGTCGGCGAACGCGACGATCTGTACCCCGCGGGTGACGAGGACGTGCACCAGTCGGAGACGATCGTGCTGCGGCGAAGCAGGCCGCTGCAGATCTCGCTCGACGGTCACGGCAGCCGTGAAGTCTGGACTACGGCATCGACCGTGCAGGAGGCGTTGGCCCAGCTGTCGATGACCGACACCGCGCCTGCGGCCGCATCCCGCGGCAGCCGCGTCCCGCTGGAGGGCATGTCGTTGCCCGTCGTCGGCCCCAGGACCGTCATGCTCGACGACGGCGGGGTGGTCCGCCCCGTCCGATTGGCCGCAGCCAACGTCGCGGGTTTGCTTGAAGCCGCGGGCGCTCCGCTGCAGCAAAGTGACACCGTCGTGCCGGCCGCCAGCTCGCCCGTGGCCGAAGGAATGCAGGTCCAGGTGACCCGCGTGCGCGTCCAAAAGGTGACTCAGACGATGCCGCTGGCGCCCGACAACGACGTCGTCCAAGACCCGACGATGAACATGAGTCGGCAGGTCGTCGAGGATCCCGGTACCCCGGGTACGCAAAACGTTACGTTTGCCGTGGCGTCAGTAAATGGCGTGGAGACCGGCAGATTGCCAGTAGCCAATGTCGTTCTGACACCCGCTCGCGACGCAGTCCTCCGAGTGGGCGCCAAGCCCGGTACAGAGGTGCCCCCTGTGTCGAATGGGACCACGTGGGATGCCCTCTCCCGATGTGAGGCCGGTGGTAATTGGGGTATAAACTCCGGTAACGGTTTTTATGGTGGCGTGCAATTTGACCAAAACACGTGGGAGCGAAACGGTGGTTTGAGGTATGCTCAGCGAGCCGATCTGGCTACGAGAGAAGAGCAGATCGCAATTGCTGAGGTAACTCGGGCGCGCCAAGGCTGGGGCGCCTGGCCGGTATGTAGTGGAAGAGTGGGGGCGTCCTGACGATTCGGCTTCTCGGGCGGACCGAGATACGACACCTGGCTAAGGAACTCGACTTCCGGCCGCGTAAGGCGTTTGGCCAGAACTTCGTGCACGATGCGAACACCGTTCGTCGCATCGTGTCGGCTTCTGGGATCAACCGCCATGATCACGTGATCGAGGTCGGTCCCGGCCTCGGATCGTTGACGCTGGGGCTGCTGGATCGCGGTGCCAAGGTGACCGCCGTCGAGATCGACCCCGTACTGGCTCGGCAACTGCCCAAGACCATTGCCGATCACTCGCACAGTGAGATCAGCCGGCTCTCCGTGCTGCACCAAGACATCCTCACGCTGGTTCCGTCCGACCTGCCAGAGCCTCCATCGGCGCTGGTCGCGAACCTGCCCTACAACATCGCGGTGCCCGCGCTGCTGCACCTGCTCGCCGAGTTCCCGTCGATCCGCACCGTCATGGTGATGGTCCAGGCCGAGGTCGCCGAACGGCTGGCCGCCGACCCCGGTGGCAAGGACTACGGCGTGCCAAGTGCGAAGGTGCGCTTCTACGGCAAGGTCCGTCGCCACGGCATGGTGTCGCCGACGGTGTTCTGGCCCATCCCGCGGGTGTACTCCGGACTGGTTCGCATCGACCGCTACGAAACGTCGCCGTGGCCCGTGGACGACGCCTTCCGCAAGCAGGTCTTCGACCTCATCGACATCGGATTTGCGCAGCGGCGCAAGACGTCTCGCAATGCGTTCGCCGAATGGGCGGGCTCTGGCAACGAATCGGCCGAGCGGCTGCTTTCGGCAAGCATCGATCCGTCACGCCGTGGTGAGACGCTCAGCATCGCCGACTTCGTCCGCTTGTTGCAGCGTTCTCCTCAGGCGGAGCCGCAGCCCACCGGCGAGCGTCCCGTTCGCACCTTCTAATTGGCGCTGATTGGCGTTGAGATGGCGCTGAGGGCGACGAATTGCGAGTAGCGATCGCCGTCAGCTCTACATGTCAACGAATGGTCCCGTGCGTCAGTCGTCCTTGGCGTCCTTATGCAGGAACTCGTCCATGAGCGGGGTCTCCGCCACGACCGGGTAGTTACCGGTGATTCCGACGCGCTCGCGGGCCACTTCGAGCACCCGCCCGCGGACGGCGTACCAACCACCGATCAGGACGGGCACGATGACGACCAGAGCAACCAGGTTCCAGTAGTTCTCGTAGCACATCAGCACAGTCACGGCGGCCAGGAAGACCAGCGTCGCGTAACTGGTGTACGGGGTCCAGAACAGCTGGAACGACGGCCGTTCGAGGATGCCCTTCTTCGACCCGCGGTACAGCTGGATCTGACAGATCACGATGGTGGCCCATGACGCGATGATGCCGAGGGCCGACAGGTCGAGCGCGATGTTGAAGGCCTCCGCAGGCACCACCAGGTTGAGGAAGACGCCGACGACCGTGAAGCACGCCGTCAGGGCGATACCCGCGAACGGCACGCCTCGCGTGGTCATCCTGGAGGTGAACTTCGGCGCACTGCCGTTCATCGACATCGAGCGCAGGATCCGGCCGGTGGAGTACAACCCCGCGTTCAGGCTTGAGAGGGCAGCAGTCAGCACGACGAAGTTCATGATGTCGCCTGCGGCGGGCACGCCGATACTGGAGAAGAACGTGACGAACGGACTGGTGCCCTGCTTGTACGCGGTGTACGGCAGCAGCAGCGCCAGCAGGATCAGTGACCCGACGTAGAACACCGCGATCCGGAACACCACCGAGTTGATGGCCTTGGGCATGACCTTCGCCGGATTCTCGGTCTCACCCGCAGCGGTACCCACCAATTCGACTGCGGCATAGGCGAATATCACGCCGGAGGTGATGATGACCAATTGGAGTATGCCGGTCGGCAGGATGCCTCCGTGGTCGGCGATCACCGAAACCCCGGTGGACTGGCCCTGGACGGTGAATCGAGCGGCCAGGAAGACTATTCCGACCACGAGGAACGTCACGAGGGCGATGACCTTGATCAACGCCGCCCAGAACTCCAGCTCGCCAAAGACTTTCACCGAGATCATGTTCACGGTGAGCGTGATGACGAGCGCGATCAACGCGATGGTCCACTGCGGTACGGCTTCGAATGCGCCCCAATAGTGCATGTACAAGGCGATTGCCGTGACGTCGACGATCGACGTGCAGGCCCAGTTGAAGAAGTACATCCACCCGGCGACGTAGGCGGCCTTCTCGCCGAGGAACTCACGGGCGTACGACACGAACGAGCCCGACGACGGCCGGTGCAGCACGAGTTCGCCGAGCGCACGAAGGATGAAGAAGACGAATGCGCCGCAGATCGCATAGACGATGAAAAGCCCTGGGCCGGCGGTGTTTAACCGGCCGCCAGCGCCCATGAAGAGTCCGGTGCCGATTGCTCCGCCGATGGCGATCATCTGGAGCTGGCGGGGTTTCAGGCCCTTGTCGTAACCCTCGTCTTCGTGAGCAAGCGCCGACTTGTCGTACTGGGTCGCGGTCATCAACTGACGCTAACCCCGGGTTAGCTGAGGGGATACTTGGAGAGGTAAAAGTTAAGTTACGTAACCATCCACCGTCGGTCCGAGCACCCGGATCACGAGTCCGATGAACTCCCCGCACGAGTCGTAGCGGTTGTCGGGATCCTTGGCCATGGCCTTGGCGAGAATCGAGTCGAACGCTCGGGGCATCCAGTCGATGTGCCGAGAGAAGTGCGGGACGGGACTGTTGAGGTGTTCATCGATCAGCCCCATCGCGGTGTAAGCGGTGAATGGTGTTGTACCCGTCAGTAGTTCGACCACGGTGCAGGCCAGGGCGTACTCGTCGGCGGCCGGGGTGGCAGCGTGCCCGCGCAGCACTTCGGGAGCGCTGTACGGCAGCGATGCCTCGACGTGGGTGGGTCGGTGTCCGACGTTGTCGGCGACGTTGCGGGCCACGCCGAAGTCGATCAAGATCGCACCTCTGACGGAGAAGTCTTCCGCAACAAGGATGTTCGTGGGTTTCACGTCACAGTGCACGACACCTTCGCGGTGCGTGTGGTCGAGGGCTTCCGCGATCTGGAGCAGCGCGGCGAGCACGTCGGACCGCGCGGTGAGCTTCGTTACACATCCGCCGCCGATCAGCTCCATGGCGAGCCAGCCGGGGCCGCAGTCCAGCATCGTCACCACGTGCGGGTGCTTGACCCGGTTGGCAAAGTCGTACTCGCGCTGAAGGCGGCTCAGGTGGCCGGGGTCCTGATGGTGCGCGTCGAGCACTTTGAGCGCGACCGTCGTCGCGGGTTGCTCGGCACAGTGTGCGCGGTAAACCACTGCGGATCCGCCGTGGCCAACGGCGCCGTCGATGACGTACTCCTGGTAGCGGTCCCCGGAGGCCAGCACCCTCTGAGCGTAGGGTCGGAAAACGTCATTCACCTGCGGAGCGGGTCCCGTCTGTGATCCTTGACACACCTTCGGAGCAAACACTAGCCTGAGGTCATTGCGGTATCGAGCCAGCCTGGTGCCGGGCGGCGGGATCCATGAGGGGTATCTCACCACCTTTGTTTCTTTCCGGGTTCGTGTTCCGGCTATGGCCAAGCCATCCCGGCGATACTGTCGTGGCGTGCCTGCATCGGACGGTAATACCGCGTCGGAGTGGGTTCCCACTGGCTCCGTCACGGTCAGGGTGCCAGGCAAGGTAAATCTGTATCTCGGTGTCGGCGACGTCCGCAACGACGGCTATCACGAGCTCACGACCGTCTTCCACGCCGTTTCGCTCTTCGACGAGATCACGGTCCGCACCGCCGACGTGCTCTCGTTGGAGATCACGGGGGAGGATTCCGACAATGGCGGGCCGCTGCCGACCGATCAACGCAACCTCGCGTGGCAGGCCGCGGAACTCCTTGCCGACCACGTGGGGCGCACGCCCGACGTCGCCATCTCCATCGAGAAGTCCATTCCGGTGGCAGGCGGGATGGCGGGCGGCAGTGCGGACGCCGCAGGCGTACTGGTGGCGATCAACGCGTTGTGGGAGTTGGGCGTCCCACGGCGCGACCTCCACGCGTTGGCGGCGGAGTTGGGCAGCGACGTCCCCTTCGCATTGCACGGCGGCACCGCGTTGGGTACCGGCCGAGGGGAGCAGCTGGCAACGGTGCTGGCCCGCAATACCTTTCACTGGGTGTTGGCCTTCGCCGACGGCGGACTCGCGACGCCAAAGGTGTTCGGCGAACTCGACCGACTGCGCGACCGCGTCGACGAGGCCGACCGCGACCTGCCTGCGCGGCTGGACGACCCCGAACCCGTGCTCGCCGCGTTGGCCTCGGGGGATGCCGGTGAACTGGCGCCGTTGCTCGGCAACGACCTGCAGCCCGCCGCACTGAGCCTGGATTCCCGGCTGCGGCGTACGTTGCGCGCGGGTATCGACGCGGGGGCGCTGGCCGGCATGGTGTCCGGCTCAGGGCCGACGTGCGCGTTCTTGTGTAGCTCCGCCTCCGCCGCGGTCGACGTCGGTGTGCAGTTGGCGGGTGACGGCGTGTGCCGGACCGTTCGGGCTGCCAGCGGGCCGGTGCACGGCGCCCGCGTGGTGCCCGCACCGTCGCGTTCACGGTGACGGCGACTGAAGTCGACGTGTGACCCACGCCTCAATTCGCGCAAAGGTTTGGTAGTCACTTAAGAGTCTCTTAAGATGGGAGACGGTGAAAGCTACCGGTCACGCGTGCACCGCGACGACTCTCCCCACCGGGCACCTCGGTGGGCGGACGCGCGGCGCTGACGCAGATCGCGGTGCCCTAACCTGGACGACGAAGTCCGGGTTCGCTGGACCGCCACCGATTCGAGACGAAACCGCTTCCCAATTGTGCGTGCGCGCCTCGCAAGAACTATGTACTTGCAGGTGGAGCATGGAAACCGTGGCACTGGCGCCGGACTGCAGCAGGAGACTGTCGTGAGCAGATTTACCGAGAAGATGTTCCACAACGCCCGCACTGTCACCACGGGCATGGTCACCGGTGAACCCCACGAGCCGATCCGCCACACCTGGGGCGAGGTTCACCAGCGCGCCAGATGCGTCGCGGGCGGCCTCGCAGCGGCCGGCGTCGGACACGGTGACGCCGTGGGCGTGCTGGCCGGCTTCCCGGTCGAGATCGCGCCGACCGCGCAGGCGCTGTGGATGCGTGGCGCCAGCCTGACGATGCTGCACCAACCGACCCCGCGTACCGACCTCGCCGTCTGGGCCGAGGACACGATGAACGTCATCGACATGATCGAGGCCAAGGCCGTGATCGTCTCCGAGCCTTTCCTGGTCGCGATCCCCGTGCTCGAGGAGAAGGGCATCACGGTCCTCAGGATCGGCGACCTGCTCGAGGCCGATCCGATCGACCCCGTCGAGACGGGTGAGGACGATCTCGCGCTCATGCAATTGACGAGCGGCTCGACTGGATCTCCCAAGGCCGTGCAAATAACGCACCGCAACATTCACTCCAACGCCGAGGCGATGTTCGTCGGCGCGCAGTACGACGTCGAGAAGGACGTCATGGTCAGCTGGCTGCCGTGCTTCCACGACATGGGGATGGTCGGCTTCCTCACCATCCCGATGTACTTCGGCGCGGAGCTCGTCAAGGTCACCCCGATGGACTTCCTCCGCGACACCTTGCTGTGGGCGAAGTTGATCGACAAGTACAAGGGCACCATGACCGCGGCGCCGAACTTCGCATACGCGCTGTTCGCCAAGCGGCTGCGCAAGCAGGCCGAGCCCGGTCAGTTCGACCTGTCCACGCTGCGGTTCGCCCTGTCCGGCGCCGAGCCGGTCGAGCCCGCCGACGTCGAGGACCTGCTGGACGCGGGCAAGCCGTTCGGGTTGAGCCCCGATGCCATCCTGCCCGCCTACGGGATGGCCGAGACCACGCTGGCGGTGTCGTTCTCCGAATGCGGCGCCGGCCTGGTGGTCGACGAGGTCGACGCCGATCTGCTGGCCGCGCTGCGGCGCGCCGTGCCGTCCTCCAAGGGCAACACCAGGCGGCTGGCTTCCCTCGGCCCGCTGTTGCAGGACCTCGAGGCCCGCGTCATCGACGAGAACGGTGAGGTGATGCCCGCCCGCGGGGTCGGAGTCATCGAACTGCGTGGCGAGTCGCTGACCCCCGGATACCTGACGATGGGTGGCTTCTTGGCAGCGCAGGACAAGCACGGCTGGTACGACACCGGCGACCTGGGCTACCAGATGGAGAACGGCCACATCGTGGTCTGCGGCCGCGTGAAGGACGTCATCATCATGGCGGGCCGCAACATCTACCCGACCGACATCGAGCGGGCTGCTGGCCGCGTGGCGGGCGTGCGCCCCGGCTGTGCGGTTGCGGTGCGCCTCGACGCCGGGCACTCACGCGAAACCTTCGCCGTCGCAGTCGAATCCAACGCTTGGCAGGATCCGATCGAGGTGCGTCGCATCGAGCACGAGGTCGCGCACGAGGTGGTCACCGAGGTCGACGTACGGCCGCGCAACGTGGTGGTGCTCGGTCCGGGAACCATTCCGAAGACCCCGTCGGGCAAGCTGCGCCGCGCCAACTCGGTCTCGCTCGTCAGCTAGTCCCCGGCCCCCTACCTGCGCGAGCGTGCGTGTCGGCACGCGACACGCCGAGCATTTCTGGCACTCTGCGCACACTCGCCGGGAAGGCGTTGGCAGCCCGTCGGTGCCGACCGATAGCGTGGGCCGGGTGACGGCGTCCCCGGCGATCGAGGCGATCGAGCTCGTCAAGAAATTCGGAACCAACGTCGCCGTCGACGGAGTCAGCTTCTCGGTGCCGCAGGGCACCGTGCTGGGGCTGCTCGGGCCCAACGGCGCAGGCAAGACGACCACCGTGCGGATGATGACGACGTTGTCGGAGCCAACCAGCGGAACCGCCCGAGTCGCCGGCTACGACGTGCGCACCGAACCCGACATGGTCCGCCGAAACATGGGGCTCACCGGCCAGGCCGCAACTGTCGACGAACTGCTCACCGGCCGCGAGAACATCCGGATGATCGGTGCCCTCTATGGCATCGGGCGCAAGGACATCAAACGGTTGGGCGACCAACTGCTCGAGCAGTTCGCGATCGCCGATGCCGCCGACCGTCAGGTCAGGTCGTACTCCGGCGGCATGCGCAGGCGCATCGACCTGGCCGTCAGCCTGATCGCCTCGCCGCCCGTGCTCTTCCTCGACGAGCCCACCACCGGGCTGGACCCCCGCAGCCGCATGGACCTGTGGGAGGTGTTGCGCGGCCTGGTCGCCGACGGCACCACGCTGTTGCTCACCACGCAGTACCTCGAAGAGGCCGATCAGCTGGCCGACGAGATCGTCGTCGTCGACCGCGGCCGCATCATCGCCCAGGGCACCCCGCGGCAACTGAAGGAGCAAGCGGGCAACGCCAGCCTGGTGGTGACCGTGTCGCACGCGACCGACCTGCCCGCGGCGCGTGACCTGTTGGCCAGGACGGGCGGGGAGGTTCACGTCAACGTCGGGGCACGGCGGGTCACGGCGAGCACCGAGGGCATCGCGGAGCTGACCCGGGTGGCGGCCTGGTTGCAGGACAGCGGCGTCGAGGTCGACGACATCGGGTTGTCGCGGCCCAGTCTCGACGACGTCTTCCTCTCGCTCACCGGGCATCGCGCCGAGGTCGACGACGCAGGGGAGCGCGGCGCATGACCGCCGTCGAACCCACGTCCGCCGTCGACGTGGGGCGGCCGGCCACCCGCCAGACCAGCATCGTCCAGCAGTCCTGGATCATGGTGAAGCGCAACATGATCCACACCAAGCGCATGCCGGAGATGCTCAGCGACGTCACCGTGCAGCCCATCATGTTCGTGCTGCTCTTCGCGTTCGTGTTCGGGGCGTCGATCTCGAACACCGGTGGCGCGTCCTATCGCGAGTTCCTGTTGCCGGGCATTCAGGCGCAGACCATCGTGTTCACGGCGTTCATCGTGGCCTCTGGCATCACCGGCGACGTCGAGAAGGGCATCATCGACAGGTTCCGATCGCTGCCCATCCGGCGCTCGTCGGTGCTCATCGGGCGCAGTGTGGCCAGCCTCATCCATTCGTCGCTCGGCGTGGTCGTCATGGCCATCACCGGACTGTGCATCGGGTGGCGCATTCGCGGCGGCTTCGCTGAGGCGGTGTTGGCGTTCGCGCTGATCCTCGTGTTCGGGTTCGGCATGATCTGGTTCGGCATCCTGGTCGGATCGCTGATGCGGTCGGTCGAGGCGGTCAACGGAGTGCTGTTCAGCGTGCTGTTCCCGATTACGTTCCTGGCCAACACGTTTGCGCCCACCGAGCCGATGCCGAAGTGGCTGCGTGTGATCGCGGAGTGGAATCCCGTTTCGTCGCTCGCGCAGGCCATGCGGGAGTTGTGGGGCAACGGTCCCGTCGCGCCGCCGGACGCGCAGCTACCGTTGCATCATCCGGTGTTGGCGACCATCCTCTGGTCGTTGGCAATGACGGCGGTGCTCGCCCCGTTCGCGCTGCGCGCCTACGCGCGCCGCACCTCCGACTAGGCGGCAGGCATCTCGTCGTAGACGCGCCACACTTCGGCCTCGTGTTCGACGGTGGTGAGTTCGCCCGCGGCGAGTCTGGCGTCGGCGTTGGTCAGCCGTTCGGTCAGCGTGCGCAGGTCCCGGAGCAGTGGTCCCGACATGGGGTCGTTGACGCCCACCATCCGCACCACGGTCAACGTGCGGACGCGGTGGCGAGTATGGCCGGCCAGCGCCATCATCACCACACCTACCGCCGCGCACGTGCCCGTCGCGAAGGCGAGCGCCTGACCAGCGCTGACCACGTCCATCAACACCACTTCGGCCAGTAGCCAGGTCGCAATGCCCCACACGGGGAAGGTGCGCCACAGCCGCAGCACCACGCGTTCATCACCGGATATGCCGGGCGGAAAGACCACGAGGCGGTAGCGCGTGACGCCGTAGCGGCTCGCCGAGATCTCGAGGGAACCCCACGTACGCCCGCCATCGAGCAGGCGCCGCAGGAGCGGCGTATGCGCAGCCCGAGTCGTTTGTGTCATGAATTCAGGTTTACCCCCGTCCGCTGGGCGTATTCACGATTCAGACGGGATCTTTACGCCTGCGCACTGGATCTTGACGACATCTGGATATAGCTGACTATACTCAGCTGTCATGACCGACAAGTTGCCCACGCGAATCGCCGACCATCCCACCGTGCGCAAGGTCCGCGGCAGGCACACCGAACCGCCCGGCGTGATCGACGCGGATTGGCTGAGGACGGTCTGTCTCGAGGCGGGCGCGGACGACGTCGCCTTCGCCAGCGTCGACAATCCCGACCTGGCCTCGGAGCGGGATCACGTCGACAATGCGCTTCCCGGGACCAAGAGCTACATCTCGCTGGTCGTGAAGATGAACCGCGACAACGTCCGCTCGCCCGCCCGCAGCGTCGCCAACCAGGAGTTCCATCGCACCGGCGAAATCATCAACGAGGCCGCGCACCGGATCACGCGCGCACTTCAGGACGCCGGGCATCGCGCACTCAACCCCTCGGCGACGTTCCCCATGGAGATGGACAAGTTTCCCGGCCGCATCTGGGTCGTTGCACACAAGCCGGTCGCCGTCGCCGCTGGACTCGGCGTAATGGGCATCCACCGCAACGTGATTCATCCGAAGTTCGGCAACTTCATCCTGCTGGCCACGATCATGGTGGACGCCCCGGTCTCGAGTTACGGCGAGCCGCTGGACTATTCGCCCTGTCTGGAATGCAAACTCTGCGTCGCGGCGTGCCCGGTCGGCGCGATCGGCAAGGACGGCGAGTTCGACTTCGTCGCCTGCTCGGTACACAACTACCGTGAGTTCATGGGCGGTTTCACCGACTGGGCCCAGACCATCGCCGACAGCGACGATGCCGCCGACTTCCGTTCCCGCGTCAGCGATTCCGAGAACGCATCGATGTGGCAGAGCCTGTCCTTCAAGGCCAACTACAAGGCCGCCTACTGTCTGGCGGTATGCCCGGCGGGCGAGGACGTCATCGAGCCCTACCTCGAGGACCGCAAGGGATTCGTGAAGCTGGTGCTCAAACCGTTGCAGGACAAGGAGGAGACGCTGTACGTGCTCCCCGACTCAAAGGCCAAGGCGCACGCCGAGAAGCGTTACCCGCACAAGCCCGTGAAGGTCGTCGACAGCGGTATCCGCGGGCCGAGCTAGCCCCGCGGGGAAGCTACCAGGCGTGGACGGTGTTCTGGGCGGGCTCGATACCCAGTCGAATCAACAACTCCGTGGCGTCGGCGGCCTGCTCGCAAATGGTGCCCACCTCGGGTCGCTCGACGGCGGCGAAGTTCTCCAACACGAACGTCGCTCCCGACTTACGCCCTGGCGGACGGCCGATCCCAATGCGCACCCGCTGAAAGTCGTTGGTACCCAGCGCCGACGCCACCGACCGCAGCCCGTTGTGTCCGGCCACTCCGCCACCGAACTTCAGCCTGATGCGGCCGAAGTCGATGTCGAGCTCGTCGTGCAGGACGATCACGTCGGCAGGGGCGACCGAGTAGAAGTTGGCCAGCGGTCCGACCTGGCGGCCCGACTCGTTCATGTAGATCCGCGGTTTGGCCAGCACGACCGACTTGTCGCCGAGCCGGCCCGTCGCCACCTCGGCCCCCGACTTCTTGTGCACCTTGAAGCCCGAGCCGAGGTGGTCGGACAGCACGTCGGCGACCAGGAAGCCGAGGTTGTGCCGGGTGGTGGCGTACTGCGGTCCCGGATTGCCAAGACCGACCACCAGCACCGGTTCGGCCATGACCGCAGTCCGCCCGGCCCGAAGCTATTCGGACTCGGCTTCTGCTTCGGCCTCGGCCACTGCCTCGGCGAACTCTTCGGCCTGCTCGCCCAGCGACGCGCCGCCGCCTTCGGACTCGAGCTCTTCAGATGTCGGTGCGGTGATGACGTTGACCACGAGCAGCTCCGGATCGGAGATCAGCGTGACGCCGTCGGGCAGCGGAACCTGGGCGGCGCTGAACTGGGTGCCCGCCACGGCGCCCTCGATCGAAAGCGTCAGGTGCTCGGGGATCGACATGGCGTCGGACTCGATCTCGATGGTGTTGGACTCCTGGTTGACCAGTGTGTCCGGGCCGGCGTCGCCCTCGACGTCGACGTTGACCTCGACGGTCACCTTCTCGCCGCGGCGGACGATGATCAGGTCGACGTGCGTGATGGTGCGACGGATCGGGTGGATCTCGATGGCCTTCGGCAGCGCGAGCGCTTCCTTGCCTGCGATGTCGAGCGTCAACACCGCGTTGGTGCCGAAGTTCCGGAGCACGGCCGAGAACTCGCGGGCAGGCAGGACCAGGTGCTGCGGATCGGCGCCGTGGCCGTAGAGCACGGCGGGGACCTTGCCGTCGCGACGGGCCTGACGCGACGCGCCCTTGCCGGTCTTGTCGCGGACCTCAGCGGTCAGATTGTTGGCGGTGTGGGCCTTGGTCTTGGCCATGTGATGTTGCTCCTGTGCTGGCGTGTCGTGGCACGGCCAGGGTCGCAACTCGAAGCAGTTGTGTTCCCGTCGATAACGGTGCACTTGGCGGACAACCGAGTGACACCCTCGCCGTGATCGCCCGCAAGGTTAGCGCAAACAGGCGCTGGATCAGAAATCAGAGCGGGTACTTCACGTCTGTCAGCTGCTCGGATAGGTCCCACAGCGCCGCCGCCGTGGACTTGGATCTCGCCAGCGGGCTACGTGGGCTCTGGCCGGTGGCGCCCCGCATGACGAAGCGGGGTCCGATGAAGCTGTTGCCGGGCACGTCCTTGGCGACGGCGTAGAGCGTCTGGCGGGCGCCGAAGGCGGCGTCGGTGCCTAGTCGGTTGGCAGCCTTCCAGAACTTGGTTCCGATCTTGTTCCCGGTCTGGCCCTGAAGGTTGGTGGCTGAGTAGCCCGGGTGTGCGGCGAGCGACTTCACCGACGACCCGGCTACGTCGAGTCGATGCTGCAGTTCGCTGGTGAACAGCAGATTGGCCAGCTTCGACTGACCGTACGCCAGCCAGGCCGAGTAGGGCCGCGCCTTCCAGTTCAGATCCTTGAGGCTGACGTACCCGGTCATATGCGAGAGTGACGAAACAGTCACCACGCGCTCGGAGATCTTGGGCAACAGCAGGTTGGTGAGCGCGAAGTGGCCCAGGTGGTTGGTGCCGAGCTGACTCTCGAATCCGTCGGCGGTCTGCGCGTATGGCACCGCCATGATCCCCGCGTTGTTCACCAGCACGTCGACGCCGTCGACACCGTCGGCGAACTCCCGCACCGAAGCCAGGTCCTGCAGGTCGAGCTTGCGGACTTCCACGTCACCGGACATGCCGGCCGCGGCGGCGTCGCCCTTGGCGGTGTTGCGCACCGCGAGGATCACCTTGGCGCCGACGCGTGCGAGTTCGTGCGCGGTGACCTCACCGAGGCCGCTGTTGGCCCCCGTGACGATGACGGTGCGTCCGGCAAAGGAGGGCAGGTCTGCGGCGGTCCAGTCGCTCATGGTCGCCAGGATAGTTCCCCGGGTCGCTTCGCTCTCCCCCCGCAAGCGGGGGGACCCCCGGCGCCGTACCTAGTGGGGTAGTGCTACTTCGCCGCCGCGACCGTGAAGCCCTTGATGATCGCCTCGACGTCGGGTCCATCGTTCGCAGCTTGATCGGCAAAACCGGTCACCGTGAACTGGATGAGGTACTTCTGGCCGGGCGCGTCGGGCTTGGCCGGTTTCCCGGTCGCGATGACGATGCGGTTGTAGCTATGCATCCGCTTGCCGTTGAGGTCGTAGCTGCCCTCGATCATCGAGGACGGGAAACCGCGGAAGTTGTCGCTCGACCCGTTGAGCTTCTTGAAGTTCTCCGAGAGTTCGGCGTCGACGTCCGCGTGCTTGAGCGCCTCGGCGGCGTCGAAGGCGCCCGACAGCTGGAAGACCAGGAGCATCGCGGTGGGGTAGGTGTCGCCCTTGACGATGGTCCGGGTACCCGGCGCGAGGTTCGGGTTGGTGTAGGGGTGCCAACCCGGGGGCACCGGCATCGTCACCGTCAGATCGGTCAGCTTGTCCGGCGCGACGGTCTGACCGCCCACTTCGACGGAGGCGAGGTACTGCGAGATCGGCACGGGCGCGCCGGTAGTCGCCGGCGTCGTGGGGGTGGCAGTGGTCGACCACAGCGACTGGTAGTCCGGAGCGGCGGGCCCGCAGCCAGCCACCGTGGCCGCGACGAGCGCGGCCGTTGCGATGAGCCGCCGGGTCACAGAATCTCGCGGACGGAGTCGATGGGTCTGGCCAAGCGCGTGCCCTTAGCGGTGACGACGAAGGGCCGCTCGATCAGGATCGGATGTTCGGCCATGGCGTCGAGCAGTTGGTCGTCGGACGCGTCGGCAAGCCCGAGTTCGGTGTAGAGCGATTCACGCTTGCGGACGGCGGCACGCACGTCGAGGCCTGCGTCGGAGATCATCTTCTCGAGTTCGGCCCGCGACGGTGGGGTCTTCAGGTATTGCACGACTGTCGGCTCTATCCCGTTGTCCCGCAACAGGTCCAACGTCTTGCGTGACGTCGAGCACTTGGGATTGTGATAGATGGTGGCCGCTTCGGTCATGGCTCCTCGCGCGAGCGCTCGTCGGCCGCCACTACGCCGACCCGTCGAACAGGCTGGTGACGGAGCCGTTGTCGAACACCGCGCGGATGGTGCTGGCCAGTAAAGGTGCGATCGACAGGACGGTCAGCTGCGGGAACATCTTGTCCTCGCCGATCGGCAGGGTGTTCGTGACGATCACCTCGCGGGCGCCGCAGTCGGCCAGGCGTTGCGGCGCGGGGCCGGACAGCACGCCGTGCGTGGCGGCGATGATGACGTCCTTGGCGCCGTCCTTCTTGAGTAGCTCGACCGCTCCGGCGATGGTGCCGCCGGTGTCGATCATGTCGTCGGTGAGGATGCAGGTCTTGCCGCGGACGTCGCCGACGACGCGGTTCGACTTCACCTGGTTGGGCACCAGCGGGTCACGCGTCTTGTGGATGAAGGCGAGCGGAACACCGCCGAGCGCGTCGGCCCACTTCTCGGCGACGCGCACCCGGCCCGAGTCGGGGGAGACCACGACCATGTCGTGATCGGCGTAGTTGTCGGCGATGTAGCCGCACAGCAGCGACTGACCCCGCATGTGGTCGACCGGACCGTCGAAGAAACCCTGGATCTGATCGGTGTGCAGATCGACCGAGACGATGCGGTCGGCGCCCGCGGTCTTGTACAGGTCGGCGACCAGGCGGGCCGAGATGGGTTCGCGGCCGCGATGCTTCTTGTCCTGCCGGGCGTACGGATAGAACGGCAGGATCGCCGTGATGCGCTTGGCGCTACCCCGCTTGAGCGCGTCGATCATGATCAGCTGTTCCATCAGCCAGTGGTTCAGCGGCGCGGGGTGGCTCTGCAGCACGAAGGCGTCGCACCCTCGCACCGACTCGTCGAAACGCACGAAGATCTCGCCGTTGGCGAAGTCACGTGCGGTCTGCGCCGTCACTTGGACGTCGAGTTCCTTCGCGACCTGTTCGGCCAGTTCCGGGTGCGCGCGCCCAGAGAACAGCATCAGGTTCTTGCGGTTGTCGGTCCAGTCCGTGCCCACTGTGGTGCTGCCTTCGCGGTCGGGGAGCGATACGGGGGCAATCGTACGTAGCGGTTCCTGCTTCGCGATGCCGGGTTACCAGAATGCCAACGGAAGGCGTCCGGCTACCACCTTCACTCGGCGTCGCCGGCGCCCCCGGATTCGGGGGTGGTGGCCGCTTTGCGGGCCGCTTCCGCCGCCGCACTTTGCGGCCGTTTGCGCTCCACCCAACCCTCGATGTTGCGTTGGGGACCGGCTGACACCGCAAGGGCGCCAGGCGGGACGTCGTCGCGGACGACGGTGCCCGCGCCCGTGTAGGCGCCGTCGCCGATGGTGACCGGGGCGACGAACATCGTGTCGGAGCCGGTGCGCACATGCGAGCCAATCGTGGTGCGGCGCTTGGTCTCTCCGTCGTAGTTGACGAACACGCTGGACGCACCGATGTTGGTGTGCTCGCCGATGTCGGCATCGCCGACGTAGGTCAGGTGCGGCACCTTGCTACCCGCGCCGATCACGGCGTTCTTGGTCTCGACGAACGCGCCGAGCTTGCCGTCGGATCCCAACTGGGTGCCTGGCCGCAGGTAGGCGAACGGGCCGACGGTCGCGTCGTCGCCGATCGCCGACGAGCAGCCGTGGGTGCGGATCACCGACGCGCCGTCGCCGACGGATACGTCGGTCAACGTCGTGTCGGGGCCTACAACGCACTTCGTTCCGATGCGAGTCGACCCGAGCAGCTGTGTGCCCGGCTGGACGACGGTGTCGCGCCCGATGGTCACGTCGACGTCGATCCAGGTGGTGCCCGGATCGATCACCGTGACCCCAGCGCGCTGATGGGTGGCGACGATGCGGCGGTTGAGTTCGGCGGAGAGCTCGGCCAGCTGAA
Source organism: Mycobacterium sp. (assembly GCA_025966225.1). GTDB lineage: Bacteria > Actinomycetota > Actinomycetes > Mycobacteriales > Mycobacteriaceae > Mycobacterium. Next base: position 43,583 of record JAOPVI010000086.1, on the reverse strand, counting down.
CGCGGTCGTTGACGCCCGCGACCAGCGCGCTGTCGTCGATGTGTTGGCCACGGACGATGCCGCCGTCGCTGCGGACGATGCCGATGGCATCGGTCAGGTAGAGCTCCTGCTGGGCGTTGTCGGAGCGCAGCTGGCTCAGCGCAGAGCGCAAGGCAGCGACGTCGAACGCGTACACGCCGGCGTTGACCTCGCGGATGGCGCGCTGCGACGTGGTGGCGTCGGCCTGCTCCACGATGCCGATGACCTCGCCGTCCTGCGTCCGCAGGATGCGGCCGTAGCCGGTCGGGTTCGGCACCGTCGTGGTGAGCACCGTCGCCGAGGCGCCCGCGGCGCCGTGTCGGCTGACCAGCTCGGCGAGGGTGTCGGAGTCCATGAGCGGCACGTCTGCGGTTGTGACGACCACGGTGCCCGCGAAGTCCGCGGGCAGCGAGGGCAGAGCGCAGGCGACCGCGTGGCCCGTGCCGCGCGGCTCGTCCTGAACGGCGATGTCGATGCTTCGGCCCAGGTCCTCGGCCAGGTCTACGACGGCGGCGCCGACGCGTTCCCGGTCGCTGCCGACCACCACGACGAGGTGCTGCGGGGCGACCTTGGCGATCGCGTGCAGTGCGTGCGCAAGCATGCTGCGGCCCGCGAGGGGGTGCAGGACCTTGTTGAGGTCGGACCGCATCCGGGTGCCCGCGCCTGCGGCCAGGACCAGCACGGCCGTGTCGGTTGCCGCCGTCATTTGAGACCTCCCGAGGATCGGACACCAGCGTCGCCATTCTCGCCGCAGGTGCGCGGTCAAACCAAACTAGCGGGGCCGCCGGAGGCGTGACCGGGCCGCCGGTTGTGAATCCTGCGACGGCTGCCCGGCGCGTCGCGTCGCCAAATTCGCGATCGCGGGCTGTTTTCGCTGCTCCGTCGCCAGGACTCGAACCTGAACTGTCTGAACCAAAATCAGAAGTGCTGCCGATTACACCACGACGGACTGCGGGTGTGACTTTAGTCGAACGCCTAGGCACGGAGAGTAGGAGCGTAGCGACCCGAGGAATAGGCTCAGTGCCGTGGCAGCGCCGGAAAAGGAAGTGCGTGCACCCCGCGCGCGGATGACTGGCACCGAACGCCGCCAGCAGCTGATCGAGATCGCGAAGTCGCTTTTCGCCGAGCGCGGCTACGAAGCGACCTCGATCGAGGAGATCGCCCAACGCGCCAGCGTCTCCAAACCCGTTGTCTACGAACACTTCGGAGGCAAGGAAGGGCTCTACGCCGTCGTCGTCGACCGCGAGATGTCGGCCCTACTCGACGGAATCACGTCATCCCTGACCAACAACCGCTCGCGGGTGCGCGTCGAACGAGTGGCCCTAGCCCTGCTCACCTACGTCGAGGAACGCACCGACGGCTTCCGCATCCTGATTCGCGACTCCCCGGCCAGCATCGCGTCGGGTACCTACTCCAGCCTGCTCAACGACGCCGTCAGCCAGGTGGCGTCGATCCTCGCGGGCGACTTCTCCCGCCGCGGGCTCGACCCGGAGCTCGCACCGCTGTACGCCCAGGCGCTGGTGGGGTCGGTGTCGATGACGGCGCAGTGGTGGCTTGATACCGGCGAACCGAAGAAGGAAGTGGTCGCCGCCCATCTGGTCAATCTGATGTGGAACGGGTTGACGCATCTGGAGTCCGATCCCGTCCTTCACGAGGAGTAGCGACCTCGCGAAGCAGCAGGTCGTCGGTCGTTTCGCGCCTTACCAGCAGGCGTGCCCGCCCGTAACGCACTGCCACGACCGGTGGACGGCCCACCATGTTGAACGTCGACGCCATGCTGTGGTGGTAGGCGCCCGTGCAGGCCACCGCAAGCAGATCTCCTGGATGCAGGTCGGTTGGCAGCAAGACGTCACGAGCGATGACGTCGCCGGCCTCGCAATACCTTCCGACCACTGTGACGGGCTTGGTCGGGCCGAGCGGATGGCGGTTGGCGATGGCGACGGTGTAGCGAGCCCCGTACAGCGCCACCCGTGGGTTGTCGCCCATCCCGCCATCGACGGCGACGAAAGTGTGGCCGCCAGGCTGGGTCTTTATCGACGCCACGCGGTAACACGTCACCCCGGCGCGGGCGCTGAGCGCCCGGCCCGGCTCGACGACGATCATCGGGCGCGGGTAGCGCTCGGCGGCGCACGCTTCGTCGAGCGCGTCGTCGATGACGTCGGCGAGCTCGACGAGGTCGAGTTCGTCGTCGCCCGTGACGTAGGGAACACCGTGTCCTCCACCGATGTTCAACTCAGGCAGCACGACGCCGTATCGGGTCCTGATGTCCGCCATGAGCGCGATGGTGCGTCGAATCGCCTCGCCGTACGCGTCGGGAGCTGTGACTTGGGAGCCGAGGTGGAAGTGAAGGCCGACGAGCTGCAGCATCGGTTGGTCGAGCACGCGCCTTGCGGCCATCATGGCGTCGCCGCCTGCGATGGCGAACCCGAACTTCTGATCGGTGATTCCAGTGGTGACCGCGGCGTGCCCGTGGATGTCGACGTCGGGGGTGATGCGGACGAGCACCTGTCGCGTAGTGCGAAGCTGGCTGGCCATCAACGCGATTTCGGTGCCGCTGTCGATCACGATGCGGCCGACGCCTGCCGCCGCGGCCGACTTGAGGTCGCTCGTCGACTTTGCGTTGCCGTGCACGACGATGCTGCGCGGGTCGACGCCCGCGGCAAGGGCGACGGCGAGCTCACCTGGCGAGCAGACGTCCAACCCGAGGCCTTCGTCGGACACCCAACGGGCCACCTCGGTGGTCAGCAAGGCCTTGCCTGCGTAGACGATCCGGGTGCCACGCATGGTCGTCCGGTAGCGGCGTGCGCGATACCGAAAGTCAGCTTCGTCGATGACGTAGGACGGGGTGCCGTACTGGTCGGCGAGCTCGCAGAGGCTGACTCCGCCGACGCACAACCGGCCGGCGACGTCCACCTGCGCGGTAATGGGCCAGATGCCGGCATCGATGCGCATCGGGGCGGCCCGGTGCAGCGACGGCAACGAATCGAGAAGTGTCATGTCGACCACCGTGCGCGCGCGGAAGGCGGTGCGCGACGATCTTGGCGGCCTCTTGACGCCGGGCGGCCGAGTTTTGACGGAAGCCCGCCTCCTAGACTGGGGTCATCATGACCGCACCGGGGCATATCCATGTCCAGACCCCGATTGCCGGGCTCGTCGAACTGGCGTTGACTGCTCCGACGTTCGCCGATCTGAAGGATCGGACCGCAGGTGACGCGGATGGGGCCGCGCTCGTCGGGCCGGCCAGTGCACGGCTGTTCGTCGCCGCGGCGCTGGCGCAGGCCGGGCCGCTGCTCGTCGTCACCGCCACCGGACGCGAGGCCGACGACCTGACCGCGGAATTGCGCGCCGTGCTCGGCGACGCCGTCGCGCTGTTCCCTTCGTGGGAGACGCTGCCCCACGAGCGGCTCTCACCTGGTGTGGAAACGGTCGGAGCGCGGCTGCTGGTGTTGCGTCGGTTGGCCCGTCCCGACGACGCGCGGCTGGGTGCGCCGTTGCGGGTCGTCGTCACCACGGCGCGTTCGCTTCTGCAGCCGATGGCGCCCGGCCTCGCCGACATCGAACCGGTCACCCTGACGGTCGGGTCGGAAGTCGACCTGCACGGGGGCTTCGAGGGCGTGATCGTCCGGCTGGTGGAACTGGCGTATACCCGCGTCGACATGGTCGGCAAGCGGGGCGAGTTCGCGGTGCGCGGCGGCATCCTCGACGTGTTCCCGCCGACCGCCGAACATCCGGTCCGCGCCGAGTTCTGGGGTGACGAGGTGACCGAGCTGCGGATGTTCTCCGTCGCCGATCAGCGCTCCATCCCCGAGGTCGAGCTCGACACGGTGGTCGCGGTGCCGTGTCGGGAGCTACTGCTCACCGACGACGTGCGCGAGCGCGCCGCGGCCCTTGCGGTTGACCTGCCCGCGCGCGACAACCGGATCACGGGCACCGTCGGCGAGATGCTTGCCAAGCTTGCCGACGGCATCCCCGTCGACGGCATGGAGGCGCTGCTCCCGGTGTTGCGGCCGACCGAACCCGCGCTGCTGTACGACCAGCTACCCGCAGGCACGCCGGTGCTCGTCTGCGACCCCGAGAAGGTGCGCACCAGAGCGGCCGACCTGATCAAGACGGGCAAGGAGTTCCTAGAGGCGTCGTGGTCGGTGGCGGCGATCGGCGGGGACGCCCCCATCGACGTCGAGCATCTCGGTGGCTCGGGTTTCCGTGAGCTCGAAGAGGTGCGCTCCGGTGCCCGCGAGCGCGGACACGCGTGGTGGACGTTGAGTCAGCTCGCCGACGAATCGGCACTCGAGGTCGACGTGCGTGCTGCGCCATCGGCACGCGGACACGTCCAGGACCTTGACGAGATGTTCGCGATGCTGAGAGCTCACGTCGCGACGGGTGGGCTCGCTGCGATCGTGGCACCCGGCACCGGCACCGCGCATCGCGTCGTCGAGCAACTTGGCGAATCCGACATCCCCGCAACGATGTTGGAGCCCGGCGCCACGCCGAAGCCCGGTGTCGTCGGCGTGCTCAAGGGTCCGCTGCACGACGGCGTGATCGTGCCTGGTGCGAACCTCGTCGTGTTCACCGAGTCCGACCTGACCGGCAACCGGGCGACGGCGCCCGAGGGCAAGCGGCTGGCGGCAAAGCGGCGCAACGTCGTGGACCCGCTCGCGCTGACGGCAGGCGACATGGTCGTCCACGATCAGCACGGCATCGGCCGGTTCGTGGAGATGTCCGAACGCATCGTCGGCGGCGCCAGGCGCGAGTACCTGGTGCTGGAGTACGGGTCCAGCAGGCGGGGTGGCGGATCGGACAAGTTGTTCGTGCCGATGGACTCGCTGGATCAGCTGTCGCGCTATGTCGGCGGTGCCGAGCCGACGTTGAGCAGGCTCGGCGGCAGCGACTGGGCGAACACCAAGACCAAGGCCCGCCGCGCGGTCAGGGAGATCGCAGGCGAACTCGTCTCGCTCTACGCCAAGCGGCACGCGTCGCCTGGACACGCGTTCGGGCCGGACACGCCGTGGCAGGCCGAGATGGAGGATGCGTTCGGGTTCACCGAGACGATGGACCAGCTGACCGCCATCACCGAGGTCAAGAACGACATGGAGAAGGCCGTCCCGATGGACAGGGTCATCTGTGGCGACGTCGGGTACGGCAAGACCGAGATTGCGGTGCGTGCGGCGTTCAAGGCCGTGCAGGACGGTAAGCAGGTCGCCGTACTGGTGCCGACGACGTTGTTGGCCGACCAGCACCTGCAGACGTTCTCCCAGCGCATGGCCGGTTTCCCCGTGACTGTGAAGGGGCTGTCGCGGTTCACCGACCCCGCCGAATCGCGCAAGGTGCTCGCGGGCATGGCCGACGGATCGGTCGACATCGTGATCGGCACCCACCGGCTGATCCAGACGGGCGTCACCTGGAAGGACCTCGGGCTGGTGGTCGTCGACGAGGAGCAGCGCTTCGGCGTCGAGCACAAGGAGCACATCAAGGCGATGCGCATCCACGTCGACGTACTCACGATGAGCGCCACGCCGATCCCGCGCACCCTGGAAATGAGCTTGGCGGGCATTCGCGAGATGTCGACCATCCTGACCCCGCCGGAGGAGCGCTTTCCGGTGCTCACCTTCGTCGGACCGCAGGACGACAAGCAGGTGGCGGCGGCACTGCGCCGCGAACTGCTCCGCGACGGTCAGGTGTTCTACATCCACAACCGCGTCAAGTCGATCGACGCCGCAGCCGCCCGGATCAGGGCGTTGGTGCCGGAAGCCCGCGTCGTCGTCGCGCACGGCCAGATGCCAGAGGACCGATTGGAACGCACGGTCGAGGGCTTCTGGAGCCGCGAATACGACATCCTCGTCTGCACGACCATCGTGGAGACCGGCCTCGACATCTCCAATGCGAACACGCTGATCGTCGAGCGGTCCGACACGTTCGGGCTTTCGCAGCTACATCAGCTGCGGGGTCGGGTGGGTCGCAGCCGGGAGCGCGGCTATGCCTACTTCCTCTATCCGCCGGAGGTGCCGCTGACCGAGACCGCCTACGACCGGCTGGCGACGATCGCGCAGAACAACGAGCTGGGTGCCGGGATGGCCGTGGCCATGAAGGACCTCGAAATCCGCGGAGCCGGAAACGTGCTGGGCATCGAGCAGTCCGGCCACGTCGCCGGGGTTGGCTTCGACCTCTACATCCGGCTGGTGGGCGAGGCCGTGGAGGCCTACCGCGCCGCCGTCGACGGTAAAACCATTGCCGCAGTAGAGGAACCGAAGGACGTCCGTATCGATCTGCCCGTCGACGCGCACCTGCCGCCGGACTACATCGGAAGCGACCGGCTCCGACTCGAGGGTTACCGCAGGCTGGCGGCGGCATCGGACGGGCCGGGGATCTCGGCCGTCGTCGACGAACTGGTCGACCGGTACGGAGAGTTGCCCGAACCCGCCCGTCGGCTGGTCGCGATGGCCCGGCTTCGGCTGCTGTGCCGCGAGTACGGCGTCACCGAGGTCACCGCCGCCTCGGAGTCGACGCTGCGCGTATCCCCGCTCACGCTGATGGACTCCCAGCAACTACGCCTCAAGCGGATGTACCCCGGCGCAACCTACCGCGCCACGACGTCGACCATCGCGATGCCGATCCCGCGAACGGGCAACGGCATCGGCGCACCGCGGTTGCGTGACGTGGAATTGCTGCGGGTCGTGGCTGGTTTGCTTCTTGCGCTAGATGGAAAACCCCAGACAGAAGTTGATATAACCGACCTCGGAGCCAGTGACACGACTATCGTTCGCGCGAACGACAAAGGGACCTCATGAACGAGCGGCGGCAAGGCCGGTGACGGTCGTCCTGGTCGATCCGCGCCGCCCATCGCTGGTCCCAGTCGAGGCCATCGGGTTGCTGGCTGGCGACGTTCAGTACACCGAGGAGATGCCCGTCCGCGTGCCGTGGTCCTTGCCTGCGGCCCGACCGTCCCACGACGGCGAGGACGCCCCGGTGCTGCTGTCGTCCGATCCCGACCATCCGCAGGTCACCGCGCGCCTGGCCGCGGGGGAGGCGCTGATCACGGCTCCGGGCCCGCAGCCTGGGGATCGGTTGATCGACGCGGTGGCCCTGATGGACAAGCTCCGCACCAGCGGCCCGTGGGAGAGCGAACAGACCCACGATTCGCTGCGTCGCTATCTGCTCGAGGAGACCTACGAGCTCTTCGACGCAGTGCGTGGAGGTGATGCCCAGCAATTGCGCGAGGAGCTCGGCGACGTACTGCTGCAGGTGCTGTTTCACTCCCGCATCGCCGAGGACTCCACGCTGCTGCCGTTCAACATCGACGACGTGGCCGACTCATTGGTGCGCAAACTCGTCCACCGCGTGCCCGGCGTCCTTGCCGGAGAGCCGATTTCGCTCGAACAGCAGCTCGCGCAGTGGGAGGAACGCAAGGCGCAGGAGAAGCCGCGTAGTTCGTCGATGGATGACGTGCCGACGGGCCAGCCCGCCCTTGCCCTGACGCAGAAGGTCTACGAACGGGTCGTCGCCGCGGGCGTACCGGCAGACCTCGTTCCGGACGAAATGGTGTCCATCGAGGTGGGGGTTGGCGGCGACGCCGAGAATGCGCTGCGTTCGGTGACCCTGGAATTCATGGACACGGTCCGCAAGGTCGAGTACTCGATCGCCGCCAGTCGGCGGGGTGAGGACATGCCGGAGGTACTCGACATCTCGCAACTCGGAACGGTCTCCGAAGAGGAGTGGCGGGCGCACTGGCCGACGCTGGTGGCCGAATCGCCTGCCGAGCCCGAACCCGAGCCCCAACTCGAACTCGAACTCGAACCCGAACCCCAACTCGAACCCGAACTCGAACTCGAGTCGGAGGCCGACGAAGACGCCGTCGACGAGGCCGAGGTACCCGACGAAGTGACGGACGAAGCTGCCGAGGAAGACGCCGTGGCTCAGGCGAAGAGCGTCGAACCCCAGTAGGTCGAGGAACCATCGCCCAATCCTGGCGGGCACGCGAAGATGCCCGTGCCGGTGTGGGTGATGTACTCGTTGAGCGCGTCGCGGCGAGACAGTTCCATCTGCATCGGAATGAACTGTTTCGCCGGATTGCGGACGAACGCGATGAAGAAGAGCCCTGCGTCGAGGTGGCCGAAACCATCTGTGCCGTCGGTGAAGTTGTATCCGCGACGGAGTATCTCGATACCGCCGAGATGTTGCGGCGAGGCCAGTCGGACGTGGGCGTCCGTGTCGATCAACGGGGTCTTCTCGTCGTCGACGATGTCGAAGTTCAGTTCCTGGAACTCTTGTGTCAGGCCGTTTGGAGCACCGCTGCCCTTCTGTCGCCCGATCACCCGCTCCTGCTCGAGAAGCGTTGTGCGATCCCAGCTCTCGATCCGCATCCGGATCCGCCGGGTGATCATGTACGCGCCGCCCGTTAGCCAGCCTGGCCCGTCCCCGTCGGCAACCCAAACCTGACTGTTCAGTTTGTCGGTCTCGTCGGCCTTGAGGTTGTTGGTGCCGTCCTTGAACCCGAACAGATTTCGCGGGGTGGCCTGGTCGCGAGTGGTCGAGGACGTGCGCCCGAAGCCCAGTTGGGAGTACTTGACGGCGGCCACGCCGAACGCCACCCGGGCCAGGTTGCGGATGGCGTGGACGGCGACCTGAGGGTCGTTGGCGCACGCCTGCACGACGATGTCGCCGCCGCTGCGGGCCGCATCCATGGTTTCGTTGGGGAACTTGGGCAGGTCCGCCAACAACGCGGGTTTCTGCGCGGCGATACCGAACCTGTCCTTGCCGTCCTTGACGAAGAACGACGGGCCGAAGCCGATGGTCAGGGTGAGTTGCGACGGGGGCAGTCCAAGCGCCTCGCCGGTGTCCGACGGGGGTGCGTACGGGTTGAGTCCGACGGCGCCGTCCGTGAACGCCTCTTCGCCGCGAGTCATCCGCTCGGCCATGAGCGTCCACTCCTGCAGCATCGCAATCAAATCCGTCTTCGACTCCGTGGTGACGTCGAACGTGCAGAAGTGCATGCGGTCCTGGGCCTCGGTGATGATCCCGGCCTGCCGCTCGCCGCGGAACGGCACGGGACCCTCGAGCTGGCCCGACGACGGCTGAACCGCCGCCGCACGGCCCGCCAGCGCGCCTGCGCTGGCGGCCCCGACGACGGCGGCGCCGACTCCTGCCGCGCCGATCAGCTTGCGGCGGGTGAAACCCGTGCGTTGCTGATCGGCTGCGGGCTCTGGATTACTGGGGAGCGATGACACCCTGCACCTGGCTGACCTCCTTTGACAAGGCATCGATCGCGCGCGAAAGCTCTTGGCGCTGAGGCTCGGACACCTTGTCGTACAACACGAATCCGTCGCCCTGACGGTACTTGGCCAACAGCGCGTCGACGGCAGCGAACTGCGTTTCCACGCGCTTGCCGAGGTCGGCGTGGCGCTCGTCGAGGATCGGCCGCACCGATGCGACCGCGGTCTGCGAGCCGTCGACGTTGGCCTGGAAGTCCCAGAGGTCGGTGTGGCTGAAGATGTCTTCCTCACCACTGATCTTGCGGGCCGAGACTTCATCGAGCAGGCCCTGTGCGCCACCGGCGATCCGGGTGGAGTCGATGGTCCAGTTCGCGGCCTTCACTCCCGCCGCGAGCTCGTTGACGTCCTTCATCAGCTGGTCGGCGAGCGCGTTGGCGTCGGGCTGCAACCCGGTGGCCCACAGCTGCTTCTCCAACGCGTGGAAGCCGGTCCACCTCTGGCCGGGCTCCAGGTCGGCCTCGCGAAGGTCGATGCGCGGGTCGAGGTCGTCGGGGAACGACTCCGCCACGGGCTCGATGCGCTCGTAGTAGGTACGTGCGACGGGGAACTGCGCCTTGGCTGCGTTGACGTCGCCCTTCTTGACGGCGTCGACGAAGACCTGTGTGGCCGCCACCAACGCCTCGACCTGGCTGTTCACGTACCGCTTGTAGCTGTCGGCGGCGTCCTTGAACTTGCCCTCGGTGTCGATCTGCAGCGTCTCGCCCGTGACGTTGAAGTCGCCGCGAATGCCGTCGCCGATCATGCCCGGCTTGCAGGCGGTTTGGTACTTGCCCGGCTCGCCGAGTTGGACGACGAGCTTGCGCGACAGCCCGGGGGAGATGTTCTCGACCTCACCCATCACCCGTTCGCCCTCGCCGTAGACGTAGAACTCGGTGACCTTGGTGCCGTTGTTAGTGATGTTGAAAGTGGTTGCGCCCGTGCCGGCTTCGGTGGCGGACAACTCGCAGCCGGTGTCCGATGCGGTGACGGTGAACGCGGCTGGCGCAGCCTTGCCGTCGGTGCTCGTCGTGGGCTCCGGCGTCTTGGCGGTACAGCTGGTCAGCGAAAAGCCTGCCAGCAGGGCGGCCACCGCGGCGGCGCCGGCCTTGGCCGTCAAAGCAGAGTTGTTCACGTAGTCGACCTTTCGGATGTAGATGCGTGCTCCGGTTCGGGGATCGGATCGGAGGTTGATGGAGTCGAGTCGGGGGCCGGGTCGTCGTTGCGTTTCGCGGGCTTCGTGGGGCGCAGAAAGACGGTCAACACGATCACCAGGTAGGCGAGCCACGCCCCAAGCTGAAGCCAGGTCGGATCGGGTTGGACGTTGAAGACGCCCTGGATGATCTCGCCATACCAGGACGACCAGTCGAACCAGGAGCTGATGTCGAAGGCCGTGTTGGCGAGTCCGGGCAGCCAGCCGACGGTCTGCAACGCGTGGATGCCGTACGCCAGGATGCCCGCCGCCACCACGACCAGGAACGCGCCGGTGTAGGAGAAGAACTTCGCGAGGTTGATCCGTACCGCACCCGCGTACATGCCGAAGGCGATCGCCACCGCGACGAGCACGCCGACGACGAGCCCGACCAGGGGCCAGGCGGTCTTGGCCTCGGCGAAGCCGACCATGAAGAGCGCGGTCTCGACGCCTTCGCGGCCCACGGCCAAGAACGCCAGCGTCATGACGGCGAGCCTGCCGGTGTCCAAAGCGCGCGCCATGTCCCCGCGCAGGTCGCCGGAGATGGTGGCGGCGGCCTTCTTCATCCAGAGCACCATCGTCGTCACGATCGCGACGGCGATCAGTGACGCAACGCCTGCGATGGCCTCGGCGGCCAGGCCCGAGATGGTGTTCTCGCCGTATTGGATGACGAGGAACACGCCTACGGTCATTGCGATGGCGGCCGCGACGCCGATCCACACCCACTTGAGCGCGTCGCGTCGGTCGGACTTGACCAGGAACGCGACCAGGATCGTCACGACGATGGCGGTTTCCAGACCCTCGCGCAGGCCGATCAAGGCGCTACCGAACGCCTGCGACGAAACGCTGGGTCCGGCGGCGAGCAGCGACATCGACATGTCCCCGACGATGACCATGGACGCATCCTTTCTAACCAAGCTTTGCCTAACCAATGCAAGGTATGGCTGACCTTAGCAGCGTAGGTACGGGAACCATACAGCTCCGCGACAGGTTGGCCGGGCCGTTCCTGGCGCATGGCACGATGGCAAGGTTCGGAGTGGGCCGAGGGAGTCAGGTGTTGCGTGTGCGTTGGCTGCGGGCCGTCGCGGTGTGCATCGCAACGGCGCTGCTCATGGCCTCCTCTTGTTCCTTTCAGGCGGGCATCCCCATCCCGGAGGGCGTGCCGCCGCCCGCTGGTGACCCCGTGCCGAAGGTCGACACCCACGCCAAGGGCAGACCCGCCGACCAACTTCACGCGTGGGCTGCCGAACGGGCTCCCGCGCTAGGCATCCCGGTGACGGCGCTGGAGGCGTACGCCTACGCGGCCCGGGTTGCGGAGGTGGAGAACCCGAACTGTCATCTCACCTGGACCACGCTGGCAGGCATCGGGATGGTCGAGAGCCACCACGGCACCTACCGAGGCGCGGTCATCGCGCCCAACGGCGACGTCCGGCCGCCCATTCGTGGAGTCCGACTCGACGGATCGATGGGCAACATGACGATCCCCGACACCGACGGCGGCAAACTCGACGGCGATCCGACCATCGACCGGGCCATGGGGCCGATGCAGTTCATCCCCGAGACCTGGCGGCTCTACGGCGTGGACGCCAACAACGACGGTGTGGTGAGCCCCGACAACATCGACGATGCGGCGTTGTCGGCCGCCGGATACCTGTGCTGGCGGGGCAAGCACCTCAATACGCCGCGCGGATGGATGGACGCGCTGCGCGCCTACAACCTCTCCGATCAATACGCCCGGACCGTGCGCGACTGGGCGACGGCCTACGCCAAGGGCCACCCGCTCTGACGCGCCGCGAACTCCGGGCCGCCACCATCTAGGCTGTGCACCGACCGGAAAAGCACACCCTTAGGAGACGCCAGTGTCCATCATCGAGCAGGTCGCGGCCCGCGAGATCCTCGACTCACGCGGCAATCCGACGGTGGAGGTCGAGGTGGTCCTCGACGACGGAACGGCTGCGCGCGCCGCGGTGCCGTCGGGCGCGTCGACGGGTGAGCACGAGGCCGTCGAACTGCGCGACGGCGGCGACCGGTACGGCGGCAAGGGCGTCCAGAAGGCGGTGAGCGCCGTCCTCGACGAGATCGCCCCCGCGGTCATCGGCTTCCCCGCCGACGACCAGCGCCTCGTCGACCAGGCCCTGCTCGACCTCGACGGGACGCCCGACAAGTCGCGCTTGGGCGCCAACGCCATCCTCGGGGTGTCGCTCGCGGTGGCCAAGGCCGCCGCGGACGCGGCCGACCTACCGCTGTTCCGCTACCTCGGCGGCCCGAACGCACACATCCTGCCGGTGCCGATGATGAACATCGTCAACGGGGGCGCCCACGCCGACACCGGGGTGGACGTCCAGGAGTTCATGGTTGCGCCCGTCGGGGCCCCAACGTTCAAGGAGGCCCTGCGCTGGGGCGCCGAGGTCTACCACTCGCTCAAGTCGGTGCTCAAGAAGCAGGGCCTTGCCACCGGGCTTGGTGACGAGGGTGGCTTCGCCCCCGACATCGCGGGCACCAAGGCGGCGCTCGACCTCATCAGTTCGGCGATCGAGGCCACGGGGCTGAAGTTGGGCACGGACATCGCGCTGGCGCTCGACGTCGCGGCCACCGAGTTCTACACGGACGGAACGGGTTACGCCTTCGAGAAGGAAACCCGCACGGCCGATCAAATGGGCCAGTTCTACAAGGAACTCATCGACGCCTACCCGCTGGTGTCGATCGAGGACCCGCTGTCCGAGGACGACTGGGACGGGTGGGTCGCGCTCACCACGCTGATCGGTGATCGCATCCAGATCGTCGGCGACGACCTGTTCGTCACCAACCCGGACCGCCTCGAGGAAGGCATCGAACGCGGTGCCGCCAATGCTCTGCTGGTCAAGGTGAACCAGATCGGGACGCTCACCGAGACGCTGGACGCCGTCGACATGGCGCACCGCGCGGGCTACAAGACGATGATGAGCCACCGCTCCGGTGAGACCGAGGACACCACCATCGCCGACCTCGCCGTCGCCGTGGGCAGCGGGCAGATCAAGACCGGTGCGCCTGCCCGTAGCGAGCGGGTCGCGAAGTACAACCAATTGTTGCGCATCGAGGAGCTGCTCGGCGACGCGGCGCGATACGCCGGGGACATCGCGTTCCCGCGCGTGACGGTCTGAGCCACCCCCGGCGAAGTACCGTAGTTCCATGCCCGACGCGAAGCGGCCCGACCCGAAGCGACGCACCCCAGCGTCGCGGCCGGGTAAGGGTGGCGGTCGTCCGCGCGGCGCCACTCCGGTGCGACGAGATCGCGTCACCGAGCCGCGCAAGGCCCCCGTCCCCGATGTGCTTCCCGAGGTCGAGGAACCCATCGAGACGGACGACACCGGTGACGCCGGGGTCATCGGACCGATCAAGAAGGCCATCGCCGAGGCCGCCGAGCATCAGTCCGAACAGCGGCTCGGCTCTGCGGCACGGCGCGCGGCGATTCTCGCGGCCGTCGTCTGTGTGTTGACGTTGACCATCGCGGGGCCGGTGCGCACCTACTTCGCCCAGCGCACCGAGATGCAGCAGTTGGATGCTGCGGAAACTCAGTTGCGCGCTCAGATCGCCGATCTCGAAGAGCAGAAGGTCAAGCTTGGCGACCCGGTGTTCATCGCTGCGCAGGCGCGGGAACGACTTGGTTTCGTCATGCCCGGTGAGATCCCCTATCAGGTGCAGCTGCCGCCCAGCGCCGCGGGACCCGAGGCGGTGCCCGGCCAAGCCGTGGCGCCCATACCCAGTGGCCAGCCGTGGTACACGTCGCTGTGGCACACCATTGCCGATGCGCCGCATGGGGTTTCGCCAATGCCGGGTCCTGGTCCAGTTGTTCCGCCGGTTGTTCCACCCGGTCCCGCGCCCGGTGGTTGATCAGGCTGACCTGGACGCCGTCGCCCGCCAGCTGGGCCGTGACCCGCGCGGCGTCCTCGAGATCGCGTACCGCTGCCCGAACGGCGAACCCGGTGTGGTCAAGACCGCGCCGAGATTGCCTGACGGAACCCCATTTCCGACGTTGTACTACCTGACCCATCCGGCGCTCACCGCCGCCGCGAGCCGATTGGAGTCTTCGGGCCTCATGCGCGACATGACCGAACGGCTGCAGCACGATCCGGAACTCGCGGCCGCGTACCGGCGTGCGCACGAGGCCTATCTCGCCGAGCGCGATGCGGTCGAATCGCTCGGAACGACGTTCTCTGGAGGTGGCATGCCGGATCGGGTCAAGTGCCTGCACGTCGTCATGGCACACTCACTGGCAAAGGGCCAGGGCGTCAATCCCTTTGGCGACGAGGCCCTCGCGTTACTGGCCGTCGAACCCGCGATGGCAGGCATTCTCGACAAAGGACGGTGGGCACCCGGTGAGTAGAGTCGCCGCGATCGACTGCGGAACCAACTCCATCCGATTGCTGATCGCCGACCTGGACGATGGCGTGTTGCATGACGTCCACCGCGAGATGCGCATCGTCCGGCTCGGCGAAGGTGTCGACGCCACTGGAAGATTCGCACCAGATGCCCTTGCGCGCACCCACGCTGCGCTCGCGGATTACGCCGAGCTGCTCTGCGAGCATTCTGTGCCAACGGTCCGGATGGTCGCCACGTCGGCGACGCGCGACGCCGCCAACCGCGACGAGTTCTTCGCCATGACGGCCGAGGTGCTCGGCGTCGCGGTGCCGGGCGCGGTGGCCGAGGTCATCACCGGGACCGAGGAAGCTGCGTTGTCGTTCCGTGGCGCCGTGGGCGAGTTGGACGACTCTGCAGCACCTTTCGTCGTCGTCGATCTCGGTGGGGGATCGACCGAGGTGGTGTTGGGCGGCGGAGCCGGCCCGCCGGCGACATCGGACCAACGCGACGTCCAGGCCAGCTATTCGGCTGACATCGGGTGCGTGCGGCTCACCGAGCGCTGTCTGAAGTCAGATCCGCCAACGGCGGACGAGGTCGCCGCGGCGCGGGCCGTGGTGCGTGACGCGCTGGCAGAGGCGTGGCGTGTGGTCCCCGTAGAGGGGGCCAGGACATGGGTGGGGGTGGCGGGCACCATGACGACACTGTCGGCCCTGGCCCAGCGGATGGCGACGTACGACGCGGACGCGATCCATCTGTCGCGGGTCGGATTCAATGAGTTGGCGACGGTCTGCGAAGACCTGATCACCATGACGCGCCAGCAGCGGGCCGCGCTGGGTCCGATGCACGAAGGGCGTGACGACGTCATCGGCGGCGGTGCCATCGTCGTTCAGGAATTGATGCGGGAACTCGGCACCCGCGCCGGCATCGACGAACTGGTCGTCAGCGAGCACGACATCCTCGACGGCATCGCGCTGTCCATCGGCTGAAGCCGTGCCGTTTCGCGACGGGCGCCGCGGAGTCAGCGCCTGATGTTGCAGTTCGGCGGATTTCCGCAGTGATGTCCTCCGTCACATGCATTGCAATGACAGCTGCAACCCGAACCCGCTTTGACTTTGAGCTCAAAAACTAGCATCGCAGTTCACCTCTGCTGATTCACACGGATATCAAGATATGACTACTTCACAATAGTTCGGATCACGCGGAGTGGGAACCGCTCCGTCGCGGGTCAGGACTCCAGGACAGGCGTCAACGCCTCGAGTACCGACACGTCCTCGATCGTCGACGGCGGGGCTTCGGGGCGACCATCGGCGATGCCCCGCATCGTCTTGCGCAGGATCTTGCCCGAGCGTGTCTTGGGAAGGGCCGCAACCACGTCGACCCGTTTGAAGCTTGCCACCGCGCCGATGTTCTGGCGTACCGCGGCGACGAGTTCGTCGGCCAGGCCTTCGCCGGATGAGCCCGCCTTGAGCACCACGAGCCCACGGGGTACCTGCCCCTTGAGCTCGTCGGCGACGCCGATGACCGCACATTCGGCCACCGCGGGGTGGTCGGCCAGTACGGCTTCGATGGAGCCCGTCGACAAGCGGTGTCCGGCAACGTTGATGACGTCGTCGGTGCGGCCCATCACGAAGAGGTACCCGTGCTCGTCGAGATACCCGCCGTCGCCGGAGACGTAGTACCCCGGGAACGCCGAGAGATACGCCGCCACGAAGCGATCGTCGTCGCCCCAGAGCGTCGGCAACGTGCCCGGAGGTAGCGGCAACTTGACGCAGATCGAGCCCTCTTCGCCTGCGTCGCACTCGCTTCCGTCCGGACGTAGCACTCGGACGTCGTAGCCGGGCATCGGAACGGTGGCCGAACCCGGCTTCACCGGCAACGCTTCGACGCCCATCGGGCCCGCGGCGATCGACCATCCGGTTTCGGTCTGCCACCAGTGGTCGATGACGGGGACGCCCAGTTGTTCGGAAGCCCAGTGGTAGGTACCGGGGTCGAGCCGCTCGCCGGCCTGGAACAGGTAGCGCAGCGCCGACAGGTCATAGCGGGCGAGGTGCTCGCCCTCCGGATCCTCCTTCTTGATGGCCCGTATCGCGGTCGGGGCGGTGAAGAGGGCCTTGACGCGGTGCTCCGAGGCCACCCGCCAGAACGCCCCCGCGTCGGGCGTGCCGACCGGCTTGCCTTCGTACAGCACGGTCGTCGCGCCGGCCATCAGCGGCCCGTAGACGATGTAGGAGTGGCCGACGACCCAACCGACATCCGAAGC
The DNA here is from genome assembly GCA_025966225.1 of Mycobacterium sp. Classification (GTDB taxonomy): domain Bacteria; phylum Actinomycetota; class Actinomycetes; order Mycobacteriales; family Mycobacteriaceae; genus Mycobacterium. Next base: position 26,533 of record JAOPVI010000086.1, on the reverse strand, counting down.
GGCCCAGAACACGTCGCCCGCCTCGATGTCGTAGATGTGGCGCATCGTCCACATCATCGCGACGGCGTGGCCGCCGTTGTCGCGGACGATGCCCTTGGGCTTGCCCGTCGTTCCGGAGGTATAGAGCACGTAGAGCGGATGGGTCGAGGCGACCGGAACCGGTGAGACGGGTTGGGCCGACTCGAGCGCGGTGGCCCAGTCGACGTCGCGGCCCTTGATCAGTTCGCAGGGCTGCTGCGGGCGCTGAAGGATCACGCACTTGGGCGGGGCGTGTTCGGCGATGTCTAGCGCCGCGTCGAGCATCGGTTTGTAGGCGATGGTGCGCGTGGGTTCGATGCCGCACGACGCCGACACGACGAGCGCTGGTCGAGCGTCGTCGATGCGGGCCGCCAGCTCGTTGGCCGCGAACCCGCCGAACACCACCGAGTGCACGGCGCCCAGTCGTGCGCACGCGAGCATCGCGATCACGGCCTCGGGGACCATCGGCAGATAGATCACCACGCGGTCGCCCTTGTCGACGCCGAGGTCCCGCAGCACGCCGGCGAACCGGGCGGTCTGGTCGAGCAACTCGCGGTAGGTGTAGGTGCGCTGCGTGCCGGTGAGCGGCGAGTCGTAGATCAGCGCCGCCTGCTCGCCGCGACCCTGCTCCACGTGACGGTCGAGGGCATTGGCGCACGTGTTCAACTCGCCGTCGGGGAACCAGCGGTAGAACGGCGGATTCGACTCGTCGAGGATCTGGGTCGGCTCGCGCGTCCACGTCACGGCCCTGGCCGCGTCCGCCCAGAACGCGGTGGGGTCGGCGAGGCTGGCGTCGAAAACTGTGCGAAAGCTGACCATGACCGCACGGTAGCGCGGCGAGCCCAGTTGTCGGCCGGTTCGCGCGGGTTTCTATAGTCGCAAGGCATGGCTACTGACACGACGTCAACAAGCAGCGAGCCGCCGCCCATCACAGGGGTGCGGCGGTCCTTCGTGGAAGCCCGCGGAGTGCGGTTCCACGTCACCGAATCGGGACCCGAGGACGGGCGCCCGGTGCTCGCACTTCACGGCTGGCCTCAACACCACTGGGTGTACCGCGACCTGCTGGCCGACCCGCCGCCCGGTTTGCGGATCATCGCTCCCGACCTGCCCGGCTACGGCTGGTCCGGGCCTGCGCCGCACAAGTGGGCCAAGGAGGACGTCGCCGAGGACGTGCTCGCGCTGATGGACGCGATGGGGCTTGACCGCGTACTGCTCGTCGGACACGACTGGGGTGCCTTCGTCGGGTACCGGATGGTGCTCGCCGCGCCCGAACGGTTCGACGGCTATCTGGCGATGAACATGGCGCACCCGTGGGTGACCGCGCGAAACGTGCTGCCCCGGCTTTATCGCTTCGGCTACCAGATACCGCTTGCGACGTTCGGGGTATGGGTGCAGCAGCACACGAAATTCGTGGAAAAGGTGATGTTCGGCATCGGGTCCAACCTGGATCCCAAGACCGCCCGCGTCTACTCCGAACGCTTCCGGGATCCGGTGTGCGCACGTGCCGCCACGGATACCTACCGCACGTTCCTGACGCGGGAAATACCGCAGAGTGCAAGGAATCCCGAGACCCGACGAGCCACAGTGCCGATTCGTGCGCTGTTCGGGGTAGGCGACGCAGCCGTCCATCCGTCTTGGGTCGCGGCAGAGACGGCCAACGCCGACGACTACACGTTGGAGACGGTGGACGCCAGCCACTTCGTCGTCGACGAGCGACCGGACCTGGTGCGCGCCAAGCTGATCGCGCTCGCCTCCGAGACCGCGTCCCCGTAGCGACTTATGTGCACAAACCCGCGCTTCACCGCGGGTTTACGTACACAATCGCTCAGCCGAGGTAATCCGCGGGCTGCGTCGCCGCGCAGTTGGTGTCCGTTCGTCTTGGTCACCTGCCTCACGGAGAAGGCCATCGAGATGTGCGGCCCGGCCGTCGATCACGTGACGGCGAACCAACGGGAAGCTGTGAGAATGAGGTCGTGACCGGCGATTGGCGCACCATCAACCTGGCGAACTGGGAGTCGCGGGTCCCGGTGCACACCGGACCCGACGGCTACGACCTGGCGGCCTTCGCCGATCCCGCCTACCTGTCGCCGGTGGTGCGCTACGACCAGCCTCGACTCGGCCGACTCGACGGCCTCGACGTCGTACACCTGCAGTGCCACCTGGGCACCGACACGGTTTCGCTGTCTCGGCTTGGCGCCCGCTCTGTTGCCGGTCTGGACTTCTCACCAAGCGCGCTGGCCGCGGGTCGCGCCTTGGCCGAACGGGCGCACGCCGACGTCCGGTTCATCGAGTCCGACGTGTACGAAGCGGTGGCCGCGCTCGGCGCTCAGGTCTGCGACGTCGTCTACACCGGCATCGGGGCCATCTGCTGGCTGCCCGACATTCGCCGGTGGGCGGAGGTCGTGGCGGGCCTGCTCAGGCCGGGCGGGCGGCTGTTCATGAGGGAGGGTCACCCGGTGTTGTGGGCGATGTGCGACCCCCGGCCGGACGGACTCCTGGTGCTCGAGTACCCCTACTTCGAAACCGAGGGCACGACGTTCGTCGAAGACGACACCTACGCGGGCACCGGTGTGCTCGCGTCACCCGAGACGGTCATCTTCAACCATGGGATCGGCGAACTGTTCACCGCGCTCACCGACGCCGGATTGGTCGTGACCAATCTGGAGGAGCATCGCGAAGTGCCGTGGAATCCGTTGGACGAGGCCATGATTCCGAGCGCCGACTTCGAGGGGGAGTTCGTGCTGGCGCATGGCCGCGACCGGATGCCGATGACCTACACGGTGCAGGCGAGCAAGGTTAGCCGAACGGAAGCTTCTCGCGCACCAGGTCGGTGACGAAGCGTCCCGCCGACACCGGTCGGAAGGCCCGCGCGGCCGCGGTGAGCGCGTCGCGCGCCTCCGCGCTCAGCTCGATGTCGGCGGCGGCGACGTTGAACTCGAGTTGCTCGACGCTCGACGCCCCGGGAATGGCGACGACGCCCGGGAGGCTGATCAGCCAGGCCAGCGCCACCTGTGCCGGCTTGGCGTCGAGTTCGGCCGCGACGTCGCGCAAGGTCTGCAGCAGCGGCTCGACGCGGCGCAGGTTCTCGGTGCCGAACAACGGCTCCATCGCCCGCACGCCACCGGGCGGCCGGTTGTCGAGGCCGTACTTCCCGCCAAGCAGCCCTTTGGCCAACGGGCTGTAGGCGATGACGATGCGATTCTCGCGCTCCGCGAACGGAACCAGGTCGTCGAGCGCCTGGGGATGGGCCAGTGAGAAGTGCACCTGGTTGCTGATCACCGGGCGCCCGAGCGCAGCGTCGGCCTTCTGCCACCGCTCGAGCGAATAGTTCGACACACCGACCGCGCCGATCCTGCCGCTGTCGAGCAGTTCGCGCATGCCCGGCATGATCACCGAATCGGGCACGATCGGGTTGGACTGGTGGATCTGGTACAGCGGGATGCGGTCGAGTTGCAGGCGCTTCGCGCTGGCCCGTTCGCGCTGCTTGACGATCGCGGGGAACGGCGCCACCGGGAAGATCTTGCTGGCCACCGCGACGTTGGCGCGCTCGTCGCCGAGGGCCTCACCGAGGATGCGCTCGCTCTTGCCGGTCCCGTATATCTCGGCCGTGTCGAACAGCGTGACCCCCAGAGCGAGCGCGCGCTGCACGATTTCGCGGGCGGGCCCCGAGGCGTACTGGTCCCCGTAGCCCCATTCGCGTGATCCGAACTGCCAGGTGCCCAAACCGATCCGGCTGGTACGTCCGACTCCGTCAACTTCGAGATACTTCATGTCTTCACCGTACTGAAGCAGCGGCGTGGCGGCGCGGCGCATCAAGATCGGCCAAACGCTTGTCGGCGACCGCCCAGGCGGCGCAGACTGACGTCGCACAGTAATTTCAGTCGGAGTTGTCGGGGGGCAACGATGCAGACCAGCGATGTGTACTTCGATCCGTACGACGTCGAGATCCATCGCGATCCGTATCCGACGTATCAGCGCCTGCGCGACGAAGCGCCGGTTTACTACAACGAACGCCACGACTTCTACGCGGTGCGCCGCTACGACGACGTCGAGCGCGGACTCGCCGATCGGCAGACTTTCATATCGGGACGCGGCTTCCCGGAGTGGGATGTCGACCTCGGCGGGGACAGGATGGCGCCGAGTTCCACCGTCCGCGGCTGGGCGCATCTTCCACTCGTCATCCCCTGACGTGGAACACGCGAATTCGGCGAGTCACTCCTGAAAGCGGTAACCCATGCCGGCCTCGGTCAGCAGGTGTTTCGGGCGTGACGGGTCGACTTCCAACTTGCGGCGCAGCTGCGCGAGGTACACCCGCAGGTAGTGCGTCTCCTTGGCGTAGGCCGGACCCCACACCTCTCTGAGCAGTTCCTCGCGTCCGACGAGCTTGCCGCGGTTGCGCACCAGCATTTCGAGCATGCCCCATTCGGTGGGGGTGAGGTGGACCTCGGTGCCGTTCTTGGTCACCTTCTTGCTGGCCAGATCGACTGTGAACGAGGATGTTTCGATCACCGGCTCGTCGGTTTCGGAGGCCGCCGCGCCACGCCGTACCGCCGCCCGCAGCCGAGCCAGGAACTCGTCCATGCCGAACGGCTTCGTGACGTAGTCGTCGGCGCCGGCGTCGAGCGCCAGCACCTTGTCCGACGAATCCGTGCGGGCCGATAGCACGATGACGGGCGCCGTGAGCCAGCCCCGCAACCCCTCCAGCACTTCGATGCCGGACATGTCGGGCAGGCCGAGGTCCAGGACGACGACATCGGGCTTGTGCTCTGCCGCCGATCGCAACGCCCCAGCCCCGGTGGCCGCCGTCGTCACCTCGTAGCCGCGGACGGACAGGTTGATCCGCAACGCGCGCAGGATCTGCGGCTCGTCGTCGATCACCAGCACGCGGGTCTTGATCGTGTTCATGCTTGCTTGCCTTCTGGCGCAGGCAAATCCACGACGATGGTCAGCCCGCCGCCGGGGGTATCGGTGGCGGCAACGTTGCCACCCATCGCTTCGATGAATCCGCTGGCCACCGACAGTCCGAGGCCTACGCCGGTGCTGTTGTCCTGGTCGCCTAGCCGCTGGAACGGCTCGAAGAGCTGTTCCTCGGTGCCGCGGGGGATGCCGGGCCCCTCGTCGACGACGTTGATCAGCACGCGTCCCCCGATCCTGCCGGCGTTGACCCGCACGACACTGTCGTGGGCGTACCGCAACGCGTTGTCGATCAGATTGACCAGGACCCGCTCCAGGAGCCCGGCATCCGCCAACACGACGGCGTCGCCCACCTCCACCTTGACGCGGTCGAGGCCCGCTCGCCGGTAACCCGTTGTCCCTCTGCTGATCCCGAGGAGTGCACGTTGGACCACCTCCTCTAGGTACACGCGGCGAAGCTCGGGCTTGACCACCCCGGCGGCCAACCGCGACGAATCGAGCAGGTTGCCGACCAACGCGGTCAACTGGTCGATGGATTCCTCCACCGTGGCAAGTAGTTCGGCAGTGTCCTCCGGCGAGAATCCGATGTCGTCGCTGCGCAGGCTGGACACTGCCGCCTTGGCGGAGGCCAGTGGCGTACGGAGGTCGTGACTGACCGCGCTCAACAACGAGCGGCGTAGTTCGTCGGCGCGGGCGATCGCCTCGGCCTTTCCGGCCTCCTCGACCAATTGGCGCTGTCGAACGAGGCCGGCCGCCTGCATTGCGACCGCGCTGAGCACGCGGCGGTCCCGCGCCGCCAGTTTCTTGCCCGCCATGAGCAGCCAGAACTCGTCGTCCCCGACCTCGACAGCGGTGTCTGCGCTGTCCACGTCGGTGCACGGGTCCGTACCCACGCAGGCCACGATGCCGGAGCCTTCTCGCAGCACGCTGACCGCACGCTGTGCGTACGTTTCGCGGACCCGTTCCAGCAGCACCGTGAGGTCTGCGTCGCGAAGGACGGAGCCCGCGAACAGGGCGAGGAGTTCGGCTTCCTGCGAGGCATGACGGGCTTCGCGCGAGCGGCTTGCGGCCCCGTCCACCAAGGCAGCGACCGCGACGGCTACCGCGAGCAGTACGACAACGGTGACGGCGCTGTCCGGCTCGGCAATGGTGAAGGTGTAACGCGGTGCGACGAGGAAGTAGTTCAGCAGCAGTCCGGACAACAGGGCGGAGAGCGCCGCCGGAGCGACACCGCCGAGAAGCGCGACGATCAGCACGCCGACGAAGAACAGTGCGCTCTCGCCGCCAATGCCGAGGAAGGGGTCCAAGAGCAGCGCGGTGACCGCGCAGATCGCGGACGGGACGACGAGCGCCGCGAGCCACGAGATCAGGTGGCGTTGCCGCGGTGCCACTTTGGCGAGTGACCAACCGGGCTTTGCCTGCTCGTGGGTCACCATGTGCACGTCGATCTTGCCCGAGTCCTGGACCGTCCTTGCGCCGATGCCCTCGTCGAAGATGCGGGCCCATCGCGAACGCCGGGAGATGCCCAAAATCAGTTGGGTGGCGTTCATTTCGCGGGCGAAGTCCAGAAGGGCGGCGGACACGTCGTCACCGATGACGGTATGCAGGGTCGCACCGAGACTGGCGGTGAGCTCTCGCACCTTGCCCATCGCCGGAGCCGACACGCCTGCCAGGCCGTCGCCGCGGACGACGTGGACCACCATGAGCTCAGCGCTCGACTTGGACGCAATCCGAAACGCCCTGCGTACCAGAGTTTCCGATTCCGGGCCGCCGGTCACCGCGACGACCACGCGCTCGCGAGCCTCCCAGGTCGCGTTGATCTTGTGGTCGGCGCGGTACTTGGCAAGGGCGGCGTCCACCTGATCGGCCAGCCACAGCAGCGCAAGCTCCCGCAACGCCGTCAGGTTGCCCTGCCGGAAGTAGTTGGACAAGGCCGCGTCGATGCGTTCGGAAGCGTACACGTTGCCATGGGACAGCCTGCGCCGCAACGCCTCCGGAGTGATGTCGACGAGTTCGATCTGCGCGGCGCTACGTACGATGGCGTCTGGCACGGTCTCCTGCTGCTCGATGCCAGTGATCTGCGCGACGACGTCGTTGAGGCTCTCGAGGTGTTGCACGTTGACCGTGGAGATCACCGTGATGCCTGCATCGAGCAACTCCTGGACGTCCTGCCAGCGCTTCTGGTTCTTGCTGCCTGGAGTGTTGGTGTGGGCGAGTTCGTCGACGAGCACCACCTCGGGGTGCCGCGCCAGTACGGCGGGCACGTCGAGTTCCGGGAAACTGCCGTTCCGGTAGTCGACGTAGCGCGGAGGAATGACCTCGATGCCCTCGATCAACTCGGCGGTCTTCTTGCGGCCGTGGGTTTCCACGACCGCCGCGACCACATCGGTGCCCCGTCCCGCTCGGCGGTGGGCTTCGCCGAGCATCGCGAAGGTCTTGCCGACGCCGGGCGCCGCCCCGAGGTAGATGCGCAGTTCCCCACGCCTGGGACCGTGCGGTGCGGCACTCACGTCCTCATCATCCACCTGCCCGCTCAGCTCCTCACGGGGTACTTCTGATCCAGCGCGAGGTTGAGCTCCAGCACGTTCACCCGAGGCTCGCCCATGAAGCCCAATGCGCGGCCATGGGTGTTGTCCGCGAGCAGTTGGCGAACCTGTTCGGCCGACACCCCGCGGACCTTGGCGACGCGCGCCACCTGTATGTCGGCATAGGCCGGGGAGATGTCCGGATCCAGCCCACTTCCGCTGGCGGTCACCGCGTCTGCGGGCACGGCGGGGTCGGCGGATGCCGCACCGCGGATCGGCACGATCTGACCGACCGAGTAGTCCTCGCCGAACTGCGCGCATTCGACCTTGACGCCTTCGTAAGTCGCGAGGAAGGGCACCTTGGTGGTCGCGCATGGTTGGTTCACGCTGACGACCTTCGTGGGTCGCACGACGTTGCCGGTCGCCTCGCGCGGACCGATCACCGACAGCACGGCGCCGACACCGTCGCCGGTGCAGTAGGGCCGTGACCCGTCGACTCCCTCCAGTTGCGCTACCGCGGAACTACGCGAGCACACCAGCGTCAGCAGGCTGGCCTTGAAGCCCGCGTCGGAGGGCGCAGTGCCCGCCGCCAACTGGGCGGGGTCGGCAGGCGTGTCGACGATGTTCTCGGGCCCGAGGTTGCTGGCACTGGTGGCCAGCGGGTCGTAACCGGCACCGGCGGCCGACGGCCGACTCTGGAAGTACTGCTTCAGCGGGTTGCCGTCGGAATCGGTGAAGGACTGCCCGATCAGGGCGCTGCCCACCGGCCTTCCGCCAACCGAGATGATCGAGCCCTGGGCCTGGTCGTTGAGACCGGGGAGCAGCCCGATCGCCCAGACCAACAGCGGGTAGGCGAGGCCGGTGATCACTGTCAGCACCAGCAACGCGCGGAGTGCGGCCCAATGTTGCCGAACGAGGTTGGAAATATTCATCTTAGGACATCCCAGGAAGTAGTTGAACGACGAGATCGATGAGTTTGATTCCGATGAACGGGGCGACGATGCCCCCGATGCCGTAGATGTAGAGGTTGCGGCTCAACAGCTTTGACGCACTGCTCGGGGTGTACCGCACCCCGCGCAGCGACAGCGGGATCAGCGCGATGATGACCACCGCGTTGAAGATCACCGCCGACAGAATGGCCGACTCCGGGCTGTGCAGACGCATGACGTTCAGCAGGTCCAGACCCGGGAACAACGCGACGAACATCGCCGGGATGATCGCGAAGTACTTGGCGATGTCGTTGGCGATCGAGAACGTGGTCAGGGCTCCGCGGGTGATGAGCAGCTGCTTACCGATCTCGACGATCTCGATGAGCTTCGTCGGGTCGGAGTCGAGGTCGACCATGTTGCCGGCCTCCTTGGCGGCCGACGTGCCCGAGTTCATCGCGACGCCGACGTCGGCCTGGGCCAACGCGGGCGCGTCGTTGGTGCCGTCACCGGTCATCGCGACCAGCTTGCCGCCTTCCTGCTCGCTCTTGATCAGCGCCAGTTTGTCTTCCGGCGTGGCCTCGGCGAGGAAGTCGTCGACCCCGGCTTCCTCGGCGATTGCCTTGGCGGTCAACGGGTTGTCGCCGGTGATCATCACCGTGCGGATGCCCATCTTGCGCATCTCGTCGAAGCGCTCGCGCATGCCCTGCTTGACGACGTCCTTGAGGTGGATGACGCCCAGGACTGAGGCCTTGCCGTCCACGACCTGGCCCACCGCTAGCGGGGTGCCGCCGGAACCCGAGATGGCGTCGACCTTGGCGCCGAGATCCTCGGGGACCGTGCCACCTTGGCTGCGCACCCATTCGGCGACCGACGCCGTCGCGCCCTTGCGCAGCTGATGCCCGTTCTCGAGGTCGACGCCGGACATCCGCGTGGTGGCGGTGAATTCGACCCAATTCGCGCCCGTGAGCTCACCCGGCGTACGCGCCCGCAGTCCGAACTCCTGCTTGGCGAAGACCACGATGGAACGGCCTTCCGGCGTTTCGTCGGCAAGGCTGGAAAGTTGCGCGGCGTCAGCCAGTTGCTCCGGCGTGATGTCAGCCAGCGGGACGAACTCCGACGCTTGGCGGTTGCCGAGCGTGATCGTGCCCGTCTTGTCCAACAGCAGGGTGTTCACGTCACCTGCAGCCTCGACGGCGCGCCCGGACATGGCGAGCACGTTGCGCTGCACCAGCCGGTCCATGCCTGCGATTCCGATGGCCGACAGCAGCGCGCCGATGGTCGTCGGGATGAGACAGACGAGGAGGGCCACCATCACGATTCCGGTGACCCCGTAACCGTCGAGCGCTTGCGAGTCGGGCACGCCAGGGTTGTTCGCCTTGGAGAAGATGGCCAACGGCTGCAAGGTCGCCACCGCGAACACGAAGATGATCGTCAGGGCGGCCAGCAGGATGTTCAGTGCGATCTCGTTCGGCGTCTTCTGCCGGTTCGCGCCCTCGACGAGTGCGATCATCCGATCGATGAAGCTCTCGCCCGGCTTCTGGGTGATCTTCACCACGATGCGGTCGGACAACACCGTGGTGCCGCCGGTGACGGCCGAGCGGTCGCCACCGGATTCGCGGATCACCGGGGCCGATTCGCCGGTGATCGCCGACTCGTCCACCGAGGCAATGCCTTCCACGACGTCACCGTCGCCCGGAATGGCCTGTCCGGCTTCGACGACGACGATGTCGCCCTGCTGTAGGAGCGGCGCGGCGATTTCCTCCTCGGATCCGGTGCCTCCGGGAGTCCATCCGACGAGGCGACGAGCCACCGCGTCGGACTTCGCCCGGCGCAGGGTTTCGGCCTGGGCCTTGCCGCGGCCTTCCGCGACCGCCTCGGCGAGGTTCGCGAACACCACCGTCAACCAGAGCCAGAACACGACGGACCAGGAGAACCAGGTCGAATCCCGCACGGCCAGTACCGTGCTCCACACGGCGCCGACCTCGACGATGAACATCACGGGATTGCGCCACAGCGTGCGGGGATCCAGCTTGCGCAGCGCGTCGGGGATCGACTTCAGCAGCATCTTCGGGTCGAGCAGTCCGCTTTTGACGGCGCTCTTCGGTTGGTGCGTCGCGGGCTGCTGGAGAGCAGTCGAATCAATTGTTGGAGCGGACATTTCAGTGAATTCCTTCAGCTAGGGGCCCGAGTGCGAGGGCGGGCAGGAAGGTGAGTGCGACGAGGATCACGGTGACGCCGACGACCATGCCGATGAACTGTGGCCGGTGCGTGGGCAACGTGCCGATGGACTCCGGCGTCGTGCCCTGGCGGGCCAGAGAGCCGGCCAGCGCGAGCACGAACATCATCGGCAGGAAGCGCCCGAGCACCATTACCAGCCCGAGTGCCGTGTTGTACCAAACGGTGTTGACGCTGATACCGGCGAAGGCCGAGCCGTTGTTGTTCGCCGCCGAGGTGAATGCGTATAGGACCTCGGACAAGCCGTGCGGTCCGCTGTTGAGCATGCCGGCCCGTTGACCGGGCAGTGCCATGGCGGTCGCCGTCCCGACGAGTGCAAGCAGCGGGGTGATGAGGAAATAGGTTGCGGCCAGCTTGATTTCGCGTGGCGTGATCTTCTTGCCCAGGTACTCCGGTGTCCGGCCGACCATGAGCCCGGCGACGAACACGGTGATGACCGCGAGGATCAGCATGCCGTACAACCCGGAACCCGTTCCACCGGGCGCGACCTCACCGAGCTGCATGTTGAACAACGTCATCAAGCCGCCGAGGCTGGTGTAGGAGTCGTGGAACGAGTTGACGGCTCCCGTCGAGGTGAGCGTCGTCGCGTCGGCGAACACCGCCGAGTTGAACACGCCGAACCGCTGTTCCACGCCCTCGGTGGCCGCGCCGATCGCCGTCGGGTTGGTGCCGTGCGCCTGCAGTTGGAAGACGCTCATCAGCGTGACGCTGATCAGAGCGATCGTGCCCATGACGGCGACGATCGCGTAGCCCTGCTTCTTGCTGTCGACCATGCGACCGAACGTGCGCGGCAGCGAGAACGAGATGACCAGTAGCAGGAAGATCTCGATCCAGTTCGTCCACGCGGTGGGGTTCTCGAACGGGTGCGCCGAGTTGGCGTTGTAGAAGCCTCCGCCGTTGGTACCAAGTTCCTTGATGGACTCCTGGCTGGCGACCGGACCACCGGTGATGGTCTGCCGGCCACCGGCGAGTGTGTTGACGACCTGGTCGTGCAGGTGGAAGTTCTGGATCGCGCCGCCGACGAGGAGGATGACGGCAGCGACCAACGCAAATGGCAGCAGGATGCGAATGGTGCCGCGTACCAGGTCGACCCAGAAGTTGCCCAGCTCGTTGGTGCGACGGCGCGCGAACCCCCGGACGAGGGCCACGGCGACGGCCATGCCGACGGCTGCCGAGACGAAGTTCTGGACCGACAGGCCGGCCATCTGGACGAGGTGACCCTGGGTGGATTCGCCAGAGTAGGCCTGCCAGTTGGTGTTCGTGACGAAGCTGATCGCAGTGTTCCAGGCCAGCGCGGGCGTCATCGCCGTGGCGGGGTCGTGCAGATGCAGCGGTAGTTTGCCTTGCACGAGTTGGAAGACGAACAGGAACAGGACGCTGATGGCCGAGAATGCGAGCACGCTGCGCGCATAGGAGATCCACGTCTGTTCGGCCTTGGGGTCGGCGCCGATCAGTCGGTAGATCACCCGCTCGACACGGGAATCCTTGTCGGAGTCGTACACCCGATACATGTAGTCACCGAGCGGCACGTGCACCGCGGCGAGCGCCACTATGAGCAGGGCGAGGAAGCCGAACCCCGCAGCGGTGGTACCCATTAGAACCGCTCCGGGAAGATCAGCGCGGCAACGAGAAATAGTGACAGGCCGATCGCCAGCACCAGGCCGACTGCGTTGTCGATGTTCACAGGCCCTCGACCAACTTCTGCACCAGGCCGAGCAGGGCGAATATCGCCAGCGTCAGCACGATGTACACCACTACGGACATCAGGTCTCCATTCCAGTCACGCCCGCGCAGGCGGGCCGACACAGAAGTAAACGCGCGATATTTACGGATTACGTCGGTCTTGACAATTTCTTGACGCCCGCACGGAGTTCATTTACGCGGTCCTTGCAGACGGGGTGATACACGGCAGAAAACGCGTGGTGAGAGCCTCATCCGCGGCGTTTACGCGGGCCCCGCGCCGACGGCCGCCGGCACCCGGGTGGGCGCGTGCTCGGGTGCTTCGCGCGACTCGTTTGGCCATCGTCAAGAAGTCGTCATGGTTGTGCCCGACGCCGTCAACAGAGCGCTAGGAAACGGTCGCGACCCTCGGATCGGGGTCACCGTTGACGTGTGACACTCTCCGGCCTCGTCCGGCCCGCCCGGACAGCGACGATCAACGAATCGGACACGCCGCACCTGTTCGCGCGGTACCGAGCCTTGATGCCCGGAATCGGCATCGTCTTCCCCGCCGAGCGGTTGCAGACCGCAGCCACTGCGCGATGGGTCGAGCTGCACGGCCTGGCCGTCGTCGCGCACTCGAGCGATGAACTGGCGCTGGCGATTTCGTCGGGTGTCGCGCCGTCGCGGCTGGTCGTTTTCGGTGACCGCGCGCAATGGGGCCCGATCCGCTGCGGGGTCAACGCCGGCGTCCGTCAGTTCGTGGTCGACGCGTGCGAGCAGGTCCCCATCCTCGAGCGCTGTACCCGCAGGCGGCAACAGGTGCTGGTGGACGTGAACACCGAAAATTCCGCCGATGCGATCGCCGCGATATGCCAGTCAGACCGGCTCGAACTCGTCGGACTACACAGCCAATTGAACGCACGGTCGACTGGGGCCCACCAATACGCCGGTGCGGTCGCTGCGATGACTGCGCAGATGGCTCAGCTCCATGTGCGTCGTGGGCGCGTCCTGAGTCGGTTGAGTCTGGCTGGGCCGGTGTGGAATTCGCCTCGGGTCGTGGCGGCGGTGATCCAAATGGCGGTTGAAGACAGCTGCGCGCGCTACCATTTTCCGCGCCCAAGCCTCGCGTTCACGCCCCAGTAGCACTAGTCGGCCTCGCCGTATTCGTCGAACCAGTACGCGAGCTTGCCGCGTCGACTGACGGCGCGAAGTCTGCGTTCGGCCGCCGCGCGGGTCTTCGACGTGGTGACGATCAGCAGTTGGTCGTCGGCCTCGATCCGGGTGTCGGGCAGGGGCACGAAGGTGTGGCCGTCCCGGATGATCAACGTGATCACGCTCGGGTCGGGCAGGCGGAGTTCGATCACCGTCACGTTGTGCAACCGGGACGTCGGCTGCACTGTCATCGTCAGCAGTTCCGCGTCGAGCACGTCTAGGGGCGCCGACTCCACCTGGATCTCGTGAAGCGAGTCGCGCGGGATCAGATTGAGGGCCTGCGCTATTGGCCGCAAGCTGGGGCCCTGAATCAACGTGAAGACCACCACCAGGACGAACACGATGTTGAGCAGCCGATGGCTGTCCGGGACCCCCACGACGATCGGGAAGGTCGCCAACACGATGGGCACGGCGCCGCGCAGGCCCGCCCACGACAGGAACAACTGCTCGCGCAGCGGCACGTTGAATCCAGCCAACGAGACCACCACCGAGATCGGTCGGGCGACCAGCAGCAGTACCAGCCCGATGACGATTGCGGGCACCAGGTCCCTGGCCAACTCGCTGGGATCCACTAGCAGTCCCAGGAGCACGAACAGACCAATTTGTGCCAGCCAGCCGAGTCCTTCGGCGAACGACCGGGTGGCCGACCGGTGTGGCAGTCCGGAGTTCGCGAGCACCACCGCGGCCAGGTATGCGGCGATGAACCCGCTGGCGTGGACGGTGCCTGCCGCCGCAAACGCCACCATGCCGAGCCCGAACGTCGCGATCGGGTAGAGCCCGGACGCGGGAAGTGCGATCCGGCGCAAGGCCATGGCGCCGAGAAATCCGAATGCCAGTCCGATCGCCGAGCCGGCGAGCAACTCGTACACCAGGTCGGCGACGGCGCTTTCGGGCTCGAGCACGAACGGCATCGTGCTGAACATCAGCACAAGGATGACGGCGGGCGCGTCGTTGAACCCGGACTCCGCCTCGAGCAGGCCGGCGACGCGGCGTGGCAGCGGCAGCACCCGCAGCACCGAGAACACCGCGGCGGCGTCGGTGGACGACACGATCGCTCCGAGGAGCAGGGCTAGCTGCCAGTCGATGCCGAGTAGTAGGTGTGCGCCCGTGGCGGTGATCCCCATGCTGACCACGACGCCGATGGTGGCCATGGCGCCCGCGGGTGCCAGCACCTTCCGGACGTCGGCGAACCGCGTGGTCAAGCCGCCTTCGACGAGGATCACGGCCAGCGCTGCCGTGCCGATGTTGCGGGCCAGTTCGACGTCGTCGAATTGCAGCCCCAGACCGTCCTCGCCGAGCACGACCCCGACCAAGAGGAACAGGAGCAGGCTGGGGAACCCGACCCCGGTTGCCACCCGGGTGCCGACGATGCTGGCAAGCAGCACGAAGCCGCCGATCAGCAAGGCCAGATACAGCTGCTCCAAGGTCATTGCCGTCAGTATTTCAGGTCGGGCGATCGTCCGGACCGGCCCGGATGGGCAAGGATGGCTGTGTGACGGAGCGCAAGACACGCATCGGAATCGCCGGCGCAGGCAATGTCGGCCGTTCCGTCGCGCGCGAGTTGCTCGGCTACGGCCACAAGGTCCTGCTGATCGAACGCGAATACCGCAAGTTCGAACCGCACACGGTGCCCGAGGCGGACTGGCTGTTCGCCGACGCGTGCGAGATGAGCACGATGGAGGAAGCGGGCGTAGAGACGTGTGACGTGCTGATCGCCGCTACCGGAGACGACAAGGCCAATCTCGTGGTCGGCCTGCTGGCCAAGTCCGAGTTCGGGGTACCGCGGGTGGTGGCGCGGATCAACGAGGTCCGAAACGCATGGCTGTTCACGCAGGCGTGGGGGATCGACGTGGCGGTCTCGACGCCCGACGCGATGGTCGCCGGCGTGGAGGGCGCCATCGACATCGGCCACCTGATCCGTCTGATGGGGCTGGGACGTGGCAAGGCAGATCTGGCGAAATTGACTCTGCCCGAGGACAATCCACTGGTCGGCCAGCCCGTGGGAGCCTTGGACTTGCCCAAGAATACGGCCCTGGTGACGTTGCTTCGGGCAGGCGAAGTCATCCTTCCCACCCCGCAGGACGTGCTCGAGGCAGGCGACGAGATGTTGTTCGTCTCCGACAGTTCCGTGGAGAGCTCGGTGCGTGCGGCCGTGTTCGGTGCCGAACCCATTCGGGCAACCGAACACCGCGACGGGTGACTGATCTTGGTTTCTCACCACATCGCCCAATCGACAGAGGTGGTGTGGGTTTCCGGGCGTGGAGCCCCGCCCATTTCTGACGTATCCGTGAGTCGACCCGGCTAACTTGTGGCGATCCGTTCACCCCCCGCGAGTCAACTGAAGTCGGGGCAGTCCCAAATATTCGACTGTGTGAGGTGACCGGCTCGCGAATCACTATCTCGACGGAGCAAGCGCACAACAAGCGAGTCCCGTTGAGAGCCGGAATGTGCGCGACCCAAAACAGCTTGGCCGGGCTTGGGTTTCAAGGGCCCGCGAAGTCGCCAACGGTGGTCATCTTGTTGCCGTCCCAGGCGATGGCGAAGCCGCCTGCGGTGAAGGCGCAATTCAAGATGATCGCGCGGTGAGGAGGACTTTCCATCCACAAGTCGAGCGCTGCGGTCGGAGTCGCAGCCGATCCGGTGCCCCAGTAGACGATCTCACCCGTGTATCCGGTCTGGGTGTAACCCGCATCCGCGATACGGGCTTGCGGTGAAGAACCGTCCGAACCGGTATGGCCGTCCACGCCAGTCTTCAGCATGTCGTTGGCGTGCCGCTGCGCCGCTGCGGTCAAACGCGGGTCGTCGCCGATCGCCGCGCATGTCTGGCGAAGCTGGCTGACGCCGTCGTACACCGCAGTCCCCAAATCGTCTGCGCGCGCAGGGAAACCAGCAACGGTGCCGAGAACAGTGATGGAGGCAGTGCAAATCGAGGAGACCGCGACGATCTTGCGTTTCGTCGTCATGCTTGCCTCTGGGGATGGGCTCGCTGTGCTGTTTGCAGCAGCAATGCTACCGACTGGGGCCTTCGCGATGTTCGGAATCGGGCCAACCGGTCTGTCCAAGTCCGCCCCCGGGCGCCCTAGCCTCAGCCTCCCCACTGGATACGGGCGGTGATGGCTCGGTGTCGCCCCAGCAGGGCGGCGGACCTGAATTCGATCACAACCGGAGCACCGACTCAGGAGTCTTGCGCCCAATGACGGCGCAGACTGGTGGTTTGGGGTCGCATTTCCCTCGCCGAGGAGGCTGGCTGACGGCTAACGTCGGCGGAACCGAATGTGTGCTCGTCCAATGCACACGCGTCGTTTCTGGTCACCCGGCAACCGCGAAAGGAAGCACCCTGTGCCCCAGTCAGGACCGTGGACCGGCGACCCGGTCTGGCTCGCGGACGTGCTGCGCGCCGAGGGTGTAAGGCTCGTCGAGTTTCCCGGTTGGCCGGCGCGGGTCTCATCGCTGCTCACACGGATGTCCGAAAGAACGCGGTGAGCTGTCAGCTTCCTGGCCATTCGCCAGACCATTTCTCGAACAGTCGTGCGCCCTGGCGGTCGATCACCGTCTTCACAACCGAGAAAATCGCACCTTGGACCGCGGCGGCCACCAGAATCTCCCTGAACGAGTAGCTGGTCTCCAACGCCGTTGGCGGGTCTGACTTCTCGCCTGACGCGGCCCGCCGCCACACCTGCTTGAATATCGCGCCGGCAACCAGACCGCCGAGAACTGAGCTCAACAGCCCAACCGGGCGGTACAGAATCTTCGCCGTCGTGCTGGGTGCATTCATGGCCATGTCGTCTCCCTCAACGTGCTGTGGACCGGGGTGTGATCATCTGCGGCGGCGCCTCCATATGACGACGCCCACGAAGACAACGATCAACGCGACCGCCGCGGCCGGTACCACGGGACGAACGGAACCTTTGTCGTCGGTAGCGACGTCGACGACCTGCGAGCCGACCTGAGAACCCTTCGCTCGCACGGACTGAGCCTTGTCGGCGATGAGTTCCTTGGTGTCATCGACCTTCTGCTTGGCCTGCTGCTTGACGTCGAGCTTCGCCGACAGGGCTTCCACGGTCCGACCGAGCTCGTTTCGGGTGGCTCCGATGTCCGCTTGTATTTCGTCGACGCTAGCGTCGGGGCCGGGTTCTGGCTTGCCCGGATCAGAGTTGGTCATGGCGGGCTTCCTTCACCTCGTTGATGTCCTGCTTGACGCTGGCCACCGTCTGCTGCGGAACCGGGTCGGTCTGCTGTAGCTGCTTCTTGCTGACCAGACCCGCGATCCCCGCAGCGGCGAACAGTAGGACTCCGATGACGAGGGCCGCCGCCCAGAGCGGCAACACCAGTGCGAGGGCAGCGACAGCCGAGGTGACGAAGGTTGCGAGCCCGAGGACGGCCAGCAGCCCCGCCACGCTCAGCAGACCGGCACCGAGGCCCGCGTGCTTGGCCGCTTCTCGAAACTCGGTCTGCGCCAACTTCATTTCATCTCGAACCAACCGCGACGTCTGCGATGAAAGCTGGCTCACCAACTCACCGATCGAGGGGTCGGCTTGCGGTTTCGACTCGACGTTCATTGCATACCACCCTGGCGTTGGTCCACTGACCAGTCCGTGGGACACCACGCTGGTCGACGTCCTAGCGAAATGCCCCCGCCGCTGCGCGTTAAACATCCCGTCACGAACCGCCGAACGCACGATTCGTTACCGGCGCCATTCGCCTGCGTGGTTTACGCGCCGACGGGTACGTATATGGAATGTGTTCTATGACGGTGATGACTGGCGACGAGCGTGTCGTGTTGCTCAACGACGATGGGCAAGAGGTGGGTAGTGCGGCGAAGGCGGCGGTGCATCACGAGTCGACGCCGCTGCACCTGGGCTTTTCGTGCTATCTCTTCGATGGGGCAGGGCGTGTGCTGCTGACCCGCCGCGCTCTGGGCAAGCAGACCTGGCCCGGGGTGTGGACCAACTCCTTCTGTGGGCATCCCGCGCCTGGTGAGCCGGTCGCCAAGGCAGTCCGGCGCCGTGCTCGCCAGGAGCTGGGCGTCACGATCGAGCGCCCAGTCTGTGTCCTGCCACGGTTTCGCTACCGCGCCGTCGCGGCCGACGGCACGGTCGAGAACGAGGTCTGTCCCGTCTTCTGCGCCCGCACCGACGCCGCGATTCAGGCATCCGCGGACGAGATCATGGACTACCAATGGGTGACGTGGTTCGAGTTGCGTTCGGCCGCTGAACTGGCCTGGTCGATCAGTCCATGGGCAGCAGAGCAGATTCCGCTGCTCGAAGCGGAGGGACCCTTGGCGTGGACCGGGCCGCGTGGCGCGTGACCTGGTGGGCGGACCGTCAGCCCCGGTTCGCGTCGTGACTGCGCAACGCGAACAGTCGCTCGGCGTAGATCAGGTCGTCACGCCACAACCGGGTGGCCGCGTGCCGCATCAATGGCGTGATCATGGGTGCGGCACGCAAGGCGTGCGCAAAGCCGGGTCGATCGGAGTGTGCGATGACGGCCTCGATCACCGCCGTTCTGGGCCGCCCGTCATCTCCGGCGCCTAGCGGCGCGACGTGCGTCTCCACCACGCTGCCCGAGCCTTCGCCTTCGACGATCCGCATCAGGATCGTCCTGGGCTCGGGGCTGGTGAACTCGGCCACCACGGGCACACCCAGTCGGCCGACCCGGAACGTCACTGCGACGAGAAAGCGATCCAGCTCCGCCGGAAGGTTGTCGTCGGGGGGTGGTGCACTGAGCACGTCGAGCCGCGTGAACGAATAGGGATGGAACCACGACCCGTGCCACGGGTCCAGCCGGTTGGCGATGACGTCCCTTGGCTCGCATACGCCGACGAGCCGTGTCACCGCGTGCACGCGCGCCCCGTCGGGGCGTTGGGCGAGCGCAGGCTCCTCGGTGGGCTCCTCACCACCAACGGCGTTCAGCCGTACCCAGGCGATGACGCCGTCGTCATGGGCAGGAAACGGATTCCAGCCCATCCGGCTGCCGCCGGTCAGTCGCAGCCCGTGCCACGGGCAGATCAGCGCGCCGCCGTCGACGCGCCCCGTCGAGAGGTCGGCCCCGAGGTGCGGACACGCCGACGGGCCGACGTGCAGCGTGCCGTCGGCGCCGCGCCAGGCGACGAGTTCGATACCTGCGACGGTGAAGGCCAGTGGTCGGCTGCGGATGCCGCTGGCAGCTGCGAACGGATACCAGTTGCCGCTCGGCCGAGCCTGCGAGCGCGCCAGGGCAGAGCGGATCACGGCGGGGTTGGCGTCGTGGTACGTCGGTTGCTGGGCCGCCCAGTGTGTCGGCGGAAGAAGTCGAAGGGGAGAGGTCTTCGACAATCTCTTCCTGAACTCGTTGAGCCCGATCATCGTCGCAGCTGCCTTGCCCGATTGGCGAGCCGTCGCAGGAACACCGAGCGGCCCTGTGTCGGAACGGTTTCCAAGGCGTGACCCCTGATCCCGAAACCGCTGAGCAACCGATTGGCGGCGGTCCACCCCGTGGTCGCCGCGCGTTCCATCAGCGCCACCGGGAGATCGATCCGGATGCCGTCGCCTGCCAGGGCCAGGCCGACGTGCGGGGTATCCACCCCTGGGCGGCCGGCGAAGTCGCCCGGTGCAAATCGTGGACAGTCGTTGCGGCACAACACCCGCTCGCCGACGATGCGCGCCCGTTCGGTCTCGGGGTAGAGCTCGTGCATCCGGGCGATGAGTCGGTCGCGCAGGTCGTCATGGCGTTCGGTCACCGCGTACGCGTGCAGTTCGATGACGGACCCGCCGTTTCGTCGGGCCCAGTCCGCTGCCTGGCCGTCGTACCGTTCAAGCACGCTGACGTTGTCCAGCGGCGGCCGTCCGCCGGTGCCCAGGAACGCGGCGCGATCGGCGTTGACCGGGAGGTCCAGCCACAGCCGGTGCACGACGAAGGGTGCGGCGGTACGCAGGGCCTCGACGCGGCGGCGCAACTCGTCGTCGAGGGTGGGTGAACCTTCGACGATGTGCCGTAGACCGGCGACGTCGGTGGCCAGCACGACACCGTCTGCCTCGAAACTCAGCCCCGAACGGGTGTCGACGGTGAAGTTGGACGCATTGCGCACCCCGCTCACGGTGACGCCGGTGTGGAAGCGCACCCCCAGTGTCTCCAGATGAGCCCGAAGGGGATTCCACAGAGCGACGTCGAAGTTGGCGTTGGCTACGTCGAAGACCAGTCCCTCGCTTGAGCCGAGGAAGTAGATGTGGAACATCGTCGCCAGCTCGGCGGCTGACAGGTCGGTCGGCTCGGCGAAGAAGCTGCGTGAGAAGACTTCGAAGGCGAGATGTCGCGCCGCGTCGGGGAAGTTGATGTCGCGAAGAAAGGAATCGGCGTCCACGTGGTCCAGCCACTGGTAGATGTCCGGCACCGACACCGCGGCCAGCGGGGCAGCGGCGCGGGCGTTGATTCGAGCCAGATCACGAAGCCGAAACGTGGGGCTGCGTAGTGCGAAGGCCAGCGCATTCAACGGTGGCGTCTTCGGCAGGCCGCGGAACGTGTCTCGGCGGCCGTGCGCGTCGACAAGGGGATAGTCCTCGACCGGGGTCAGCATCGCGAGCTCGGGATCGATGCACCGCAACAGTTTTCGCAGGTTGTAGTACTGCCGGAAGAACGCGTGGAACCCGCGATTCATCGATACGGGGGTGCCGTCGTCGAGCATCTCGTGCCAGCCGCCGACACGGCCACCGAGGTACGGCTCGCGTTCGACGACGTCGACGGTGACGCCGCGTTCCGCCAAGCCGGCGGCGGCGGCCAGACCCGCGATGCCTGTGCCGACCACGACGACGTGCGGCCTTCGCGGCAACGACGCTGCATTCGGCAACCCGGGTAGTGCGTCGTGCACCGCGATGCGTCGATCGGTCATCGTGGCGCCTCGGCAAGGAACGTGTGCACGACGTTGTGCTGCCAGCCGGGCATCGTGTGACTGCGTGCGGCGGTGAAACCGTTGTCGTGCAGGCGCTCCCGGAAGGACGCGGCGCCGTCGAACCGATTCACGCTACGCCGCAGATACCGGTACAGGTCCGAATTGCCACTGCGTAGACGGCCCGCCGGAATGATGATCGTCGTACACACGACGTTCCACACGGCGGTGGCGAGACGTGAGTCGCGCACCGAGTACTCGTGCACCGCCAGCGTCGCGCCGGGCCGTAGCAGAGCACGAAAGGCACTCAGTTGAGCGTCGGGATCGGCCAGGTTCCGGATCAGGTAGGCGGCGAGGATACCGTCGAACGGGCCCTTGACGCCTGCCGCGGCGAGGTCCTCGATGCGGCTGTGCACGAAGCGAACCGAGGACGGCCAATTCTTGGCGGCGGCCTGTGCCAGCATGCCTGCCGATCCGTCCACACCAATGATCTCAGCCTGCGGTGCGGCGGCCAGCAGCGCCGCGGTGGAGGCTCCGGTGCCGCAGCCCGCATCCAGGAGGCGCAATCCGCGACCTGCGTCGGGAATCTGCATGCGCTGCGCCGAAAGCCGGAGGTGGGCGTGGTAACCGGGATTGGCGCCGACGAGCGCGTCGTAGGCAGGTGCGCCCGCGTCGAAGGCGGTGGAAACGTCACCGGGCGTCGCGGCCCGCATCACGACTTCGTCTTCTGGCGGTCGCGTCGCCGCTGGCGCTCCCACAGCAGCAGCGCCGCGGTCACCAGCGCCCAGCCGAACAGGAAGTCCTCGACCGGTATGTCGAATGGAAAGCGGATGCCGCTGGTGTGGCCTTCGTCGTAGATGACGATCGGCGCACTGAGTTTGGTGAGCCAGCCATCGACGAGAATCTGGAACCCGACCACGATGACCATCGAGATCCAGTAGGCCGGCCGGCGGAAGAGTCCGGTTCGCAGCAAGCCGACCTCCAAGGCGATCACCACGATCACCCCGATCACGGCGGGCAGCGTGTAGCCGAGGCCGGTCACGACGGCCGCACTCTGGAGGCCCGAATCCGCCCCACGAAGGCGAGGATGCCGTCGACGGCGGAGTAGGTGAGGAGTCCGCAGATCGGTATCACGATGAAGAACAGCACTTCCTCGAGCGGTATGGCACCCGGCAGATCGATGTCGGTGAGGTAGCGCGGGTTGTAGGTCCAGACGTGTGCGGCGATGGCGAGCGCATCCCACACGATGAAGACGACGGCGACCGGCAGGACGGCACCGGCCATTCGCCAAGGCTGGCGGTAGACGCCCGCTCCGACGACCTCCAGGGGTGCCGTGATGGCCAGACATGCTGCGAGGACGATCAGGTACTGCCAGCGATCCACGGCTACTCCTCTGTGTTCTGCAACCTCGTGCGCCACGCCTTCGCGAGGCCGGCGGCACCGACGCGGATGCGGCGCGCAGCGCCAACGGTCACGCGCTGGCCGAAGACGGCGAAGTCGATTGCCTCGATGCGATCCAGTATCTCCGAGTACAGCGTGAAGGCCGCCTCGATGCACGGTCGGGACCGCGGATGCAGAAGCGGGATTCCTGTTCTCGCATGGGCGTACACCCGTCGGGTCGCTGCGTGCTGTTCGACTAGCGCGCTGCGCACGCGCGGGTCGGTGCGGGCATGCTCGTGGCACCACGTCAGCAGGTCCCGGTCGACCCCATGAGCGGCCAGTTCGTCGGCGGGGAGGTAAATCCGTCCGCGCTGCAGGTCCTCGTCGACGTCACGCAGGAAGTTCGTGAGCTGGAACGCTCTTCCGAGCGCAGCCGCGTGGGGCGCGGCCTCCTCGCGGGGGACGACGCTGCCGAGGATGGGCAGCATCTGCAGGCCGATCACCTCCGCCGAGCCATACATGTAACGGTCCAACGCGGCCCGGTTGGGATAGTCAGTCACTGTCAGATCCATCTGCATCGAGCTGAGGAAGTCGTCGAAAAGTTCCCAGGCGATGCCGTACCTGCGGGCGCTGTCGACAACGGCAGGCAATGTCGGGTCGTCACCGCTGGACGTGCCCTTCACCAGGCGATCGAATAGCTGGGTGGCCAGTAGGTCCAACGTATCCGCACGCTGAGCCCTATTGAGCGCGGGATCGAGGTCGTCGAGGATGTCGTCGGCGCGCCGGGCGAACCCGTATAGGGCGTGCACCGCCGGACGTTGCGAAGGGGCGAGGAGCCGGGTCGCGAGGAAGAAGGTGCGGCCGTGTTCCGCGTTGATCTCTCGGCAGCGCCGATAGGAATCCCGCAGCGCCGGGTCACGCACCCCCGCTGCATCCAGCTCGGAACCGATCATGACCGCACCGCACTCGGACGCGTGCGACCGGCCGGCACACCGGTGATGCGATCTGCCGCGAGCCGCCCGGAGATGATGGCGGTCGGCACCCCCACGCCGGGGACCGTTGATGATCCCGCGAGCACTACGTTCTCGACTCCGCGGATCGTGTTGGCCGGACGGAAGGGCCCGGTCTGGGCGAAGCTGTGGGCCAGGGCGAACGGGCTGCCCGCCAACATCCCCTGGCGTGCCCAGTCGGCAGGGTTGATGACACGCAGCAACTCGGCGTCCTCCCCGAGTTGGGGTAGTCGGGCGGTCACTGCGCTCATCATCTGGTCGATGTAGGCGTCACCTTCTGCAGCCCAATCAATCTTGCCCACAGCGGTATTGGGGGCAGGCGCCAGAATGTAGAGAAGGTCGCGACCGGCGGGCGCGAGGGTGGCGTCACTGGCGGTGGGCCGGGACACCAATAAGGAGGGATCCGACATCAGCGCTCCGTCGTCGACGATGTCGCGGAACGTCTGGTGCCACGCGGCGCCGAACAGGATGGTGTGGTGGCCAATGTGGTCTCCGACGGCGCGGCAGCCGACGTGTGCGACAACGGCCGACGGCGCGGGCCGCAACGAAAGCAGTCGCCGCGGCGTCCGGTTCAGCAGTCGGTAGGTCTCGGGCAGTTCAGTGGTGAGGACGACGGCATCGGCGGGCAGGCGATGGCCGGTGTCGGTGTGCACGGCCGCGACTCTGTCGCCGCTGCGCTCCAACGCGGAAACGGTTGACTGGTA
The DNA here is from genome assembly GCA_025966225.1 of Mycobacterium sp. Lineage (GTDB taxonomy): Bacteria > Actinomycetota > Actinomycetes > Mycobacteriales > Mycobacteriaceae > Mycobacterium. The sequence continues at coordinate 2,083 of JAOPVI010000086.1, read as the reverse complement.
TACGAACTCGACACCGGCATCGCTGGCGGCGGCGGCCATGGCGTCGGGGAGCGCGCGCATGCCACCGCGGGGGAAGTAGACCCCGGCCACGGTGTCCATGTAGGCGATCACGGCGTAGACGGCCAATGCGCGTTGCGGTGGCACGCCTGCGTAGAGCGCTTGGAAGGTGAAGACGCGGAGCAGTCGTTCGTCGGTGATGAACCGGCGCACCATCCGGTCCCAACGGCGGAAGCCGCCCATCGCAGCCAACTGCGCCAACTGGGGGGTCAGCAGCGACAAGGGGGAGTCGAAGTTCGCGGCGATGAACCCGTCGAACTCGACCTCGTACAGCCGTGTCAGCCACCGGCGCAGCTGTCGATAACCGTCCGCTTCGCGGTGCCCTGCAAAGCGTTCGACCTCGGCGGCCATCGCCTCGGCGTCGCTGTGGACGTCGAGTGCGCTGCCGTCGGCGAACGACGCCCGATAAGCCGGTGTGACCGGAAGGAGTTGGAGCCGGTCGGTGATCGATTCCCCGACGGCGGCGAACGCCTCATCGATGATGTCAGGCATCGTCAGGACGGTGGGGCCGGTGTCGAGGAGATAGCCGGCGACGTCGGCGCGCCCGGTCCGACCTCCCGGGTGACGATCGCGCTCGAGGACAGTGACGTGGCGACCGCGGCCGGCCAGCTGCATCGCCGCGGACAGACCGGCCAGACCCGCACCGACTATTACGATTCGGTCGGTGTCTCCGACCATGGCGCGCATCACGCAGTCCGCTCGACGCGGGCTGGGTCAGTCCTACTCATCGGGCTCGAGCATCACGGCTACCACTTACCCGCTGCGACGAAAGTCAACCCCGTCGACAGGCGCGCGAGCGCGGGCCAGTAATCCGGCACGGGTGTGCTCAACCGCCCGAGCGGCATTGGCCAAACTCAGGCGTGGCGGATTAATCCACGAGGACGTGTTTCTCTGCGCGACCCTGACGGCTGCGCCGGTAGGCATCTCGGCGCAGGCCGGTCAGCCAATCCGGGAACGGTTTCACCTCGGGGGCGCTATGCGTGGTCGGATCGAACGCGATGTCGGCCCCGGCAGGTAGCACCTCCCGGAGGGTCAGGCACGCCAGAGGACGAAAATCGCCGGTGCTGCCACAGGCCTGCTCGATCGAGACCTGCACGCCGCCAGAAGCGATCAGCCTCGCGATGCTCGCTAGCGAGATGCCCCAGTCCTCGATGTCGGCGGTGATACGCGCGAGAATCCACCAGTTCTGCCCTTGGTAACGCAGCGGCATCAAGCTTGACAGAACTATCCCTGACCACGAGGTGGCGGGCCGCAGAAGATATCGCGCGACGACGCCCGCCCCTGCCGACGCGAGGAGCACATCCCACGGCGTTGGAGCGGACGCCTGGGGGGGCATCCGCCACGCTAGCCCGACGATGTCGGGGAGAGACCCGGGTAAGCCGACACCTTTGGATAACCGGCCGACAATGGTCGACGACTCCACCGGCAGCCCATACCCAGGCGGAGCGATGCGTTCAATGGAGCCGTTGGCGAGCACTCCGGCGGGATGAAACACACGCCGGTGGCGAATGGCGGACCCCCATTCCAGGGGTAGGCCAACGATGTCGGATACCTGCATGGCCTGGCGAATGCCCGGGGGCTACGTCAGGCAAACACGCGTTGTGGACCGTTGCCACATCGGCCACGAGATGTGGTGCCGCATCACTTTGAGGCGCGAATCATTAAGGCGATCAGCACGGCATCGCGAATGGTCTGCGTTGTCAGCGGTGGGGTCGGGGCCATGCGCAGGACAACGGTTCACGTGATATGTCACGGCACCGCGCCTGCCGTACCTGCTGCCGAATGGTTAGAGAATCTGCTACCGCGAACGTGGGAGGCAGGGCTACCTACCGAGTGGTCAACCCCATGGGCGATGTCGTCGAGACCAAGGACATCGACAGCGCTGAAGACGCACACGCATGGTTCGTCGATGCCCGCGCCGACAACTCCGAGCTGGGGTGGCGGATGGAAGTCGAGCACGACGGTGACTGGTCGTTCTTCGATGACACCGAAGGTGCATCGGACTGACGGCCATTCCCTTGCCGCG